>JBGAQM010000145.1:0-14361 GCA_044220735.1 Urbifossiella sp. | reverse complement strand
TCGCCGCCCTTCTACTGGAACGAGCCGTTCAGTCGGCCGCCGGGCACGAGTAACGGCACACCGAACCACGCACCCGACCCGGAGGCCGCTGTGCAGACGCGACGGACGTTCCTCGGCGCCCTCGGCGCCGCCCCCTTCGTCACCGCCGCCGCCGCGGAGGAGCCGGCGCGGCGCATCAAGCTCGCGGTTGTCACCACCGAGTGGCGCGACCGCTCGCACGCCTGGCACATGGCCGAGCGCTTCATCGCCGGATACCCCGTCCGCGGACGCTGGCACCGACCCGCCGTGGACGTCGTCAGCGCCTACGTCGATCAGTTCCCCAAGACCGACCTCAGCCGCGAACGCGCCAAGGAGGCCGGGTTCACCATTTATCCGTCGGTCGCCGCCGCACTCCGCCGCGGCACCGACCGCCTCGCCGTGGACGCCGTCCTCGTCATCGGCGAACACGGCAACTACCCCGACAACGAGTTCGGCCAGAAGAAGTACCCGCGCTACGAGTTCTTCCAGCAGGTCGTCGAGGTGTTCCGCCGCGACGGCGGGGTGCGGCCGGTGTTCAACGACAAGCACCTGTCGTGGAACTGGGACTGGGCGAAGGAGATGGCCGACACCGCGAAGGAGCTGCGCATTCCGTTCTCGCGGGGTCGTCGCTGCCGGTGACGTTCCGCATGCCGGCGGTCGACCTGCCGCTCGGCGCCGAGGTCGAGGAGCTGATGTGCGTCGCGTTCGGCGGCGTGGACAGTTACGACTTCCACGCCCTCGAAGTGATCCAGTGCATGGCCGAGCGCCGCAAGGGCGGCGAGACCGGGGTGAGCGCCGTGCAGGCGCTGCGCGGCGAGGCGGTGTGGAAGGCGCGCTGGCGGCCGGCGGGTGGGACGCGAAGCTGTTCGAGGCGTGCCTGTGCCGCAGCCAGACGCTCGCCCAGCCGCCGACGTTCAGTCACCGCTACCCGACGCCGGCGCAGATGCGCGAGTGGGTGCGGAACCCCGTCGCGTACCGCGTCGAGTACGCCGACGGCACGAAGGCGACGATGCTGCTGCTGAACGGGCTGGTGACGGACTTCACGTTCGCGGCGCGGCTGAAGGGGCGGGCGGAGCCGCTGTCGGTGCTGTTCTACCTGCCGCCGGTGCCGAACGTGGTTTACTCGGCGGCGCTCATGGCGCAGGCGGAGGAGATGTTCCGCACCGGGGTGCCGCCGTACCCGGTCGAGCGGACGCTGCTGACGACGGGGCTGGTGGCCGCGGGGTGTCGGTCGCTGGGGCAGGAGGGGCGGCGGCTGGAGACGCCGCACCGGCGGTGCGATACGAGCGCCGCGCGGTCGCGCTTCTGGCAGGGTGACACGAGGACGGAAGTCACTTGCGGCCGCCGGTGTGGGGCCGGTTTCCAACCGGCCAGGCTTCACAGGCCGCCGGAAACCGGCCCCACATCAGCGGGCTGCCCGCCGCGGTCACCAGTCCTCGACCACGGCGGTCGCGCGCTCGCGGTCGGCGACCTCGGCCTGCCGAGCCGACACGATCACGCAGACGTCGCCGCCGCCCTTACCCGCGCCACCCGGCCGTCGTTCACCTGCACCGTCACCGGCGCCACCCGCGTGCGGCCGTCCTCCACCAGCATCACCGCCGGCACCCCGCCGCGGGTGAACACCGCCGTCGAGGGCACCAGGTACGCGCCGGCGATGTTGTCGAGCGCCACCCGCATCGTGCCGGTCATTCCGGGCACCACCCGCGCCGTCGGCGGCGCCCCCGCCCAGTCGGGCACCAGCACCGAGCCCCACCCGCCGCCCTTGAACGCCGACAGGTCGGACATGTGGCCCGCGCCGGCCGCCGCGAGCCCGCCCAGGCCGGGGGAGAGTAGCGGCAGCGTCGTCCGCGACAGCTGCCGCGCCACGAACCGCTGGTAGTCGTCGGCCGAGCCGTTGTACACGTCCACCTCGACGCGCACCATGCGGTCGGTCGGGTTGATGATCGGGCTGAACCGGCTCACCGGCCCCCGCACCACCACGCCCGGGAGCTGGTCGAACGCCACCTCGGCCTCGGTGTGCGGCCCGAGGTACGCCGCCGCCGCGTCCGGCAGCCGCATCACCACCGTCACCAGGTCGGTACGGGCCACCGTCAGCAGCGGCTCCGACGCCCCCGTCGAGGCGTTCTGCACGAACACGCCGGGGTCCACGATCCGCTTGGCGACCACGCCGTCGAACGGCGACCGCAGGCGGGCGAAGCCGAGTTGCGCGGCGGCGACGCCGCGGTCGCGCCGGGCGACCTCGACGAGCGCCCGCTTGATGTCCAGGTCGGCCGCGGCCTTCTTCTCCGACGCCTGCCGCTCGGTCAGGTCGGCGGCGGCGCGGGCCACCGCGGCCTTCGCACTCTCGACGCCGGCGGCGGCCGCCTTCGCGTCAAGCTCCGCCTCCTCGCGGCGGTCCGGCGTCACCGACCCGCCGGCGACCAGCACCGTCACCCGGTCCAGGTACTTCGTCTTGAACGCCAGGACGTTCTGCGCCTGCGTCACCTCGGCGTCCTTCTGCCGCACCGCGGCGCGGCCCACCTCGACGCCGGCCCTCGCGCTCTCTAGGTCGGCCGCGGCGCCGTCCACCTCGCGGAGCCGCTGCAGAATCACGGCGTCCTTCTGCGCCACCGCCTGTTCCAGGTCGGGGGCGTCGATGACGACCAGCAGGTCGCCGGCGTGGACGGGCTCGCCGATGTCGCGCGGTACCTCCTTCACGATGCCGGAGGCCCGCGCCCGCAGGCCGGCCTCGTAGTACGCCTCGACGCTGGCGAGCTGCTGGTTCGTGACGCGGAAGCTGGAGTCGCGCTTCGGGCGGACCGCCTTCACCGTCACCGGCCGGTCGTCGGTCTCGCGGCCCGGGGCGCCGTCGGCGACGACGGGGTGCGGGAGGAAGCCCTTGAGCATCCCCGACCCGGCGACGACCCCGGCGACGCCGGCGACGGCGACGAGCGCGATCAGCACGCGCCGGCGGCGGCCGGCGCGGAGGCGGGGCGCGTGGTGGCTCATGGGTGCTCCCCGTGGTCGTGGTGGATGGGGTGCGTGTGCTTGCGGTCGCGGACGAGCAGGGTGAACAGCACCGGGACGACGAACAGCGTCAGCGCCGTGGCCGACACCAGCCCGCCGACGACGGTGCGCGCCAGCGGCGTCAGCGCCTCGCTCCCGCGGCCGAGGCCGATCGCCATCGGCAGCAGGTCGAGGAAGGTGGCGAAGAACGTCATCATGATCGGCCGGAACCGCACCGTCGCGGCCTCGACCACCGCCTCGCCGGCCGGCCGGCCCTGCTTCCGCAGTTGGTTGGCGAAGTCGAGCAGCAGCACGCCCTGCGACACGACGATGCCGACCAGGAAGATCACGCCCATCTCCGACTGCACGTTCAGCGTCGTGCCCGAGAAGTAGAGCGTCAGCAGCACGCCGATGAGGCCGAGCGGCACGGCGGCCATCACGATCATCGGCATCACGAACGACCGCATCAGCGGCACCATCAGGAGGTACACCAGCACCGACGCCAGCCCCAGCCCGAGGGCGAGGCTCTGGAACGACTCGCGCATCCGGGCGTACTCGCCCTTCAGCTCGACGCGCACGCCGCGCGGCAGCTCCAGCTCCTTCAGCGCCGCGGTGATGTCCTGCGCCACGCTCCCGGTGTCGCGGTTCTCGGTGTTCACCAGCACGTTCGTCGTCCGCCGCAGCATGCTGTGCGTGATCTCGACCGGGGCCGTGTTCGGCCGCAGCTCGACGAGCGACGCCAGCGGCACCTGGGCGGCGCTCGTGCCCGTCGCCATGATGCCGCGCAGGTCGTCGATCGTGCGGCCCGGCTCCTCCGGGTATTGCACCGCGACGAAGTACTGGTTCCCCGTCTTCACGTCGATCCAGAAGTTCCGGCTGATCGACGCGCTGCTGTTCATCGCGGCCACGACCTGAAGGACCACGTCGCGGGCGGTCAGCCCGACCTCGGCGGCGCGGACGCGGTTCACGTCGAGGATGAGGTACGGGGCGTCGGTCCGCTGCTGGACGCGCACGTCGGCGGCGCCGGGGACGCGGGCGATGCGGTCGCGCACCAGCCGGGCCGCGGTCATGGCGTCCTCGCCCTTCCCGCCGGTCACCTCCACGTCGATCGGCGACGACGCCCCGAAGTTGAGCGCCGCGGTGACCATGCCGCCGGTGTCGAAGGCGATTTGCAGGTCGGCGAACTTCGGCTCCGCGGCCATCGCGTGCCGCAGCGCCACGGCCCACTCCTGGGCGCTCCGGGTGCGGCCGGGCGTGAGCTGGAGGCGGATGACGGCGTCCATCTGGCCGGCGTTCTGGGTGTACGCCGCCGACCAGTCGGTCGTGAGGCCGATCTCGGAGACGATCATCTGCCGCTCGGCCGCGGGGATCGTCTTCTCGACGAACGCCTCCACGTCGGCGACGCGCCGCTCGGTGGCGTCGAGCCGCGAGCTGGACGGCGCCCGCACGGTGATGGTGATCTGGCCCGCGTCCACCTGCGGGAAGAACTCCTGCCCGATCCGCGGGAACAGCAGCAGCGACGCGGCGAACGCCGCGAACACCAGCGCGAGCGTGACGACGCGGTGTCGCAGCGCGACGCCCAGCAGCGCGGCGTAGCCGCGGCCGCAGGCGTCGATCGCGCCGCTGATGCGGGCGTAGAGCCCACGCGGGGCGGGGGCGTGCGCCCCCGGATTCTCGTGCGGCGTGTGGTGTTGCTTCAGCATCTTCGCGCACAGGGCGGGGACGAACGTCCAGCTCAGGGCGAAGGACGCGAGCATGGCGAAGGCCACGGCCAGCGTCAGCGGCTTGAACAGGAACCCGCCGACGCCCGGCGTCAGCGCCACCGGGCACAGCACGATGATGAGGGCGAGCGTCGCCACCAGCACCGGCAGCGTCAGCTCGGAGCAGGCGTCGGCCGCGGCGCGGGCCGGGTGCTTCCCCATGCCGAGGTGGCGGTGCGTGTTCTCCAGCACCACGATGGCGTTGTCCACCAGCGGGCCGATCGCCAGGAACAGGCCGCCGAGCGTCATCACGTTGATCGTCTCGCCCGTCGCCCGCAGCCCGATCATCGCCCCCAGGATCGACAGCGGCAGCGACAGCGACGCGATCACCGTCATCCGCCAGTCGCCGAGGAAGATCAGGATCATCACCGACACCAGGATGGCGCCGACGACGCCCTCGTGCACCAGGCTCTCGATCGACTTGCGGACGTACTCCGATTGGTCAATCACGAAGTCGAGCTGTGTGCCCTCCGTGACGCGGCTCTCGACCTGCGGGATGGCGGCGCGCACGCCGTCGGCCACGGCGAGGCTGCTCGACCCGCCCTGCCGGTAGATCGGGATGAACACCTGCTGCCGGCCGTTCACCCGCACGCGGGAGGTCTGGATCGCCGCCGCGTCCTCGGCGTGGCCCACGTCGCCGAGCAGCACCACCTCGCCGCCCGGGACGTGGATCGGGATCAGGTTCAGCTCGGCGACCGACGCCACCATCGCGTTCGTGTCCAGCAGCACCATCGTGTCGCCGAAGTACGCGGCCCCCGGCGAGGCCATCAGGTTCTGCTCCTGGAGGGCCCGCACCACGTCGGTCGCGGACAGCCGGCGGGCCTGGAGCTTCTTCGGCTCCAGGTAAACGAGGATGGTGCGGTCCTTGCCGCCGACGGCGACCGGGGCCACGACGCCGGGGACGGTGCCGAGGAGGTTGCGGACCTCGATGCGGGCCACGTCCTTGACGCCGGTCTCGCTCAGGCCGGGGTTGCTGACGGTGAGGATGCCGAGCGGCAGGGTGCCGGTCGGGTCGTAGGGCAGGGCGACCGGCGGGAGGGTGTTCGGCGGCAGCGTCGGGAGCGTGCTGAGGGCGAGCGAGTTGGTCAGCGTGAGCGCCGCGGTCGGGTCCACGTCCTCGCGGAAGATCACCCGCACGAGGCTGACGCCGGGGAGGCTGCGCGACTCGACCGCCTGCACGCCGGGGGCCTGGTTCACCCACCGCTCGATGCGGTTGGTGATGGTCCGCTCGACGGACCCGGCGGGCATGCCGTTGTAGTACGTCATCACCTGCACGGCCGGGACGCGGAACGCCGGCAGGATGTCCACGGGGATGGACACGATGGCGACGGACCCGAGCACCATCAGCGCGAGGGCGAGGACGACGACGCCGTAGACGTTCCCGATGGCGAGGCGGACGAGACCCATGCAGGGCACCGGGCGAAGGCGGGGCCGGTGGGCGGGCCGGGGAGAAGTGAATGTTATCCGCGCGCGGCGGCAGGGACAATCGCGGGGCCGGCTTCCAACCGGCTTCGCTGCCGACGGCCGGTTGGAAACCGGCCCCACGGTCAGCGCACGATGCCCGGCGGAGGGCCGCCGAGGCGCGCCAGCTCGTCGCGGCGCCGCTTCCACTCGTCGGCGGTCATCAGCTGGCCGATGCCGCTCTCGGCCACCCGCAGCCCCGTCTGCACCTCCACCCACGCGGTGATCCGCGGCTCGTCGTCCGGGGCCGTGTCCGGCAGCTTCCACACCCGTACCGTCCCGTCCCAGCTTCCGGTCAGCGCGTACCGCCCGTCCGGGCTGATCTCCGCGTCGCTCACCCCGCTATCGTGCGTCAGCGGCGGCGAGACGGGCTTCCCCGTCGCCACGTCCCACACCCGCGCCGTCTGGTCGTAGCTCGCCGTGATCACCCGCCGCTCGTCGCGGCTGGCCGAGATGCCCCACACCTCGCCGCCGTGGACCAGCGGCTGCTTCAGCGCCACCCCGCCGTCGGCCGTCCACACCTCGCCGGAGTTGAAGTTCGTGCCGCCGAGCACGAGCCGGCCGCCGGGGCTGAACCGCGACAGCTGGATGCCCACGCGGTTCTCCACCAGCTTTACCGGCGTCCCGTCCGTCTTCCACAGGCCGACCGCCCGCGGGCTGCGCGTCAGCAGGCGGTCCCCCGCCGGGCTGAACGCCACCTCGCGGATGGCGTCGCGGCCGTCGGCGGTCTGGTGGGCGAGCGGGCCGGCCACGCGGTCCCCGGTGGCGAGCGCGTACACGCCCACGACGCCGGCCCGGTCGGTCACCGCCACCCGGCCGAGGTCCGGGCTGAACGCCGCCGACCGGACGCGCATCAGGAACCCGTCGTCGGCCACCTCGTACGTCGGCCCGATCGGCCCCGCCACGTCCAGCCGGCACGGCCCGTCCTTCCCCGGCCCGAAGACGTGGTAGTTCCGCCCGTCCTTCTCCGCGTGCTGGGCGCGGGTGAGCACGGTGCGGCCGTCCGGCGCGACGGCGTACAGGTTGCTGTGGACGCTCGGGCCGCCGTCGGCGGTGCCCGGCGGCGGCACGTCGAACAGGAACACGTCGAACGTCGCGGTCTGGGCGATGACCCGGCGGCCGTCGGCGCTGAACTCGACCTCCGTCACCTGGCCCCAGTCGTTCACGCCGCCCTTCACGTTGCAGTCGAACACGGTCGGGGTGCGCGGGCCGCCGAGGTGGTAGACGTACACCTTGCCGTTGCGGGTGCCGGCGGCGACGGCCTTGCCGTCCGGGCTGTAGTCCACGCACAGCACGTTGTTGATGACGGCGAAGTGCGGGAACGGCCCGAGGGGTAGCACGAACCGGTCGTTCGTCGGGTCGTACTTCGGCCGCCCCCACAGGCGGACGGTGCCGTCCTCGTTGGCGGTGAACACCTGCCCGTTCTCGCGGAACCCGGCGCCGGCCAGCCACCCCTGCGGCGACAGCCGCTCGCCCGACCCGAACTGGCGGTCGGCCGCGTGGGTGATCGCCAGCCCGCCGGACGGGTTGACCGCCAGCAGGTGGTCCTGGTTCTCCGGGTCGAACCGCACCCGGACGGTGTTCTCCGGGCTGGCCCGCTCGCCGATCGGCGGCACGTACGAGCCCGGCCCCGAGACGCGGTCGGCGAGCGCGGCCGTGTCCCAGATGCTCACCGTGATCCCGCCGCCGGCCACCCGCCGCCCGTTCGGGCTGAACCCGACGGCGGTCACGGTCACGTCCATCGGCACCCGGCGGATCAGGTCGCCCGTTTGGGCGTCCACGAGGTGAAAGACCCCGGCGTGGCCGTCCTTGGCCGACGCGCCGCGGCCGCACCCGGTGGCCAGGAGGGTGCCGTCCGGGCTGAACGCCAGGGCGTGCACCTTCCCCTGGTGCGACTGCTTGCGGCCGAACGCCTCGCCGCCGCCGGCGTGGGTCGCGGCCCACAGCGTCACGTCCCCCTTGGCGTCGGCGGTGGCGACCGTCTTGCGGTCCGGGCTGAGGACGGCCGGGCCGGCCGCGTTGGTCGCCAACTCCGGCCCGAGCGGCGTCCCGGTCACCGCGTCCCACAGCCGCGCGACCCCGCGCCCGTTCGACACCAACACGGTGCGGGCGTCGGCGTGGACGTCGGCCCACACGCTCACGTCGGCGGTGGTGTTCGGCAGGTCCGGGATCACCGGGAACGTCTTCTTCGGGTCGTCGAGGTCGTGCAGCCGGGTGCCGCCGGGGACGCGGGACAGCACGACCTTCCCGGCCGGGTCGGCGGCGACCGCCGGGCCGGGGACGACGCGCACGTCGTCGAGGCAGAGCTGGTGGGTGGCCCAGCCGTGGAGGTTCGTGAGGATGACGTTCCGGAGGCCGGCCGCGTCGTCGCCGGACTCCTTCGGCGGGCACACCTGGAGAGCGTAGGCCATGCTGAGGAGCCCGAACCGCGGCCGCCCCTGCTCGCTGAGCTGGACGCCGCGGTCCAGCGCCAGCGTCGCCGCCCGCACCTGCGCCTGGTGGGTGCTGGCCTTCGCCTGCTTCTCGCTCTCCTTCGCGTCGTCGGCGCTCTTGTTCGCCTGTCGCGCCTTGCTGTCGGCGAACAGCGCCAGCGACGCGGACGCGGCGGTGAGGAGCCCCATCACCACGACCACCGCGGCCGTGATCCGCTTCTGGCGGGTGAGGTAGCGGCGCATCCCCGCCACGAACTCGACCGCCACCGGCGGCAGCTGCGGCTTGTGGGTGTCGATCCACGTCAGGTAGTTGCGGCACACGTCGGCCCCGGGGAGGCCGCGGGTGCTCTTGGGCGGCACGCCGGCGAACCCGGCCTCCCACTTCTCGACGGCGGTGCGGAACTCGTCGCGCATCGCCCGCCCCTGCGGGTCTTCGGCGAGCCACCCGCGGAGCCGGTCCCAGTGGCGGATCACCGCCTCGTGCGCCAGGTCCACCAGCGACGCGCCCGGGTCGGCCGGGTCGCTGCGCACGGTCAAGAGACGCTCGCCGACGAGGTAGTCGATGACCGCCCGCGCCGCGTCCGGCTTCCCCAGTTCCGCTTCGAGGGCGACGCGCGACCGCGGCTGGCGCGTGCCCCGGTCGGTGACCAGCGCGGTGATGACGTGCTCCGCGAGGGCCCGCGCCCCGACGCCGAGCCCGGTCGCGGTGGTGGTGGCCAGGTACGTCGCCTCGGCGTGCTGCGCGATGGCGGTACCGAGGCACCCGAGCGCGTCGAAGCTGGCGTGCGTGAACTGGGTGCGGCCGGTCTCCACGGCCTTCAGCCAGAGCCGCTCCAGCGCGAACTGCAACAGCGGCAGCGACGGCACGGCCCCGTCGCCGGACGCCAGCAGCGGGTCGGCGAGGATGCGGTCGAGGAGGTTCACGGCGTGCGCCGGGTTGCCGTCGGCGAGCGGCCCCTCGAACGTGTAGCCGCAGTGCTCGGCCGGGCCGGCGACGATGGCGCGGAGGTTGTCGGCGCCCGGCGGCCGCAGCACCCACGGCCGCCGCAGCAGCCGGCTCAGGCCCGGCAGCCCCGCCGACTGGCCGAGGAACTCGCTCCGCATGCCGATGACGAGGCGGAACCGGTCCGGTCGCGCGGCCACCAGGTCGGCGAGCGCCTGCGTCATCGTGCGCGCCTCGTCCGGGTCGCGGCAGAGCGTGAACGCCTCCTCGAACTGGTCGAAGATGACGAGCAGCGGCCGGTCGTCGGCCCGCAGCGCGGCGGCGAGCACGGCGGCGGTCGGCTGCGACGTGTCGCCGGGCTTCAGCGCCGCGAGCAGCGCCTGCGCCGGGTGGTAGCCGGGCCGCAGCGACACGACCCGCCACCGCTCCAGCCCGGCGAGCCCCGCCTGCCGCACGGCGTACACCAGGCCGGCTTGCAACAGCGACGTCTTGCCGCTCCCCGAGTCGCCGACGACGCCGACCGCGGGTTCCGTGCGGAGGATGTTCAGCAGCTCGGTGACTTCGGAGCGGCGGCCGAAGAACAGGTCGGCGTCGCGCTCGGTGAAGCTCGACAGCCCGCGGTACGGCGACACGAACTGGAACGCCGCCCGCTGCTTCGTGCCGCCGAGCGCCCCCGGCCGCGCCCACAACTCCAGAAACGCCCACGTCCAGTCCGTCTCGGCGACGTCGGTGGCGAGCGCCTCCTCGGGCGTCTTGCCGGCGGCGAGGCCGCGGTAGAAGGCGGCGGCGGCGGTGGTGCTGTGCTCGGCGTCGAGCGGGAAGGTGCTGGCGACGACGGCGGCGAGGTTGCCGCCGCGCGGGCTGAGGAGCTGTTGCGCGACGCCGCCGAACCCGCCGCGGCCGGCGGTCTGCCCGGCCTTGCACACCTGGAGGAACGCCAGCCCCGCGGTGCCGGCGCCGCACCACTCGGCGAGTTCGCCCGCGGTCGTCTCGGCCGGGGTGCCGTCGGGGCCGCACAGCAGCACGCCGGCGCCGTGGCCGTGGGCCAGCAGGTGGATCACGTCGTAGGAGCCGGCCAGCGCCGCCTTCAGGGCGTCGCGGGTGGTGCGGGTGAACGGCGCGAAGTTCGTCGTCGCGGCCGCGAGGCTGGCGAGCGCGGCGACGCCCTGCGGGCCGACGAGGAAGATTTCCGCGTACGCCTGGAGGGCGCCGCACAGCGCCTTGAGGCGGCCGGCGGCGTCGAACGCGGGCACGTCGCCGCTGACCGGTTCCGCCGCCGCGACGAGAACGCGCGGGCGGTCGCCGAGGGTGAGCGGCCGCGGCGAGCAGCGGCGGAGGATGCGGACGAACCGCACCGGGTTCTTCTTCCCGGCCCGGAACAGGAACCAGTCGTCGTGCGGCTCGCACAGCAGCCCGTACGGGAGGTCGCGGACGCTGTCGGTGGTGGCGTCGATGAGGAGCCGCACGGGGCGGTCGGTCTGGCCGGCGCGGGCGAGCACGTCGGCCCACTTCTTGGCGTTTTCGGGCTGGCCGAGCAGGGCGGCGAACAGGTCCTTACCGAGTTGCCGGGCGGCGTCGGGCGGCAGTTCGGCCCCCTGGGCGAGGTACGGCACCCACTCGCCGAGGCTCGGCGGGAGCTCGTTGAGGAGGTCGCCCTCGGTGTCGCCGAGGTCTTCGGTGAACAGCTCGGCGCGGAACTGGTCGCCGTACTGGGACACGGCCAGGCGGACGTGGTACGGGGCGGGCATGGGCGTGCCTCGGGGGGGGTGAGGACACGATACGAGGTGACCCGGTTCGGTTGCCGCTTGCGGCTTCGCGCTGCGAGACGCGAAGCCGAAGCGGCAACAGAACCGGGCGCGTCATTGCGACAACAACTCGGGGCGCAGCCGCGTTGCTGGGTCGCCGAGGAGGACGTAGTTCTGCGCGTCGTTCCGCTCGGCCCAGCACGCCGCCAGCTCGGCCGCCGCCGGGCGCGTCACGGACGCCGAGTCGTCGAGGTAGCTCAACAGCTCCGACGACCGCGACGCGTACCGCGCGCCGAACGCCGTCATGGCGTGGCCGACCGGCTGGCCCGACAGGGTGCGCCCCAGGAAGTCGCGGAACGGGCCGATCTGCGTGCCGGCGCCCGGCGGCTTGATCGAGTAGCCCCACGCCCGCTCGACGTGCCCGATCACGGCGAGCGCCGGCCCGTTCGGGTGCGACAGCAGCCGCTGGGGCAGCGCCGCCACGAACGGCGCCGGCGCCACCGCCACGGGGCCGCGGCCGCGCTCGGTGAGGAAGTTGTCGAACGCCGGCGTGCCGGCCCCGTAGCACGCGAACAGGAACGCCACCAGCCCGCCGACGTTCGCCCCGTCCTCGACCTCGGCGGCGGTGAGGTAGTGCTGCGGCCCGACCTGCCCGAACCCGGGCCAGTCCTGCGCCAGCAACGCCCCCTGCGCCGGCCGCTGCCGCGGGTCGTCCTTCGGCCAGCCCATCCCGTGCGACGCCGTGAACAGCACCGCCGGCGGCGTCGAGTGAAGCGTTTCGAGGAGCTTCGCCTTCGTGGCGTCGGCCGCCTTGAATGTGCGCGAGCGGAAGCCCTTCTCGGCCGCGGGCGCCGGGTCGTCCGCCGTGCCGGCCGACAGCGGCGTGATGAGGGCGTCGGCGCTCATCTGCGTCGAGCGGTCGGCGGCGTGGCGCGGCCCCCAGTAGACGAGTTCCTTCGCCGTCTTCGCGGTGCTCGCACTTTCGAGCGCCGCGACGCCCTCGGCGTAGCGGCGCAACTGCTCGGGCGTGTCGAACGCGAGCCGGCCGACGGCGTATTCCACGTCGAGGAGGTACTGGAAGTCGAACGGGATGTCGGTGGGGCCGCCGACGAGGGTGACGTAGTACGGCACCTTCCGCGGGTCGATCGTCCCGGGGGCGATGCCGTGGCGGGCGAGCCACTTCTTCATCCCCTCGCCGGGGCGGTACTCCAGCACCTTGCACCGGTCCGGCGGCACCGACTTCTTGCGGTGATCGATCAGGGTTTGAACGGCGGCCTTGAGCTCCGGCGCGGCGCCGGCCGGGAGCACGACCGCCCAGCCGGCGCGGGCGACGTTCGTGGGTTCCACGTCCATCGGCAGGCCGAGCTTCGGCCGCTTCAGCACGCTGACGACGGCGCGGAACCACGACGCGAGGAGCGACTCGGGCGGCTTGCCGCGGGCGAGGTCGTAGGCGTCCGCCACGGGAATCGGCGGGACGAGGTACTCGCCGGTGGCGCCGTTGATGCCGTTCAGCGTGAGGAGATCGTCCACGGCGTGCTCGGATTTTCGTGGGGCCGGCTTCCAGCCGGCCGGCTCAGGCATGGCCGGCTGGAAACCGGCCCCACGTCAGATGTTGATGCTCTGCGGCACCCCCGACGGCATCATGAACGGGTACGGCCGCCGCCGCGTGTTGCGGTCCGCGATCGTCTTCTCGATGTCCAGCATCTTGTCCGCGAACCGGCCCGCCAGCTCGTCCAGCCGCGGCTCGCCGAAGTAGTCGTCGCCGTAGTACCCGAGCCGCGTGTAGTGCGTGTCGCCGAGCATGTAGCCGGTGTTCATCTGCAGCAGCGCCTGGTCGCGCGGCGGCAGGTGAGCCAGGTAGTCGGCCTCGGTCGCGCCGGTCTTCGCCGTCGGGGCCGGGGCGTATCCGGCCAGCGGCATCGCCGGCGCGTAGCTCATCACGTCGTACTGGGGGAAGTTCACCGCCGCGTGCTGGGCGCTCGCGGTGAAGATGACAAGCGCCGTCACGTCCACCAACTCCGCCAGCGTCCGCGCCGGATCTACCCCGCGGAGGCGGCCGCCGCCCTTGTCCGACACCTCTGTCAGCCACGCCACGACCTCGTGGTCGGCGGCGACTTCGGCGTCGGAGCGGTAGAAGCAGCGGAGGTAGCCCGCCACCCACTCGCGGATCGCCTCCCAGTGGAGCAGCGCGTCGTCGCGGTAGGAGTAGCCGGCGATCGAGTCCGTTCCCACGCCGCGGCGCTCGAACGTCGCCGGCGGCAGCTGGTCCTTGAACAGCCGGCTCTGGACCCCGCGGGCGGACAGGCCGAGGGTGGCGTCGATGGTGCCGCCCAGCAGCTTGGACACCACGCCGTCCGGCGAGATGAGCTTGGTGCGGGCCATGTGGTTGATCGCCAGTGTTCCCTCGAAGTGCGGCGCCAGCAGCACCTTCAGCGGGTGCGTCGGCGCGAGCTGGCGGTGGGCGGCGACGGCGAACGGCTCGATCGTCAGGTGCGTCCAGCCGAGGTGCGTCACCGCCTCGTGGAAGTTGCCGTCGGCGATCTCGACGATCGTCTTGGCGATCCGCCAGTTGTAGCCGTTGTCCGGGGTGAAGATGGGGTTGTCGGCCCCCGGCTTCTGCTTGCACTGGATGGCGACCGGCGTGAGCTGCCGCGTCAGCTTGTTCACCGCGAACAGCGCCAGCGGGGCGTACAGGTACTTCTGCTGCCCGCCCGGCGCGATCGCGTTTTCGATGCCGTCGAGCTCCTGGTAATCGACGAGGAACAGCCGCCCCTCGGCCCCCGCGGCGGCGAGCGTGTCGACGGGCAGCGCGACCTGGAAGTGCTCGTCCGTGACCGGGAAGCGCGAATCGACGCCCGAGATGCGGTGGATCATCACCGGGTTGGGGCCGGCGAGGCGGAGCTCGGCGAACGTGCTGTCCTTCTCGAAGTCCTTGCTGATCGGCGGCAGCCCGATGACGTGGAACAGCGCGTTGTAGTCGTCGATCGACATCAGCCGCCGCGACTCCTGTTGCAGCC
>JBGAQM010000144.1:0-14743 GCA_044220735.1 Urbifossiella sp. | reverse complement strand
GTCGATCGCCCGGATGCCCCCGCCGGCGTTCGCCGGCGTGGAAACGAGGTACACCGGCCCGTCTACGCCGGCTCCCACCACCAACGCGCTCGGGGTCAGCACGTCCGACGGCTTCGCCGCCGTCAGCTCGCGGGCCCCGCTCCCCAGGTCCCAGCGTTGCAACTCCTGACCGGCCGCGTCGGGGCGGTAGACGAACAGCTTCGACGCGGACCCCGCAAACAGCCCCTTCGGGCCGCACTCGAACCGGTGGGGCAACAGGTTCCCGGAGTTCGGGTCGAACACGAGCACCTGCTGCGTCTGTTGCACGTGGAGCAGCAGGAAGCGGCCGCCGGCCGCCCGGCCGACGGCATACACTCGGCCGGGCAACTTTAGCTGCCGGCCCGGTTCCGACATCTGAGTGGGGGCGACCGGGCCGGGCCGCGCGGCATTCGCTCCCGTCCCGTCGGGCCGGCGGTCGTCGGGTAACCCGGACAGGAGCGTCAGCGCCGCCCAGCCGATGAACGACATCGCCCCGATGAAGCCCAGCCCGAAACAGCCGATGACCGAGCACGCGGCGAGCACCCGCGGCCTCGGCCCGTCCGTCGGCTCCTCTTGCCGCCGCGGCGAGGGCGGGGCAACGGGCCGCGGGCGCGGCCGTTCGACGGGCGTCGCCCGCGGCGGCGGGGCGACCTCGGCCACCGGCAGGTCGTCCACGGGTTCCGCGACCGTGGGTTCGATTGTCAGCTCGGGTTGCGGCCTGGCTTCGACGATCTCGGCGAATAACGGGTCATCGAGGAGCGGGTCGCGGGCCGGTTCCCCGACTTCCTCGCGGTTGGCGGGAGGCGGTTCGTCGTCGGGGCGGGGCGGCGGGCTCATACGCTCTCCGGTGGCGCCAGTCGGAATGATTCTACCGAACCGCCGGCCGGGACGGGAGTACCGACTCGCAGGGTCGATTCGGAGCTCATCCCCGCCGTCATTTTCGCACCCGCCCGGACGACCACCCCGGCCGGCCGCGCGGCGCCCTCGGCATCGCCCTTACGCCCGGAACTGACAGGAGTTAATTCCCGCCGTGCCAGTCGTTTCCGGTTGTAGCACGGTCGGGGAAGGGGTAGCCTATCGGCGCGGAATTCTTGTTGCGGCCCAACCCGGCCGGCTCGTGCGTCGTCTGGATGGAAGATTCGCAGGCCGCGCCCCCGGTCCGTACCCCCCGGATCCAACGCCGGCCAAGGCTTCGTACCCTCCGCCTCGCTGATTGACCGGAGACTGACCGATGCGTGCCCGGCGCGATCGTACCCGCCCGACCTCTCTCCGACTCACCCAGCTGGAAGACCGGTCGGTACCGGCCGTCCTCGACGTCACCCTGCCGCCGCCCCCGCCGTTCGACCCGCACGCCGATGCGGGGTTAAACTTCCAGCCGCCGACGACCGTCCTGGGCGGCACCCAGTACCTCACCGCGCCGCAGGAGGGTGACGCGCTCACCCTGGCACGGTACGCCCTGGTGAATAACGCCGCGGCGATGAACCTCTCACCGGCCGACGTCGCGGGGGCGCAAGTCACCGACTTCTACCGCAGTTCGACCGGGACGCAGCTGTCGCACGCCTACTTCCGGCAGTACCACAACGGCCTGGAAGTTCTCAACACCTCGATCGGCGTGCACGTCGCGGCCGACGGGCGCATCCTGTCGGTGAACGGCGGGTTCGTTTCCGGCCTGGGCGGGACGCAGACCGGCGTGATCCCGACGCCCGCGGTGGCCGTTGCCGATGCCGTCTCCCCGCGGCGGCCGTGCCTACTTCGGCATCACCCTGTCGTCGGCGCCGCTCCTGACCTCGACCACCGGCACGATCGACTCGCTGTCGATGGTGTCGGAACCGGAGTTGGCCCGGGCCCCGATCGACGCCCGGCTGGTGTACGTCAACACGGCCGGCGGCGGCTGGCCTGGCACTTCGACATCGACGTGCCGGCCCCCGACCAGTGTTCGACGTGGCCGTGGACGCCCAGACCGGGCAGGTGACGTTCTGGAGCAACTGGGTCAGCGCGTACTCGGCGACCTACAACATCCAGCCGATCCCGACGAACGACCCGCAGACCGGCCCGCGGGTCATCACGGTGAACCCGGCCGACCCGACCGCCTC
The DNA here is from genome assembly GCA_044220735.1 of Urbifossiella sp. Taxonomy (GTDB): domain Bacteria; phylum Planctomycetota; class Planctomycetia; order Gemmatales; family Gemmataceae; genus Urbifossiella. The sequence goes on along the minus strand of JBGAQM010000144.1, from coordinate 12,632 downwards.
GCCGTTCGGCTGGCAGGACAACGACGGCGACGCCGCCCCCGAGTACACCGACACGCGCGGCAACAACGTCTTCGCCCAGTACGACCCGTTCGACGTGGACAACGGGGGCGGCTTCGGCCCGCCGAGCAGCAACCGCCCGGACGCCGGCGCCGGGCTCGTCTTCAACTACCCGCTGAACCTCGCCGCCGCCCCGAACGCGTCCGTGGACGCGGCCGTAACGAACCTGTTCTACCTGAACAACGTCCTCCACGACGTCCACTTCAAGTACGGGTTCGACGAGGCGGGGGGGAACTTCCAGTTCTTCAACTACACGACCGCCGGCCGGGGCGGCGACCAGGTCAGCGCCGACGTCCAGGACGGGTCGGCCCTCGGGATGACGCAGAACGCCTTCTTCGCCACCGCGCCCGACGGGCAGGTGTCGTACATGGGCATGTTCGTCTACGACCTGACCAACCCGTTCCGCGACTCGGCCTTCTCGACGGAGGTGGTGGTCCACGAGTACGGCCACGGGGTCTCGAACCGCCTCACCGGCGGGCCGGCGAACGCCAGCGCGCTCACCAACCGCCAGAGCCGGGGGATGGGCGAGGGGTGGAGCGACTGGTGGGCGAGCATGTTCACCCAGAAGCCGGGCGACACCGCGGGCGGCGGGTACGTTCAGGGCGCGTGGCTGAACGGCAACCCCGCCAGCGGCCCGGGCGACCGCCGCTTCCCGTACAGCTTCGACATGCTCATCGACCCGCTCACCTTCGAGGTGTACGGGGCCAGCGGGTCGGTGACGTACAACACGTCCACCGGCCCGCAGAACGTCGCCCGCAGCACGGAGGTCCATGACACGGGCGAAATCTGGGCGTCCGCGCTGTGGGACATGAACTGGCTCTTGATCGACAAGTACGGGTTCGACAAGGACCTCAGCACCGGCTACGCCCCGGGCAACAGCCCCGCCTCGGCCGGGAACAAGTTGGCCCTTCAGCTGGTCATGGACGGGCTGAAACTGCAGCCGGTGAACCCGTCATTCACCGAGGCCCGCGACGCCATCCTGGCCGCCGACGTGGCCCTGACCGGCGGCGTGAACCAGCGCGAGATCTGGACCGCGTTCGCCCGCCGCGGGCTCGGGTTCGGCGCGTTCACCAACAACTCCGGCGACACGTCCGTCACGCCCGACTTCACCGTGCCGCCGAGCCTGTCCCGGCCCGGCATCATCGGCGTGTCGCCGGCCGCCCGCACGATCGGCGGGCCGGCCCCGACGGCGGTCACGTTCACGTTCAGCGAGCCGATGAACGACACCACGTTCGCGGTCGTCGACGACGTGATCGCGTTCAGCGGCCCCGGCGGCGTGGACATCCGGTCCTCGATCACCGGGGCCTCGTGGGACGCCACCAAGACCCAGCTCACGATTAACTTCAACTACACCCCCGCCTCGGGCTTCTCGGCGCAGGGGAACTACTCGCTCCGGCTGGCGCCGACCATCCTGTCGGCCGACGCGCAGGCGTCGCCGCTGGACCAGGACCTCGACGGCACGCCGGGCACCGTCGGCGACCAGTTCGTCGCCAACTTCCGCTACGACCAGCGGGCACTCACGGCGCTGCTGACCTCGTCCCCGTCGCCGTCCGACCCGTCGCTGCCGGGGTCGATCATCGCCGTGTTCAACGAGCCGATCGACCCGCTGTCGGTGTCGGTGGCCGACCTCCAGGTGTCGGAGGGGACGGTCGTCGCGGCCACGCCGATCCGGTCGAACCCGAACGACATCACCTCGCCGGTCCTGACCGTCCGCTACGACCTGACCGGGGTGACGACCGCGCCGCTGTTCGTGACCATCAAGTACGGCGCGGTCACCGACCCGTTCGGGTTCCCGGTCGAGGAGGCGGACGCGAGCTTCGGGCGCCTCGTCATCCCGGCCACGCCGTTCCCGACGCCGCTGCCGTCCTACGGGCCGCTCGGGTGGGAGGCGTTCGGCGGGCAGGTGGCCGGCAACCTGACGAACTTCGGACAGATCGACTCGTACTCGATCGACCTGGACGCCGGGCAGTCGCTGTCGGTGGTGGCCGACCAGCTGACGAGCCTGCGGGCGCAGCTGCGGCTGTTCGACCCGAACGGCAACCCGATCGCCCTGTCCACCGGCGCCCAGCAGGGCGACCCGGTGTCCGTCGGACCGGTGGTGGCCCCGGCCCCCGGCCGGTACGTGATGCAGATCACCGGCCCGTCGAACTCGGTCGGGCCGTACCGGCTGCGGGCACTGCTCGGGGCGGTCGTCGAGAACGAGACCACCAACCCCTCGGTGTTCAACGACACCCAGTTCGCGGCCGAGAGCCTCAACGGCCTCATCGCCACCCAGGGCGGGCCGGGGAGTACCCTGCGGTCCGTCACCATCGCCGGCAACGTCGGCACGATCCGGCCGGGAAGCGGCGGCGGCCCGTTCGGGTTCGCCGACGACACCAGCGACTTCTACTCGTTCACCGCGACCGCCGGCCAGCGCACCTCGGTCGGGCTCGGGCTCCCGTCCGGCGCCGGCGCCGTTTTGAACCTGGCCGTCACCGACCAGTTCGGCGGGCCCGTCCCGCTGGACCCGACGCCGACCAACTTCCAGCGGTCGGCCACGTTCACGCCGGCCGCGACCGGGCTGTACCGCGTCCAGGTGTCGTACAACCCCGCCCTGTCCCGCGGCCCCGACTACGTACTGTCGGTCGCCCTGAACGGCGTGATGGACCGGGAAGGGAACAACTCGTCGGCCGCCGCGCAGCCGATCGGCTCGCTCAACAGCAACGTCCGCGGCGGCCTCACCGCCGGGGACCAGGACTGGTATTCGTTCACCCTCGTCGCGCCGACCGACGTGTACCTGACGTCGCTGACCCCGGGCGACGGCCCGAACCAGCCGGACAACTTCCTCGACCCCACGATCGAGCTCTACGACTCCACCGGCACCCAGGTCGGGACCGCCGGCGCGGCCGCGGACAACGGCGCCGGCGACGGGAAGAACGCCCTCGTCATGGGCGACGACCTGCCGGCCGGCGTCTACCGGTTCCGCGTGCTGGCGTCGCCGCTGACCGCATTCCTGACGTCCGGCGAGTACCTCGTCCAGCTCACGACCTCGCCCGTCGCCGTGCCCGTGAACCCCGGCCCGCTCAACGTCAGCACGGGCGGCCCGTACACCATTCTCGAGGGCCAGCCCCTGGTCCTGAACGCGTCGGCCACCGACCCGAACGACGACCCGCTGACGTACACCTGGGACTTGAACGGCGACGGCACCTTCGGCGACGCCACCGGCCGGGCGCCGACCGTCCCGTGGGCGGCCCTGCGGGCGCTGGGTATCAACGACGGCCCGTCCACGTTCTCCATCCGGGTGCGCGTGAGCGACGGTACCAACCCGACGGTCACGTCCGTGCCGTCGAGTCTGATTCTCGACAACGCCAGCCCCTTCGGCGTGCTCTACATCGGGGGCACCGGCACGACCACGGCGCTGACCGTGGACGAGGGGAGCGCCGGCGTCGTGGTGCGGCTCGCCTCGCCCGACGACGACACCGCCATCCCGTACGACCCGGCCTCCCTCCCGCTCGGCTCCGCGGCGTCGCTCGACGACTCGATCGGGCTGCGATTCAGCTTCGACCTCAACGGGAACGGGCTGTTCGACGACGGGGCCGGCGACGGCACCTACGCCGGCTCGCTGTCGAGCCCGCAGGTCACGGTCCCGACCGCGACGTTCGCCGACGGCCCGGGGACGGTCGTCGTCCGTGGCATGGCGATCGACAAGGACAACGGGGCCACCGTGTCCACGGTCACGTTCACGATCCGGAACGTCAACCCGACCCCCGGCACGCTGACGGGGACGCTGGTCAACGGGACGGGCTCGCTCACCGAGGGGACGGACGGGCGGCTCACGCTCGTCGGCGCGTCGGACCACTCCGTCGTGGACGCGGGCAGCCTCCGCTACAGTTTCGACCTCAACAACGACGGGCTGTTCAACGACGGGGCCGGCGACGGCACCTACGCCGGGTCGCTGACGACTCCGACCGTGGTCGTCCCGAAGGCACTCCTCCCGAACGGCCCGGCGACCGCGTTCTTCGGCGTGAGGGTGATCGACAAGGACGACGGCACCACCGACCCGATCTCCGGCCTACCCGTGTCGGGGTCGGTCACCGTCCTGAACATCCCGCTGGCGGTGATCAACGCCCCGCCGACGGGCACGCCAGTCGTGCTGATCAACAACGTCGAAACGGCGAACCCGGTCGTGAACGAAGGTACGGGCGTCACCGTCCGGGTCAACGCGGCCACCGACCCGTCCGCGCCGGACCAGACCGCCGGGTTCACCTACCAGTACGACTTCAACTACACCGGCACGTTCGTCGCCGACCTGACGACCTCGTCCAACTCCGCGGCCGTGCCCGTCACCAACAACCTCGACGACGGCGACAGCACGCTCACCGTCGCGGTGCGGGTCTACGACCAGGACGGCGACTTCACCGAATACACCACCACGATCGGCGTGCTGAACGTCGCGCCGACGGCGACCCTCGTGGCCGACCCGGTGACGATCGGCACCGCGACGACCGTGTCACTCACCGGCCAGTCCGACCTTTCGGCGGTGGACCAGGCCGACGGGTTCCTCTACAGCTTCGACTTCAACGGCGACGGCGACTTCACCGACCCCGGCGACGTGCTGAACTCGAACTCGTCGAGCGCGTCGTTCCTGTACACCACCCCGGGCCTCAAGCCAGTCATCGGCCGCATCACCGACAAGACGCGGCTCGGGGCGCCCGACGACTCCACGACCTACTCGATCAACGCGCAGGTCGTCAACGTCCAGCCGACCGCGAACTTGACCGTGCCCCCCACGGTCGTCGAGGGCGGGACCGCCTCCGTGACGGTCGTCGGCAACCACCCGTCGGGCGCGGTCGCGGCCGCCGGGTTCACGTTCGACTTCGACTTCAACGGCGACGGCGTGTTCGATCAGACCGTGCCGCGCGACCCGCTCAACCCGGTGTCGTCGATCACCGTGCCGATCCCGGCCCTGTACCTCCGCGACGGCCTGCGGCCGCTGTCCGTGCGGGTCCGGGTGACCGAGTCGTTCAACAGCTTGTCCGGCGAGGCAGTCGCCCCGGTGCAGGTGCTGAACGGCAACCCGACCGCGAACTTCTCCGGCCCGACCGGGACCGTGCGCGTCAGCGACCGGGTCACGTTCAGCTTCACCGGCGCCACCGACCCGTCGACCGACGACCAGGCCAGCCTGACCTACAGCGTGGACCTGAACAACGACGGCGACTTCACCGACGAGGGCGAGATCGCCGGCTCCTCGACCGCGACCGTGACGACGCAGTTCCGCACCGGCGGGTCGAAGACCGTCCGCGGCCGGGTGACCGACAAGGACGGCGGGTCCACCGACTATCTCGTACCGGTGACGGTGATCGGCCAGTCGAAGGGCGGGTTCGCCACGGGCGTGGACGCCGGGAACGCCCCGGTCGTGCAGCTGTACGACGCCACGGGGAACCTGAAGTTCCGCACCAACGCCTTCGACGCCAACGCCACCGGCGGCGTCCGGGTGGCCGTGGCCGACGTCAACGGCGACGGGATTGCCGACGTCGTGGCCGGCACCGGCCCGGGCGTCGAGGCCGAGGTCCGCGTCATCGACGGAAAGACCGGCGCCGTGATCTTCTCGAGCCGGCCGTTCCAGGGCTTCACCGGCGGCACGTTCGTCGCCGCCGGCGACATGGACGGCGACGGGCTGGCGGAGTTCGCCGTCAGCCCCGACCAGGGCGGCGGCGCCCGGGTGATCGTGTACCGCGGCCTCGGCCTCATCCAGACCATTAGCTTCCTCGACATCGACGACCTGAAGTTCCGCGGCGGCGCCCGGGTCGGGATGGCGGACCTGAACGGCGACGGCCGGGCCGACCTGATCGTGTCGGCCGGCTTCATGGGCGGCCCGCGGGTGGCCGGGTTCGAGGGGTCGGGCCTCCTCACCGGCGTCACGAAGAAGCTGTTCAACGACTTCTTCGCCTTCGAGGAAACGCTCCGCAACGGCGCCTACGTCACCGGCGGCGACGTCAACGGCGACGGGTTCGCCGACCTGGTCGCCGGGGCCGGCCCCGGCGGCGCCGCGCGGGTCCTCGTGTTCGACGGCGCCTCGCTCGTGGCGGGCAAGCAGGTCCCGATGGCCTCGTTCTTCACCGGGAACGACGACAGCCGCGGCGGCGTGCGGGTGGCGGTGGCCGACGTGGACGCCGACGGGCTGGCCGACGTGGTGACCGGCGAGGCCGGCGGCCCGCGGTTGAACCTGTTCCTCGGCAAGAATCTGAAGACGGGCCTCCCCGGCGACGACATCGAATTCGCCCCGTTCTCCACGCCCATGAACGGCGTGTTCGTCGGGTGACCCGGCCGAACTGACGGTGCGGGGCGTGCGGCGATCCGGTATGCTGGTGGGGCCAGGTTCGCCCGGGGTCCCGCCGTGCGGGCCGCCGCCGGAGCCTCCCCCACCGAACCGCCCCGTTCATGGTCAACCCCGCCGCCGACGCCAACGCCGCGGGCGACAACACCAAGGTCGCCCCGTCCAACCCTTCCCCGTCGTCCGTCGAACGGGAGGACACGTCGTTTGCCGTCGGCACCGACCTCACCCCGGGCCGCGTCCTCAACGGGTTCGAGATCATCGGCGAGGTGAACCGCGGCGGCATGGGCGTGGTGCTCAAGGCCCGCCAGCAGGGGCTCGACCGCATCGTCGCCCTGAAGGTCATCTCGCCGTCGCGCCTCGGCAACCCGGACGCCCTCCGCCGTTTCAAGCAGGAAGTCCGCGCCGCGGCGTCGGTGCTCCACCCGAACGTCGTCGCCGTCTACCACACCGACCTCGACGGCCCGCTCCCGTTCCTGGCGATGGAGTTCGTGGACGGCATCGACCTGTCGAAGCTGGTGAAGGGGAGCGGCCCCGTCTCGCCGGCCGACGCGGTGTTCTACCTCCAGCAGGCCGCGACCGGGTTGCAGCACGTCCACGAGGCCGGCCTGGTCCACCGGGACATCAAGCCGGCGAACCTGATGGTGACGCCGAACCCGCTGCAGACGAAGGGAAAGAAGACCGGCCGGCTGCCGAAGCTAAAGATCCTCGACATGGGCCTGGCCCGGCAGGCGAGCGAGGCGAAGGAAGAGTCCGGCATCACCCGCGACGGCATCTTCCTCGGCACCCCCGACTACGTCGCCCCCGAGCAGGCCGAGGACTCGCGCAAGGCCGACATCCGCGCCGACATCTACTCGCTCGGCGCCTCGATGTACTTCATCCTCACCGGCGAGGTGCCGTTCCCCGGCTCGACGATCGTGCAGAAGCTCCGCCGCCAGATGACCGAGCCGCCGCCGTCGGTGATGGCGAAGCGGCCCGAGGTCGGCGTCGGCCTCGACCTGTTGATCCGCCGGATGATGGCCCGCAACGCCGACGAGCGGTTCCAGTCGCCCGCCGACCTGCTGGACGCCATCGAGCGTGTCCGCCGCGGCGGCACGCCCGACCCCGGCACGGCCCTCGCCGTCCCGGCCGCGCCGGTCGCCGGCGGGTCGGCCGTGTTCGCGCTGCCGGCCGGGCAGACCAGCACGAAGGCCCACGTCGGCGCCGTCAACGGTTTGCTGGTCGGCGTGGACGGCAAGACGGTCATCACCGGCGGGGTGGACGGCGCCATCAAGGTGTGGAACGCCCTCAAACTGAAGGAGGCGCGGGCCTTCGAGGGCGACATCGGCGCCGTCGAACAGCTGGCGATGGCCCCGAACGGCCGCTGGGTCGCGTCGTGTGCCACCCGGCTGACCGTGCCCGAGATGCGGGTGCAGATCTGGGACACCGCGACCGGCACCGAGCACGGCCGGCTGAAGGGCGCCCAGGACAACTACCGCTGCGTGGCGGTGAGCCCGGACGGAAAGCGGGTGGCGGCCGGGAGCGCCGACCGCTCCGTGTGGGTGTGGGAGTTCGCGGCGGAGGGGCCGAAGGCGATGGCGCTCCACGGCCACACCGGCGCCGTGACCGCGGTGGCGTTCCCCAAGCTCGGAGACACCCTGCTGAGCGCCGCGGCCGACGGTACGGTCCGCCAGTGGGACCTGATCACCGGCAAGGAGCGGGCGTCGCTGAACGGCACGGTCGGCCCGATCACCGGCCTGGCGTTCCAGGGGAAGCGGCTGGCGGTGACCGGGAAGGCCCTGGCCGTGCGTCAGCGCGACGGCTCGTTCCTGCGGTTCGTCGGGCACGACGGGCCCGTGGTGTGCGCCGCGTTCAGCCCGTGCGGCCGGCTGCTCGCGAGCGGCGGGTCGGACGCCACGGTCCGCGTGTGGCAGTCCGACGACGGCACCGAGTTGGCGACCCTGACCGGCCACGCCGGTCCGGTCCGGTCGCTGAGCTTCGGCGTGGACGCGGGGGTGATCTACAGCGGCGGCGAGGACGGCACCCTGCGCCGCTGGCCGGTCGAGGCGCCGCTGGGCTGAGCCGGTGCGGGCCACGCCGACACTTCGGCCGCCAACGATTCACACCCGCGCGATCTCGTCCGGCATGTTCGGCGCGTTATAGTACCCGACAGACTCGCCCTCTCCCGGAGTTCGTGGCATGCCTCCTCCCGTCAGCCGGAGCAGGCGGTCGGCGTTCACGCTGATCGAACTGCTGGTCGTCATCGCCATCATTGCCATCCTGATCGGGCTGTTGCTCCCCGCGGTGCAGAAGGTGCGCGAGGCCGCGGCCCGCGCCAAGTGCCAGAATAACCTCAAGCAGATCGGCCTGGCACTGCACAACTACCACGACGTGAACGGCCGGTTCCCGGCCGGGCGGTTCGGGTGTGACGGGTCCGGCACGCCGTGTACCGCCGACTCGGCAACGAGCGTCAACCGCGGCGGGTCCAGTGGTTTCGTCGCCATCCTGCCGAACCTGGAACTGAACAACATCTACACCTCGCTGGGTACGACCGAGGCCGACGTACCCTGGCCGACCACGGACAACGCCACGTGGCGCACGACCGACCGGATCGGGCTGGAGAGCCGGCCGAGCGTCCTGGTGTGCCCGTCGGACACGGCCCAGCCGTCGGTCGCGAACACCGGGCTGGGGCCGACCATCAACGCCGCCATCGGCAGCTACGCCCTCGTCGCCGGAACCTACGGCCCGAGCCAGGGGATCAGCGCCAACGTGAAGTTCGACAACACCGGCTTGTTCCTCTACCGGAACACCCGCCGGATGGCCGACATCATCGACGGCACCAGCAACACGCTGATCGTCGGCGAGGTGTTCGACGGGCACCTGTCGAACAACCAGAACATCTGGAGTGTCGGCTCGCGCCACACCCACTGCCTGCGGACGACGGAGAACCCGATCAACACCCCGCCCGGGACCGGCGTCACCTACAACGACGGCGGAACCCTCCGCAACGGCGCGTTCATGAGCCGACACGTCGGCGGGGCGAACTTCGGCCTGGGCGACGGCAGCGTCCGCTCCCTGAATCAGAACATCGACATCACGATCTACCGGAACGCCTCCACCATCCGGGGCGGCGAGGCCACCTCGCTGAACTAAGCCCGAAGGGACTCTCCCATGCCGCGTTCCTCTCCCGCCGGCCGCGCCCACGTCGCCGTGGGCGCGGCCTCGGCCGTCGTATTCCTGGCCCTCGCCGGCTGCGGCGGCGGCCCCAAGATCGTCCCCGTGTCCGGGTCCGTGTACATCGACGGGCAGCCGCTGACCTACGGCCACGTGCAGGTGATCCCGACCGGCTGGCGCCCGGCGTCCGGCCGGATCGGCGGCGACGGCCGGTTCGTGCTGACGACGACCACACCGAACGACGGCTGCGCCCTCGGCACACACCCGGTCGCGATCCTCGCCGGCGAGTCGCTGACGCCGGAGACGATGAAGTGGCACGCCCCGCAGAAGTACTCCGACATCAAGACCTCGAACCTGACGGTGAACATCACCGGCCCGACCGACGACCTGAAAATCGAGTTGCAGTCGGACGGAAGCATGAAGCCCGGGAAGGCCGTGAAGGAAGGCGGCAGCGAGTTCGCCAAGTGAGCAGGTGTGGCGACCGCTCTTTCACCCTGTGGGCGGCGGGCGGGCGCCGCCGCGATCGTCGGCTTCCGTGACCCTCAACACCAACTCCTCCTTCCCCACCCGTCGGAGTCGGAACCGTGGCGCGAGCGCCGAAGAAACGCGAGCCCGCGAAGTCGAACGCCGCCGCGCCCGTGAAGCTCCTCAGCGGCGGCAACCCGCAGATCCCGAAGGCCGACGGCGACGCCCCCGTGCAGGCGTACATCGCCGCGATGCCCGGCTGGAAGCGCGACGTCGGCCGCAAGCTCGACGCACTCGTCGTGAAGACCGTCCCCAGCGTCCGCAAGGCCGTGCGGTGGAACTCGCCGTTCTACGGCGTCGAGGGGCGCGGCTGGTTCCTCGGCTGGCACTGCATGACGAAGTACGTCAAAGTGGCGTTTCTCAACGGCACCGCGCTGCGGCCGATGCCACCGGTCGAGTCGAAGAACGCCGGCACCCGCTACCTCCACGTCCTTGAGGACGGCACGTTCGACGAGGAGCAGTTGGCGGACTGGGTGCGGCAGGCCGCGGAGCTGGACGGGGAGCACTGCTTCTGATCGCAGTGACGCCGGAAGGATCAACCGATGCGTACCGCCATCATCGGGGCACTCGTCGTGGCCGGGTGCGGTTCTCCCGCGCCACCGCCCGCGGTGCCACCCGCCCCGACGCTACCGACGAGCCGCGCCGAGCCGCGCCGAGATCAATCACCGCCCGTCGAGACGACCGCAGAACAGTTGTGGCGGGACTACCAGCACGACGAACCCTCGGCCGCCGAGAAGTTCGGCGGGCGCGTCGTCGCCGTCGAGGGTCTGGTCGTGTCGGTCGTCCCAACCGGGATCGGAACCGAGGTCCGGTTACGGGGGGCACAGGAGATTCGGAGCGCCGAGGTTGTCGCCAGGTACGCGGCCCTCGTATCAGGCGCGCCCCGCTTGGGGGAGAGGGTGCGGATCGTCGGCGTCTGCACGGGTCGCCGCCCCGGGACAACGGTGGTCGGAGTGGACCACTCACTGCTCCCCGCACACGGGTTCGGCGACCCCTCCCAATTGACGACGTGCGAGGCGGAATTTCGAACGGATTTCGACTTTGACCTGTTCCACGAGTATGAGAGGATGCTAATAGATCTCGCAATCTGACCCGTAGTTCGTGTTCGACTTTTCATCCAGTTCCCGGAGTCCGGTCGATGAATCTCTCCCACCTCCGAACCCGCGCACGCGGGTTCACGCTGATCGAGTTGCTGGTCGTCATCGCCATCATCGCCATCCTCATCGGGCTGTTGCTCCCGGCCGTCCAGAAGGTGCGCGAGGCCGCCGCGCGGAGCCAGAGCCAGAACAACCTGAAGCAGCTCGCGCTCGGGTTCCACGGCCTTGCGGACGTGAGCGGCGGGTGCCTGCCGCCGGTGTACATCGAGGAGTGGGTGAACCCGGCCGCCGGGCACATGTACTCCGGCCCGTTCTACGGCACCACCGGAACGGGCTTCTTCTACGTCCTACCGCACATCGAGCAGGACGCCCTGTACAAGTCCAGCACGGCCCAGAGCGGGCGGCCCGACGATGTACTGGCAGCGACACGAAGAGCCGGTAACTGGAACTGGAACGGCAACGGCGCGTACCAGTCGATGGTGAAGTCGTTCTCGGCCCCCCTGGACCCGACGGCCAACGAGAAGACGCACGGGTGGGGCGTGAGCAGCTACGCGATGAACTACGAGGTGTTCGGCCGGCCGAGCACCCGTGGGGCTGGGCCTGGGGGTGCATGGGCGCGGCCCGGCTGGTCTCCATGCCGGACGGCACTTCGAACACCATCCTCCTCGCCGAAAAGCGGGCGGCCTGTTCGGCCGGGCCGAACGACCGCAACGGCAACCTGTGGGGCCACGGGTGGTGGAACGCCGACTGGATGCCCATGTTCGCCAACACCGACATCTTCGGCGGCGGCAACCCCTTCACCCCGTCCACCGTCGCCACCTCCCCCGGCGCCTGGGCGCTCCCGCAGCCCCAGCCGACGAACGCCAACTGCGTCCAGTTCCGCACCACGGCGTTCAGCGCCGGTGGGTGTCAGGCCGCCTTGAGTGACGGGAGCGTGCGGAACGTGAGGACGTCGGCGAAGCCGCTCACACCAGGCGCAGTACCTGACCCCGAACGGGAACGAGGTCACCTCCAACGACCTGTAATACTCGGTACCCTCCGGCCTCGGCCGGTCGGTCGGACCACGGCGGGGGTGAGTGTCATCCCCGCCGGTTCGTTCCCGTCACCCACGAGTTCATCCCGTGTCGATGCGCATTCTCTCCCTCGCAGCCGGTCTCGCCCTGCTCGCCATCGGCTGCGGCGGTGACAAGCGGGCCGAAGTGTCCGGCAAGGTGACAATGGCCGGCAAGAGTCTCCCGGGCGGCATCATTACGTTCGTTAGCACCTCCGACTCCAACCGCGTTGGTACCGGGGTGATCAGCGCCGACGGCAACTACCGCGTCGGCGACGCGCCCGTCGGCGAGTGCAAGGTGGTGGTAGACAATTCTCACCTTGATCCGGCCATCAACAAAAAAACGTCGAGCATGCCCGGCATGGGGCCGTCCGGGATGCCCGGAATGAAGGGCGGTCCGCCCGGCGCTGGCCCCAAGGGTCCGCCGGCCGACGCC
>JBGAQM010000143.1:0-14518 GCA_044220735.1 Urbifossiella sp. | reverse complement strand
GGCCGGTTGGAAACCGGCCCCACGCCGGAGTCAGTTCTTCGGCGCCGTTGGTCATCGGCGTTTCGACGCCGCAGCGCCGAGCGGCATCGGGCTGCCGATAATCGGCGGGGCGCCGATCGGGCCGTGGCCGACCACCGGAACGGCGTAGCTCGCGGGGCCGCCGTACCCAACCGGGCCGGCGTCGATGCCGGAGGTGCAGGTGGAGCAACCGGGGCCGCCGATCGGGCCGGCCATCACCGGCGAGCCGACGACCGGGCTCGGGATGCGGAACGCCGGCGTGGCGTTGCACACGGGGCCACACGCCGCCGCAGGCCGCGCACCCGTGGTTGTGCCAGCGCCAGGCGATCCGATCACGGACGCACCAGCACCCGGTAGACAACTGCGACACGGCCAGCAGGCCGAACAGGACCAGACGACGGGACACGGGAACCTCCTTCGCGGTGCGGCACGAGCGGGACGGGAGCCTCGGTCCGTCGGGGGCCGGGAGTCCATTCCGGCCGTCCCTGGGGGCAAGCGCTCGGCCGCCACCGGTCCGCGTCGGGACCGTGGGCCGCGGCGTTCCTTCGCCGGCAATCGCGCCGCCGCCGCCGCGGGCAAACGCGCCGGGTGCGAAAGACACAAACGGCCGCGGGGGCACGACCGGTCGGGGCGGGGGGAGCGGCGGAAGGAGTTGTGTGCCGCGCGCCGAAAGGTGCGAATACATGAAGCCCACCCGTCGCGACGGGTGGGCTTTCGGCCCCGAGGGGTTCCGCGACCGGCAGGGCCGTTAGAACCCGGCCGGCGGCAGCGACCCCGGCGGCAGCGCCCGGGGCCGGGCAGCACGGCGGGGCCGAACTCACCGAGTTACTCTTGCAGCAGCGGTTGTTGCGGCAGCCGGTCAGCGGCAGCATCAGCGCCAGGGCGGCGAGGGCGAGGGCAAAGCGCTTGGCGAACATCGGTCCGCTCCTTCTCTTGGGTGTGTCGTCCGTGCTGGTCGGGTTACTCGTCGCCTGCCACATCTGCCGGCGATTCACCCACCGAACGCTGTACCGTATGGCGCCCTTGCGCCGCCCGCAAAGCGGGACTTGAGCGAAACCGGTCGCAATTCCACGGCACCCGGGCGGTCGTGCGGGTTCCGCCGGCGCTGCCGGTCGGCGAAGCAGGGCAAGAACGACCGGTCGTAGCGGTCGTACGGGCTGTGGAGAACTGTCTGAGATTCCCCGATCGGCTCTTGACGCCCCAGCTTGCCGAGATTAGTTTCTGCCCAGCCTCACAGATTCGCACCCACGCCAGACGGGACGCACGGACCTCGCGCTCCCGACGCAGCCACGGACGGTTCGGGATGTCCGCCCCCTTCCCCCCTCCCGGTACGGGCGCACCCACGCCACATCCTGCGTTTCCCGCCGGCCCCGCCGGCCTCGTCGTCGCCGCGCCGGCCAAGCTCAACCTCTACCTCGAAGTCCTCGGCAAGCGGCCCGACGGGTTCCACGACCTCGAAACCCTGATGGTCGGGCTGAACCTCTACGACACGCTCGACGTCCGCCCCCGCGCCGACGGCCAGTTCCGCCTCACCTGCGACAACCCCGCCCTTCCCACGGGGCCGGACAACCTCGTCGTGAAGGCCGCCGACCGCTTGCGACTGCGCGCCGGGAATGCCACGCTCGGCGCCGACCTGCACCTGGCGAAGCGCATCCCCGCGCAGGCCGGGCTTGCCGGCGGGTCGAGCGACGCCGCGGCGACGCTCGTGCTGCGGGCCATGGAGACCTGAACCTCTCCCCGCGCGCAGCACCTCGTCCGCGCCGACGTGGGCTCGGGCGACGACGAACGCTGACCTGCCGACGAACGGTGCGCGACCGCGGCGACCATCGCCCAGAACCGCCGCGCGGCGAGCACGTCGTCTTTCGTGCTCCCGCCGGTCGAGGCTGTCCACGCCGGCGGTGTTCCGCCGGTTGTCGCGCTGCTCGAGGCGTTCCGCGCGCGTTCCGGGCCGGCGACGCCGCCGCGGCTCGGGGCGGCCCTCTGCTCGTCGGCCGGAGGACGTGTGCCCTGCTCGATGTGGAACGCGTGTATCGCCGTCTCGCCGCCCTGGACCCGGCGGTGCCATGTCGGGGAGCGGGTCGGCCGTGTTCGCCGTCTGCCGGGACCCGCACGACGCGGCCCGGGTGGCGGCCGGTGTCCGGGCGGCCGTGCCGCCCGACGAACCCCCGAGTCACGTCCTGGTCGCTCGCACCCTCACCCCCGATCCCGCCTGAGGGGAGGCCCGCGGTGGTCATCACGGAAGTCCGCATCAAGTTGTGCGAGGAGAACCACGAGCGGCTGCTCGCGTTCTGCTCGGTCACCTTCGACAACGCCTTCGTCGTCCGCGACTTGAAGATCATCGAGGGCACGAAGGGCGTGTTCGTGGCCATGCCGAGCCGCAAACTCACCGACCGGTGCCCGAAGTGCTCGTGTAAGAACCACCTGCGGGCGCGGTTCTGCAACGCCTGCGGCGTGCGCATGGACGAGACCCGCGCCACCCGCGAGATCGACGGCCGGGCCAAGCTCCACGCCGACATCGCCCACCCGATCCACAGCGGCGCCCGCGAGTTGGTGCAGGGCGCCGTCGTGAAGGCGTACCACGAGGAGAAGGAACGCTCGAAGCAGCCCGGCTACGTCTGCCGGTACGACGAGTACGACTTCGACGACGACGTGCCGAGCTACGCGGCGATGGCCGCCGACATGGGCCAGAAGGCCGTCCGCCCGCACGCCGGCCAGTACGCCCCGAAGCCGCCGCACATCGCCGCCGAGGGGGCGAAGGTGCGCACCGAAGACTTCGCCGCCGGCATCGGCTGAGCAACGATTGTCCACGGCCGAGCGGAAATCATTGTCTCCGGCGACCCACACACCGGGTCGCGGAAACATGTCACGCGGTCGAATCGACTCAGATTGGATTGATGCAGTCGCGGCAGGTTGTTGCCGCGGAACGGGTTCTGTCACCAGAGTTGCCGCTCGCGGCTTGCTGCCCAACGCTAAGCCGCGAGCGGCAGACTATTTCGCCGCCGCCAGCGCCGCCCGCAGGAAGGCTGCGAAGTCCGACACGTCGTTGATCTTCCCTTCGTACCGGTCCCGCCCCTCGCCCGCCGGCTCGCGGAACACCCGCACCTTTCCGTCCGCCTGCGGGATCAGCACCACGTACATCGGCAGCGCGATGTCGCGGAACACGCCGTCCTGGAACGCCCGGTTCGCCTTCGCCTCCGCGTCCCGACGGGCCTTGCCGGGGTCGGTCCCGAACGCCTCCGCGGGCACCTCGTCGGTGTACAGTTGCACCGTCACGAACTGGCCGAACAGCCCGCGCACGTCCGGCCGCGGGAACACGTTCTGCTCGTTGATCCGGCAGTTCGTACACGTCTTGCCGGTGAAGTCCACGAACACCGGCTTGTTCTCCTTCCGCGCCCTCTCGATCGCGTCTTGTAGGTCCGTCCCCTCGCTCGCCACGTCCGGCAGGAGGAAGGCTTCCACCCAGGCGTACACGGCCCCGGCCGGCCGCGGGTGCTTGCCCTCGGGCGACTTCACCAGCGCCGGGGCGAGGTACACGGCCAGCCCGAGGAACGTCGCCGCGAACAGCAACCGCGGCACGCCGATGTTGGGCCGCTCCTCGTCGTGCGGCAGGCGGTACAGGTTCAGCAGGTACAGCCCGCACGCCGCCGACAGCACCACCCACCCGGCCAGCACCAGGTCGTAGGTGAAGTACTCGGGCGTCGGCAGCAGCCGCAGTTCGGCGGTGCGGAGGAACTTCAGCGCCGCGGCGACCTCCAGGAAGCCCATCACCACCTTCACGCTGTCGAGCCAGCCGCCGGACCGCGGCAGCGCCTTGAGCAGCCCCGGCACCAGCGCCAGCACGAAGAACGGCGCCGCGAACGCGGTGGCGAACGCCAGCCCGCCCAGCACCTCGCGGGTGGTCGGCAGTGCGACGAGTTGCCCGTCGCTGGCGCCGGCGGAAATGCCGGCGAAGCCGCCGAGGAACGGGGCGACGCATGTGAAACTAATGACCGTGAACGCCAGCGCCCCGAAGATCGTGCCGACCACGCCGCCCTTCGCCTGCTTCGACTGGAGGCGGCGGGCCAGGCTGTTCGGCAGCGTCAGTTCGTACATGCCGAACAGGCTCAGCGCCAGCACGAAGAACAGCACCGCCAGCGCGATGTTGGTGGCCGGGTGGGCGGCGAGGACGGCCATGAACTTCAGCAGCGCGAACGCCGAGAACCCGAGGACGGTGATGATGGTGAGCGAGTACACGCCCGCCAGCTTGAGCCGCTCGCCGAGCGAGCCGTGGGCCTGCTTCAGGAAGATGCTCACGGTGATAGGGATCATCGGGAAGACGCACGGCGTCACCAGGGAGATGAGCCCCCACAGCGCCGCGGTGGCGAGGAACGCGCCGAGTCCCTCGTCCTTCGTGTCGTGCCGCGCCGAGCCGCCGGCCGGCGTGTCGAACACGAGCGACCCGGCGACGGCGTCGAGCGACTGCTGGTACTCTTCGAGAGTGCGGACGGGCTTCGGGCCAGTCTCGGCGGGTCGAGCCGCGGGCGCGCCGACCGCGGCCGGCGGGGAGCCGCGGGTCGGCGCGGCGAGGAGTTTCTCGGCGGCGGCCAGGTCGGCGGCGTTCGGGGTCGCGGCGTCCTCGTCGAGCACCTCGAACGCGGCCTTCGGGATCTCGTCGCCGGAGATGATGAAGCAGTTCCGCAGGTTGCACACCTGGAGCTTGGTCTCGTCGCCGAACGCGACCGCCCGCTTGCCCGCGGCCGCCTTCTGGGGCACCACCACGCGGAACTCCCACGTCGCCGGCGCGGGGTAGTACTGGTCCGTCTTGCCGGCCCGCGTCTCGCTCGGCTTCTCCTTCACGCCGGCCGGGTCGGCGGGGCGGGCGAGGACGACGTAGTCCGGTGTGGCGGGGAGTTTGCCGAGTTCGTTCTTGCCTTCCTGGCCGGCGTCGGCGGGGCGGAACGGGTACGTCCACGCGCCCTTCTTCGGCGTGACGGTCAGCTTCGCCGTGACCGTCTCGCCGCGCTTCACCTTGAGCTTGTCGAGCTCGAACGACACGTCGGCGAACTCGAAGAACTTGTTGGTCCGCTTCTTGGCGGGCTCGGGCGGGAAGGGGTCGCCGGGGAACTGGGCGGCGGCGGGAGCGGACGTGACGACCAGCGCCGCGAGCGCGACGAGCCGGGAGAGACGGGGCATGTGCGAGGCTCCGGGGCGAACCGAGGGCGTCGGAGGATACGCGGCGTGGCGGGTGGCTTACAGCGACGCGCTTGCGGCTTCGCGTTGGGCGACGCGAAGCCGCGCGCAACTCGGCTAGTTCCCACTGCCTTCGCCACCTCCGCCGCGTAGGCCGCCTCCACCGGCACCGCCGGCCCCGGCAGCACCTTCAGCGCCGCCTCCGCCGGCACCGCCCGCGGCGGGAAGCAGTTGTTCTTGTCGCACACCTGCAGCTTGAAGTCCGCCAGCTTCACCGACGTCGGCCCGGCCGCGGCCTTCGGCGACACCACCGCCTTACGGGTGTACACCACCGTGCCGGGGTTCACGCGGTACTCCTTGATGTTGAGGTCCGGCTCACTCTTGACGTCGTAGATCGGCGGGTCGGTCACGGGGCCGACGAACACCACCGTGCCCGGCACCGGGAACTTCAGGATGTTCGTGAACGCCGCCGCGGCCTTCTCGGCCTGCACCGTCGGGTAGGTGTGGTAGCCGTCGTTCAGGTCCACGGTCAGCGAGAAGGTGACCGTCTGCCCCGGCTTCGCCTCCGCGGGCTCGAACTTCGCCTCGACCTTCTTCACCGCCCGGGCGTACCAGTCGGCCTTCCCCTGGGCCGCGACCGGCAGACCGGGTTGGGAGGCGACGACAACGGCGGTGAGGAGCGCGACGGCGGCGGGGGTACGGAGCATGGGGGGCACCTCGTGTTGAGGGCGAACGGCCGGCGTCAGCCGGCTGGTCGTTGGTACAGGTAGCTGGCACAACGACCAGCCGGCTGACGGCCGCTCGCCTGGACTATCGCTTCCGGGGCCGGCGCCGGCGCGGGCGGCGGCTTCGGCGGGTCCACGCCCGTCAGTTTCAGCGTGCTCACGTCGCGGGTGCGAACGTCCACCACGCGGATGCGGTGGGCGTTCGTGTCGGCGACGTACAGCTTGCCGTTCGCGTGGCTGATGCCGCCCGGCTCGTTGAACAACGGCGACGTGAACCAGCCGGTCGTGTCATTCCCGCCGAGGAACGTGTCGAGTTGCTTCGTCGCCGGGTCGTACACCCGCAGCCGGCTGTTGTACGTGTCGGCCACGTACAGCTTGCCGCCGGCGTGCGCCACCCCGAGGGCGTGCTGCAGCCGGGCCTCCTTCGTCTCGCGCTCGAGCGGGTCGTCCACGCGGGCGGGGCCGTCCTTGTCGCCGAACACGAACAGCCCGCGGCCGATCAGCGTCTTCACCTCGCCCTTGCCGCCGAGCGGCACCTCGCGGATGGCGCTGATCTCGCTGTCGGCGACGAACAAGGACTTGCCGTCGGTGGCGAGGCCGCTGGGCTGGGCGAACATCGCGAACGGGAGCGGGCCGTCGCCGATGTTCTCGCGGCCGCTGCCGGCGTAGGGGAACACCTCGTCCTTCTTCAGATCGTAGGTCCAGATCTGGTGGTGGCCGGCCATGGCGATGTACATCTCGTCGCCGACGAGGAGCACGTCCCACGGGCTGTTCAGGCCGATGCTCTTGGCGGGCACGGCCGACTGCAGCCGGCGGTCGTTCGGGTCGGCGGCCTGCTTGCCCGTCCCGGCCACGGTGACGACCGTCTTGTTCTTCAGGTCGAGCCGGCGGACGACGTGGTTCTTGCGGTCGGCGACGTAGGCGTAGTCGCCGCGGACGGCGATCCCCTGCGGGTCGTCGAACTGGGCGACGTTGAAGGGGCCGTCCTCGTAGCCGGGCTGGCCGCTGCCGGCGACCGACAGGGCGTTCCCCTGCAGGTCGGTCACCACGACGCGGTGGTGGGTGCTGTCGGCGATCAGCAGCCGGCCGCCGTCGGCGTCGGCGGTGACCTTGCCGGGGAAGTACAGCGGGGTGGTGTCGCCGCCCTCGCGGAGGCGGGCGAGGTCGAAGCGGATCGGCGTCTCGTTGAGCGTCTTGCGGGTCTTGGCGTCGGCCACGACGCGCTCGATGACGCCGGCCAGCAGGTCGTAGTTCCCCTCGCCGGAGGCGTAGCCGACGAGGTTCCCCTCGGGGTCGATGAGGACCATCGTGGGCCACGCGTCGACCTCGTAGGCGTCCCAGATCTTGCGGTCGGCGTCGTTCACCACGGGGTGTTCGATCTGGTACCGCAGGACGGCCTTGCGGATGGAGAGGGTGTCCTTCTCGTTGTCGAACTTCGGCGAGTGGACGCCGATGACGACCAGCTCGTTGCGGAACCGCTGTTCGAGCTTGTGCAGGTCGGGGAGGCAGTGGATGCAGTTGATGCAGCAGAGGGTCCAGAAGTCGAGGAGGACGACCTTGCCGCGGAAGTCCTTGAGCGACAGCGGGCGGGCGGTGTTGAGCCACGCGGTGCCGCCGGTCAACTCGGGCGCGGGGATGCGCTTGCGGGGCGGCGGCGGGGCGTCCTTCTCCTTCTCCTTGTCCTCCTTCTTGCCGGCCTTGTCCTTCCCGTCGGCGAGCGCCTGCTGGTCGATCCGCCCGAGCGAGACCAGGAGTCCGCCGACGACGAGGCCCGCGACGCCGACGACGAGCGCCCGCGAGAGTCGGCGGTGCGGGACGGGAACCGGGTCGGACATGGCGGGCCTCCGCGGCGGGACGGACGGAACCAGTGTAGCCGGGCGCGGCACCGGGGGGAAAGAGTGATGCCCCCGCGGCACCGGGTTTTGCCGCTCGCGGCTTTGCGTTGGGCAGCGCGAAGCCGCAAGCGGTGTCACAGCGCCGCCAGCAGTTCGCGCCACCCCACCGCTTCCCCGAGCGCCACCAGCCCGCCCACCAGCGTCGCCATCAGCGCCGTGCGCACCACCAGCGTGCGCCACTGAAAACGACGTTCGCGGCCGGGATCGTCGATCAGGCTCATCAGGAAGCCGACGCGCCGCCGCACCGGGCCGTGCTGCCACGCCCGTAGCCAGCCGACGGCGCCGCGCAGGAACCGGGCCGCCGGGCGCGACGGCGTGGCGTCGTCGGCGCCGTGCAGCAGGTCCACTCGCTCCAGGGCGCGGACGAACGTGCGGATGCCGGTCGGGCACAACGCTCGCCCGCCGGCAGGGAGGTCGGTGTCGGGGTTGTGGCCGTCGCACGTCGGGTCGGCGCACGACACTGACCGGCAGCCGAACACGTCGGCCTGCCGCTCGCAGCGGCGCGACAAGAATCCGAATACGAGGAAGATGTACGCCGCCAGCCCGGCCGTCGGCAGCATCACCCACCACGGGTCGGCCGCCGCCGACCGCCCGACCCAGCGGGCCAGGTGCGGCTGCGCCCACAGGACGAGCGCCGTCAGGTCCACGACGCTGAGGAGGAAGAACGCGGCGTACAGCCACAGGTGGCCGTGCCGCTGGTGGCCGACCTCGTGGCCGAAGATGGCGTCCACCTCGTCGGCGGGGAACTCGTCGAGGATGCGGTCGGTGAACACGACGTACCGCGCCTGCGGCAGCAGGCCGGCGATGAAGGCGTTCGCCATGGTGCCGTGCGTCGGCCACAGGAGGAGGTCCGTGTACCGGAAGCGGAGGCGGCGGGCGAGCGCTTCGAGGCGGTCGCGGTCGGGCCCGTCGGGGAGCCGGAGCAGCCCGAGCACCGGCTTCGCCAGCAGCGGCATCACGATGCCCAACCCCGGCAGCATCGCCAGCGACGCGAGGCGGAAGGCGTCGGCGCCGGCCAGTTCCGGGGCGAACCGGCCGAGCGCCTGGACGCCGGTGAACATCACGAGCGGCAGGGCGACGAGGAACCCGAGGAAGCGGGCGTGACCGAGGACGTACCCGAGCCGCGAGGGGAACCGCTTCCCGCCGTGCAGCAACTTCTCGGCGTCGTAGTACAGGAACCAGCCGCCGGCGAGGACGACGAAGTACGGCAGCGGGATGGCCAACTCGGCGAACGGCGCGAGCGTCTCGAAGCCGTGGTGATCGACGGTGAGCGTGTTCTGCACCGCCCACCCCCAGCCGAGGCCGGCGACCGCGTACCCGATCAGCGCCACGGGTCGCGGAGGGCGCGGACGGCCCACGTCCGCAGCGCCGCCGCCGCGGCGAGCGACGCCCCGACGGTGGCGGCAGTGAGGCGGGCGGCGCCGGCGGCGTCGAGCCCGAGCGGCGGTTCCGGCCACGGCACCGGCAGGCAGGCGGCGGTGACGAACAGCACCAGCAGGATCGGCATACCGGTAGTCTACGCCACGGCCGGCGCGTAGAACGGCCCCCACCCGCCCCTCCCCGGAGCCGTCCCATGTCCGGCGGTCGCGCCCTGCTCGTCGCCCTCCCCCTCGCCGCCGCCGTCGCCGTGTGGGCGTGGCCCGAGCCCGCGGCGGCGCAACCCGCCGCGTTCCGCCTCGAGCGCGGCGACCACGTCTGCATCATCGGCAATACCCTCGCCGAGCGGATGCAGCACGACGGCTGGCTCGAAACGTACCTCCACGCCCGCCACCCCGAGCACGACCTGACCGTCCGCCACCTCGGCTTCAGCGGCGACGAGGTCGGCGGGTACACGGCGCAGCCCGACTTCCACAAGCGGTTGCGGTCGCAGGACTTCGGCACCGCCGACCAGTGGCTCGCCGGCGCCGCGCCGGTCCCGCGGCCCGACGCGGTCGGCGACAAGTCCGCGGTGAAACTCAACCGCTTCGAGAACGTCGGCACCAACGCCGACGTCATCTTCGCCTTCTTCGGCGCCAACGAGAGCTGGGCCGGCGAGGCGGGGCTGCCGCAGTTCAAGGACCAGCTCGCCAACTTCGTCGCGCACGCCCGCAACCAGCGCTACAACGGCAAGTCGGCGCCGCGGGTGGTGCTGTTCACGCCGACAGCGTTCGAGAACCACAAGAGCCCCAACCTGCCGCGCGGCGACGAGCGCAACCAACAGCTCGCCCTGTACGCCGCCGCGGTGAAGGAGGTCGGCGCGTCGGCCGGCGTGCCCGTCGTCGATCTCTACTCGCGGACGCTGCCCCTGTACGCGACGGCGACGGACCGGCTCACCATCAACGGCGTCCACTTCACCGAGGAGGGGAACCGCGTCCTCGCCCGCTACATCGACGACCGACTCTTTTCGCGGGAGGGGCGGTACCTCCCGCCGGCCGACGACGTACTGAACCGCATCCGCCCGGCGGTCGTCGAGAAGAACGCGCTGTTCTTCCAGCGCTACCGCGCCACCGACGGGTACAGCGTGTTCGGCGGCCGCGCCTGGCTGAAGTTCGTGAACGGGCAGACGAACTACGAGGTCGCCCAGCGCGAGCTCGAAGTCATCGACCAGATGGTCCGCAACCGCGACAAGGTGGTGTGGGCCGCCGCCCGCGGGCAGGTCGTGAAGGCCGACGACTCCAACCTCCCGAAGCTCATCCCGGTCGTCACCAACAAGAAGGGCAAGGGGCCGAACGACACGCACCTGTTCCTCACCGGCGCAGAGTCCCTCAAGAGCATGACCGTGGCCCCGGGGCTGAAGGTCACGCTGTTCGCCGACGAGTCGATGTTCCCGGAGCTGATTAACCCGGTGCAGATGGCGTTCTCCCCGGACGGCAAGCTGTACGTCGCCGTGTGGCCGACGTACCCGCACTGGACGCCGGGCCAGCCGATGAACGACAAGCTCCTCGTCTTCGAGGACACCAACGGCGACGGCAAGGCCGACAAGATGACCGTCTTCGCCGACGGGCTGCACAACCCCACGGGCTTCGAGTTCGTGAACGGCGGCGTGCTGCTCGCCGGCGCCCCGGACCTGCTGTTCCTCAAAGACACCGACGGCGACGGCAAGGCCGACGTGCGCCGCCGCGTCCTCCACGGCCTCGACACCGCCGACACGCACCACACGGCGAACAGTTTCGTGACCGACCCGGGCGGCGCCATCTACTTCCAGGAAGGCACCTTCCACCACTCGCAGGTCGAAGACCCTTACGGCCCGCCGAAGCGCGTCGCCAACGGCGCCGTGTTCCGCTACGAGCCGCGGACGCAGCGGTTCGACGTGTACGTGTCGTTCGGCTTCGCCAACCCGCACGGCCACGTCTTCGACCGCTGGGGCCAGGACATCGTCATCGACGGCACCGGCGCCGTGCCGTTCCACGCGCCGCTGTTCAGCGGCCACCTGCCGTACCCGATCAAGCACAACAACCCGCCGCACGTCTACCAGCAGAAGACGCGGCCGTGCGCCGGCATGGAGGTGCTGTCGAGCCGGCACTTCCCGCCGGAGTACGAGGGGAACCTGCTGGTCACCAACGTCATCGGCTTCCAGGGCATCCTGCGCTACAAGCTGACCGACAGCGGCAGCAGCCTGGGGGCCGAGGAGCAGACGCCGCTGGTGAGCAGCACCGACCCGAACTTCCGCCCGAGCGACCTGCGGGTCGGGCCGGACGGGGCCGTGTACTTCACCGACTGGCACAACCCGATCATCGGCCACATGCAGCACAACCTCCGGGACCCGAGCCGCAACAAGACGCACGGCCGCGTCTACAAGGTGACCGCCGAGGGGCGCGAGCCGTCGAAGTCGCCACCGGTCGCCGGCCGACAGATAACCGACCTGCTGCCGCTGCTCGCGCACCCCGAGGACCGCGTGCGGAGCCGCGTGCGCGCCGAACTGGGGGCGCGCGACACCGACGCCGTGATGCTGGCCCTGAAGGACTGGGTGCGGATGATTACGTCGGGCGCCGTGCAACTTCAGGGCGAGGAACTCGAACACGCCCTGCTCGAAGCGGCGTGGCTGCGGCAGGCGCACAACGTCGTGGACCCGACGGCGCTCGACCGGGTGTTGCGGTCGCCCGACTTCCGCGCCCGCGCCGCGGCCGTACGCATCCTGACGTACCAGCGCGAGCGCCTACCCGACGCGCTCGACAAGCTGAAGACCGCCGCTGCGGACGAGCACCCGCGGGTGCGGCTGATGGCCGTGTGGGGGGCGAGTTACTTCCCGGTCGCCGAGGCGGCCGAGGTGGTGTTCATCGCCCAGGAGAAGCCGACCGACCAGTACCTGACGTTCCTGTTCGGCGAGACGATGAAGGCTCTGGAGCCGCTGGTGCGGGCCGCGGT
Source organism: Urbifossiella sp. (assembly GCA_044220735.1). GTDB lineage: Bacteria > Planctomycetota > Planctomycetia > Gemmatales > Gemmataceae > Urbifossiella. The sequence goes on along the minus strand of JBGAQM010000143.1, from coordinate 2,367 downwards.
CGCCGAGAAGCGGCAAATCGCCTTCACCACCCCCGCCGGCGCTCGCTACTTCCTCCGCGCCGTGGACACCGACCAGCTGTTGCGGATGGAGAAGACCGCCGCCGTCAGTACCGAACTGCTGGCCCGCCCCGGCGTGCGCGACGAGGCCCGGCGGGCCGCGGCCGCCGACCTGGCCGCGCGCACGGGCCGGCCGCTCGCGTCGGTGCTGGTCGAGGCCATCCGCGACCACGACGCCCGCGACGCGGCCGCGGACGGCGTGACGTTCGACCTGTTCCGCCTCCTGCCGACCTCCCCGGCCGAGGCGCCAGAGCTCCACGCCGCCGTCGGCCGGCTCGCCGCGACCGGCAAGCACGCACTCACCCGGCAGCTGGCGTTCGCCACGCTGGTCGCCGCCGACGGCGTGGACCCGGCGTGGAACGCCGGGATGCAGTCCGTGAGGACGCTGCAAGACCTCGTCGCGGCGACGCCGCTGGTTCGCGACCCCGGGCAACGCGCGGCGCTTTACCCGAAGGTGGAATCGCTCCTGGCCGGGCTTCCGCCGGCGCTCAAGACCGCCGACGCCGGCAAGACGGTCCGGGGCCGGTTCGTGCGGATCGAGCTCCCGGGCAAGCAGCGCACGCTGACGCTGGCGGAAGTGGAGGTGATGTCCGACGGCAAGAACGTGGCGTTGAAAAAGGCCGCGACGCAGGTGAACACCGCCCACGGCGGCGCGGCCGGGCGGGCCGTCGATGGCAACACCGATGGCTCCTACGGGGACGGCACCTCGACCCACACCCAGGAAGGCACGGACAACGCGTGGTGGGAGGTGGACCTCGGCAAGGAGTATCCCATCGAGACGGTGCGCGTGTTCAACCGCACCGACGGCAGCCTCGGCAGCCGGCTCCAGAACTTCACGCTGAAGGTGCTCGACGCCGACCGCGGCGTCGCGTTCCAGCAGTTGAAGAACCCCGCGCCGAAGGTGAAGGCTGACGTCGCGGTCGGAGCCGCCAACCCGGAGCGGGTGGTGCGCCGCTCGGCGATGCTGGCGCTGGCGAGCGTCCGCGGCAAGGAGGCGGACGCCTTCGCCGCCATCTCGAAGTTCGTGCCCGACGCCGACGAGCGCCCCGCGGCCGTGGCGGCACTGCTGCGCATCCCGACGAAGGAGTGGCCGAAGGACCGCGCCAAACCGCTGCTCGATTCCGTGATGGCGGGCATCCGTGCCCTCCCCGCCGACCAGAAGACGACGCCGGCGGCGCTCGACGCGATGCAGTTCGGCGAGGGGCTGGCGGGCCTGCTGCCGCCGGACGACGCCCGCCGCGCCCGCCGCGAGCTGGCCCAAATCGGCGTCCGCGTGGTGCGCGTCGGCACGCTCACGGACCAGATGCTGTTCAGCACCGACCGGCTCGTCGTGAAGGCTGGACGGCCGGTGGAGTTCGTGTTCGAGAACACGGACATCATGCCGCACAACTTTGTCGTCACCCGGCCGGGGGCGCTGTCGGAAATCGGCAACCTCGCCGAGACCTTCGCCACGCAGCCCGGCGCGGCCGAGAAGCACTACGTCCCCCCGGCGCCACCGGGCAGCATCCTCCTCGCCAGCAACCTCCTCGCGCCGCAGCAGAGCCAGCAACTCCGCTTCCAGGCGCCGGCGGCGCCGGGGGTGTACCCCTACGTCTGCACCTACCCCGGCCACTGGCGGCGGATGCACGGCGCGCTGTACGTCGTGGCCGACCTCGACGCCTACCTGGAGAACCCGGAGGCGTACCTCGCCAAGAACCCGACCGAGGCGAAGGACGACCTGCTCAAACACATCCGCCCGCGCACCGAGTGGAAGTTCGACGACCTGGCACCGGCGGTCGCCGAGATGGACAAGGCCGGCGGGCGCAGCTTTGCCAACGGCCGGCAGATGTTCACCGTGGCGACGTGCGCCGCGTGCCACAAGCTCGGCGGCCAGGGGAACGAGTTCGGCCCCGACCTCACCAAGCTGGATGCCAAGGTGTTGCCGAACGGCACCGAGCTGCTGCGGCACGTCCTCGACCCGTCGCTGCGGATCGAGGACAAGTACGCCACGTTCCGCATCGTGAAGACGGACGACACGGTCGTTACGGGAATGATTTTGAGCGAGAAGGACGGCGTGGTGCGGGTGATCGAGAACCCGCTGGCCGCGACGCAGACGAAGGACTTGAAGGTGGGCGACATCGCCAGCCGGACGAAGGCGACGACGTCGATCATGCCGCGCGGGCTGCTCGACCGGCTGAGCCGAGACGAGGTGCTGGACCTGCTGGCGTACGTACGAGCGGCCGGCGACGCCCGGCACCGGCTGTTCGGCGCGGGCCACGACCACCACCACTGATCCCGTCAAGTCGAGTTGCCGCTTGCGGCTTCGCGTCG
>JBGAQM010000142.1:0-14470 GCA_044220735.1 Urbifossiella sp. | reverse complement strand
CTTCGCGTCGCCCAGCGCGAAGCCACAAGCGGCAACTCCGCCACGAGCTGGTCCGCCTGTACCGGTCGTGCGGCTGTTGTCGTCGCGTGGTTGACCTCAAAGTTCGATTGCCGCTTGCGGCTTCGCGTCGCCCAGCGCGACGCCGCAAGCGGCAACGGAACCACGAGAGACGACCCGAGATGCACACCACGTCGCGCCGCACGTTCGTCCGCTCCGCCGTCGCCGGGTCGCTCCTGATGCCCGGCATCCTGAGCGAACTGCTCGCGGCGGACGACCCCCTCGCGCCGCGGCCGACGCACCACCCGGCGAAGGCGAAGGCCGTCATCTTCCTGTTCATGAGCGGCGGCGTGTCGCACGTCGATTCGTTCGACCCGAAGCCGAAGCTGACCGCCGACCACGGCAAGCAGGTGACGTTCGACCACCCCGAGACGCGCAACCGCCCCGGGTACGAGAAGCTGTTCCTGAAGCGGCCAGACTGGGCGTTCAAGCCGCGCGGCCGGAGTGGGATGGAGGTGAGCGAGCTATTCCCGAACCTCGCCGAACAGGCCGACGACATCGCCCTGGTGCGCTCGATGCACACCAGCCACTCGAACCACTACAACGCCACGCTCGGGATGCACACCGGCTCGTTCGCGGTGGCCCGCCCCAGCATCGGCGCCTGGACCAGCTACGGCCTCGGCACCGTGAACCGCAACCTGCCGTCGTTCCTGGTGCTGGCCCCCCAGATGCCCTACGCCGGCACCCAGGTGTGGGCCGCCGACTTCCTCCCGGGGATGCACCAGGGCACCCGCGTCGTCCCCGGCGCGGAGCCGGTGGCGAACCTCCGCCCGCGCGTTCCCGCCGACCGCCAGCGACTCGAACTCGACGCACTCGCCGCGTTCAACGACGCCCACGCCGGCCGCGCCGACCCGCAACTCGCGGCGCGGGTGCGTTCCTTCGAGACGGCGTTCGGGATGCAGGCGGGGATGCCCGACGCGCTGGACCTGTCGAAGGAGACGAACGAGACGCTGGCGCTGTACGGCCTGGAACGCGGCCGTGCCGACGGCTTCGGCTGGCAGTGCCTCGTCGCCCGCCGGCTGGTCGAGCGCGGGGTGCGGTTCGTCGAGCTGATTCACACCGGCTCGTCGGCGAACTGGGACTCGCACGGCAACATGGCCGACCACGGCCGGCTGGCGCGCGAAGTGGACCGCCCGATGGCCGGCCTGATCCGCGACCTGAAGCGGGTGGGCCTGTTCGACGACGTGCTGGTGGTGTGGACGACGGAGTTCGGCCGGACGCCGTTCAACAACACGGCCGGGAACCCGGGCCGCGAACACCACAACTGGGCGTTCAGCTCCTGGCTCGCGGGCGCCGGCGTGAAGCGCGGGCACGTCCACGGCGCGACCGACGAGCACGGCATCCGGGCGGCCGAGCAGCCGGTCCACGTCCACGACTTCCACGCCACGATCCTGCACCTGATGGGCCTGAACCACGAGCGGCTGACGTACCGCCACGCCGGCCGCGACTTCCGCCTGACCGACGTGAGCGGCACCGTCGTGCGCGACGTCCTGAGTTGAACGGCCGGCCGCGGCAGGAACCCACGAGGGCAACAGATGCTGAAGCCGATGACCGCGGCCGTCGTACTGCTGCTCGGCCTCGCCCCGGCGGCCGTCGCCGCGCCGAAGCCGAACGTCCTCCTCATCCTCGCCGACGACCTCGGCTACTCGGACCTGGGCTGCTACGGCGGCGAGATCGCCACCCCGCGGCTGGACGCGCTCGCCAAGAACGGGGTGCGCTTCACCCAGTGCTACAACACCGCCCGCTGCTGGCCGTCGCGGGCGGTGCTGCTCACCGGCTTCTACGCCCAGCAGGTCCACCGCGACCGCCTCCCGACGCTCGCCGGCGGCGTCGGCGGGGTCCGCCCAGTTTGGGCGCGGCTGCTGCCGGACTTCCTGAAGCCGGCCGGCTACCGCTGCTACCACACCGACCCCGGCAACTTCTTCACCTCCCGCGGCACGGCCGTCGACGACGTGGCGCGGAAGGCGCCGGCCGACGAGACGGGGTACTACTCCACCGTCGCCACGGCCGACCACGCGGTCGCGTGCCTGAAGGACCACGCGGCGAACCACGCCGGCAGGCCGTTCTTCCAGTACGTCGCCTTCCACGCCCCGCACTTCCCGCTGCACGCGCTGCCCGAGGACATCGCCCGCTACCGCGACCGCTACCTCGACGGCTGGGACGCGCTCCGCGACGCCCGCTTCGCCCGCCAGAAGGAGTTGGGTATCACCAAAAGCCCCCTCGCGGCCGTGGAGCGCGACCTGGGGCCGCCGTACCGCTACCCCGACGCCTACGCCAAGCTCGGCCCCGGCGAGGTGGAAAAGCCGCTGCCGTGGGGCGACCTGACGCCCGAGCAGCGCCGCTTCCAGGCGACGAAGATGGCGATCCACGCCGCAATGGTGGACCGGATGGACCGCGAGATCGGCCGCATCCTCGACCAACTCCGGGCGATGGGGGCGTTCGACAACACGCTCGTCGTGTTCGCCTCGGACAACGGCGCGAGTGCCGAGATCATGGTGCGCGACGGCGGCCACGACCCGGCCGCCCCGCCGGGGAGCGCGGCCTCCTACCTGTGCCTCGGCCCGGGCTTCTCCGGCGCCTGCAACACCCCGTTCCGCCGGCACAAGACGTGGGTCCACGAAGGCGGGATCAGCACCCCGTTCATCGCCCACTGGCCGGCCGGGATTGCCGCCCGCGGCGGGCTGCGGCACACCCCGGCCCACTTCATCGACGTCGTCCCCACCGTGCTCGAACTCGCCGGCGTCGAGAAGCCGCGGGAGTGGGCCGGGGTGCGCATCCCGGCCGCGCCCGGGGTGAGCCTGGTCCCGGCGTTCGCGGCCGACGTGACCGTCCGGCGCGACTTCCTGTGGTGGCTGCACGAGGGGAACCGGGCCGTGCGCGTCGGAGATTTCAAGCTCGTCGCCGCGGCGGGGAAGCCGTGGGAGCTGTACGACATGCGGACCGACCGGGCCGAACAGCACGACCTGGCCGCGACGATGAGCGAGCGGGTACGCGAGTTGAGCGAGTTGTGGCAGCGGCAGACCGACGCCTTCACCGAACTCGCCCGGTGAGCCGGCGGGCGCGCCCCGTGACGTGTGAAACGCGAACGCCCGGGGAGAGTCCCCGGGCGTTCGACTTGTGTGACCCTGCGGAGATTCGAACTCCGGTCTCAACCTTGAAAGGGTCGTGTCCTAGGCCTCTAGACGACAGGGCCACGTCGCTGGCACTCGCCTGGACCGACCATTATTTTCTAGCGTCGGCGGCCCGGTCCGGCAAGTCGCCCGCACTACCGCGGCAGGTACAGCTCCGCGTACTTCCGCGCCTCCAGCGGGTGGAGGTCGTCGGGCGACAGGCCCAGCCGCTTCGCCTCGGCCAGCGGCGCCTCGCGGCGCACCCGCGTCGCCGGGTCCTGGTCCAGCGCCCACCCCAGGTGGAACTGGAGCACCGACGACTGCTGTTGCACCAGCGCCAGGGTCAGGTCCTCCACCGCCTCGGTCGTCCGGCCGCCCTTCACCAGGTACGCCACCGCCCGCGTGTCCAGGTAGTTCGGCAGCGGGCCGCGGGCCGCGATCACGTCCGTCATCAGCGCCACCGCCCGGTCGGCCTCGCGCGGCCGGTGCAGCGCCAGCAGCATCGCCAGGTTGTTCTTGTACGTGTCCACCGGGTACCGCCGCTGCTCCGCCGCCGGCAGCGCCGTCGCCCGCGTCACGACCGTCTCGTACGCCGCGATGGCGTCGTCGTACCGCCCCCGCGCGTCCAGCAGCTGCGCCCGCGACGCCAGCATCACCAGCTGCTCGCGCGGGTCGGTGGTCTTCGCCAGCCGGGCGTCGAGCCAGTCGCCGACCTCCGCCTCGGCCGCCGCCCCCGGCGACTTCGCCCGCACCGCCGCCGTCATCAGTTCCGCCGTCAGCGCCGGCGGCGCCTTGTCGGCGTACTCCTTCACCAGCCGCAGCGCCTCGTCGCTCCGCTTCCGGTTAATCCAGAACTGCACCAGCGGGGCGTGCCCGACCGGCGAGTCGGCCGCCTCGCGGTGGAGCCGCGTCAGCAGCGTTTCGAGCTCGGCGTGGAAGCCGAGTTCCTCCAGCAGCGGGCCGCTCCGCTGGAGCACGAAGTCCCGGGCGGTCGCACCGGGGAAGTCCAGCACCCGGGCCTTCGCCTCGGCGCGGGCCTTGGCGGCGGCCTCGGTCTTGCCGGCCTTCTCGGCGGCGGTCGCCTCGCGGACGAGGAGCGACGCCTCGGCCCGGGCCGCCGTCCACGACCGCGGGGCGATCGACTTCAGCCGCACCACCGTCTGCCGCGCCCGGGCGAGGTCGTTGGTGCCGCCGTACACCTGCGCCAGGATCGACAGGTGGTCGGGGTTCACCCCGGTCCGGCCGCGGGTCGCCTTCTCGAAGTAGTCCACCGACTGCAGCACCTGCCCCTGCTTGAAGTACAGGCTGCCGAGGTGGACGAACTCGTCCGGCGTGAGGTTGCCCCAGCGGGCGAACTCGTTCAGCGCCTTCATCCCCTCGGTGCGGGTCCGCGGGTCCACCGTCTGCACCATCGCCTTCGTCTTGCGGTCCTCGTCGTCGGCGGTCGTCGTCTGCAGGTTCTTCTCGATCAGCGCCAGCGCCTCGTCGCGCCGCTGGTACGAGTCGTAGCCGGCGATGAGGGTCAGCGCCAGGTGCCGCCGCGACCACCGGGCGGCGTCGCCGGCCGCGCCGGCGTCGAGCCGGCGCATCATCATCTCGGCCTCCGGCGCCTTCCCGGAGCGTTGCAGGTACAGCACGTGTTGCCGCAGCGGGTTCAGCTCCTGGGGGGCGACGGTCACGGCCTCGGCGAACCGCTTCTCGGCGGCCGCCGCGTCGCCGACCAGCTCGTGACACAGCGCCAGCGTGTCGATCATCTCGGCCCGCTTGGCGGCGTCGGGCGGCGGGTTCTTCCGCAGCAGGTCTTCGGCCGCGGCGATCGACTTGCGGGCCTCGTCGGGCCGGCCGTTGCGGACCTGCTGCGCCACCAGCGCGCCCCACGCCTCGGGCACCACGTTGCCGCGGAACACGGCCTCGCCGAACGCCTTCTCCGCGTCGGCGTCCTGCCCGGTCGCGGCGAGCAGCTGCCCGCGCAGGAGCAGCACCCGCCAGTCGGTGTGGTCGGCCGGGGCGATGCGGTCGATGGTCGAGCGCTCGGTCCCGACGACGTCGCGCACGATGAGGTTCTGCACGGTGCGGAACCGCTCCAGGTCTTCGGGGAGCGGCATCTCCGCGGCCAGCGCGTTGAGCTGCCCCGCGGCCTGGTCGTCGAGCTTCTTGTCGCGCAGCAGATCGACCGTGCGGCGGACGACGTACTCGTCGCGCTCGCCGCGCTCGATCGCGGCCTGGAAGTTCGCCAGGGCCGAGTCGGTCAGCCCCTCCATCTCGTCGATGCGGGCCAGCACGACGTACACCCGGCCCCACCCGGGGCGGGCGGTGCGGGCGCCGACGGCCTGGGCGCGGAGCCGCTGGGCCGCCACGGCGCGGGCCGCCCGGTCGGGGATGTCGCGGACCTTCGGCAGCTCCATGATGACGCGGCCGAGGGTGCCGATCGGGCCGTTCTCGCCCTCGACCGCGGCCAGCCCGGCCAGCGCCCGCTGCACCACGTCCGGCTTGTTCAGCGCCAGCCCCAGGTCGATCAGCTGGGCCAGCGACAGCACGTCCGTCTTCTCCGCCGCGGCGGCCTTCTGGAAGCAATCGACGGCGAACTCGCGGAGCAGCCGGGCCTCGACGTCGGGGCTCCCCGCCGCCACCCGCGAGGCCGTCTCGGCGACGCCGCGGAGGAGGCGGTTCTGGTCGGCCGGGCCGAACTTCTCGCTGCCGACGAGCACGAGCTTCAACTCGTCGGGCGTCGGGCGGCGGCCGCGGAGGAGCGACGCGACGCCCTTCGCCAGCCGCAGCTCGACCACGTCGCCGACGGACTTCTCGGCCTCGGCGAGCGTCCGGGTGAGGGCGGCGGTGTCGTCGAGTCCGCGGGCGCGGGCGAGGGCCACCCACGCGGCCGCGTTCTTCTTGTCCGCGCCGAGCACGCCGTCGAGGACCGCGGCGGCCTTGCCGCGCTCGTTCCGGGCGAGCAGCGCCTCGGCCACGAGCAGGTCGGTCGCCGCGCTCCGCGGCGGCAGACCGGCGGCCTTGTCGAAGTCGGCCCAGTTCCGCCCGGCCGGCGGTTGCGCCATCGCCGCGCGGAGCTCCAGCCGCACCAGCTGCGGGCGGAACGGCTCCAGCTTGTAGCCGGTGACGATGGTGCGGTACTGCGGCAGCGCGTCGCGGACGCGGCCGAGCCGCAGCAACGCCTCGGCCTGGCCGACGATCGCCGGCAGGAACGCCGGGTCGAGCTTCAGCGCGTCGGCGAACGCGGTCAGCGCCCGGTCGGGGTTGGACAGCGCCTCGAAGCACTGGCCGAGGGCGGTGAACGCCTTCATCTGGTAGGCCGGGACGCGGACCAGCTCCGGCGTCACCTCCTCGAGGATCGGCCGGGCGGCGGCGTAGTCGTTCTTCACCACCAGCGTCCGCCCGCGCAGGTAGCGGACGAACCGGTCGCGGTCGGCCTCCTTGAACGCCAGCTTCTCGGTCAGCTTCCCCGACTGCTCGAGTTCGCCGAGGTCCAGCAGCCGGTCCACCACCATCAGGTACTGGTCGTTCGTCTCGCCGAGCGCCTCGGCGGCGGTGCGGAGCACGTCGATCGCCTTGCCGCGCTCCCCCATGTCGGCCAGCACGCGCGACAGCATGATGCCGGCGCCGACGTTCTTCGGCTCGCTCTTGACGGCCACCCACAGGTGGTCCTCGGCCTTCTTGAGCTGCCCGCCGATGGCCTCGGGGTTGCCGGCGCGGATCTCGGCGATCTCCATCTCGGCCATCGCCATCCGCGCCTCGGCGTTGGTCGCGCCCTTCGGCATGGTCAGGGCGATTTCGGCGTGCTTGCGGGCGTCGCGGACGTTCCCCTTCACCAGCAGGAACCGCGCGGCCAGCACCCGGGCGGTCACGTCGGACGCGTACGGCTCGTCGCGCAGGAGGATTTCGATGTACCGGTCCGGGGAGCGGCCGGGGTTCGAGTAGCTCTTGTTGCCGTTGAGCAGGCCGAGCAGCCGGGCCGCCACTTCGGGCTTGGCCTTGTGCGGCTTCGGGGCCGTATCCACGGCGAGGTGGAGGCGGTCGACGGCGCGGGCGAAGTCGCCGGCGGCGTACTCGCAGGTGGCCGCCTTGTCGAGCAGGTCCGGGTCGTCCTCGCCGGCGGGCGTCCGCAGCAGCATCTCGATGTGCTGGAGCGCGTTGCCCGTCTTGCCGAGTGCCAGGTACAGGTCCACGAGCGCCCGGCGGTCGTCGGGGTGCTCGGGGAACTGGCGGAGGTATTCTTCGAGGGCCTGGGCGGCGGGCTCGGTGAGCTTGGGGTCGGCCTTGGCGCGCGCGGCCATGAGGTGCGCGTAGCTCGTGAACGCCGGCTCGTCGGTCTTGCGGAACTTCAGGTACTGCTTGTAGTGCTGGGCGGCCTCGGCCAGCTTCTCGGGGTCGCCGTCGGCGGTGGCCTCGGCCCGCTCGGCGCGGGCCTTGAAGACGGTCGCCTGCCGCTGGTACTGGACGGCGTGGACGCCGACCGTCGTGGCGACGACGGCCGCGACGACGCCGAGGAGAATGGCGAGGCGCTTGACGCTGAGGACACGACGCACGGGCGGCCCCTATCGGTCGGAACGGACGGGAGGCCCGAACGGCCCCCGACTTACCGTAGCACACCGACGCCGGGGCGGGAACCCACGGGCCCGCTTGCGGCGTCGTGGCGGGGCGCGCGAAGCCACGAGCAGGCCCGGGGGGAAACGAACGGAGCCCGGGGTTTCCCCCGGGCTCCGCACGCGTCGATCTGTTCGACTTACGCCTTCTTGGCCAGCATCCGCCGCAGGCCGAGGGCCGGGACGGCCGCCAGCGCCAGGAGGATCGCCGGCGGGGCCGGCACCGGGGCCGGCGAGGTCACGACCAGCGAGCTGGCCGAGCCGCCGAGCGACGAGCCGCTCTCGATCCCGTTCGGGCCGGTCACCTCGGCCCGCACCGTGATCGTCTGCTGGATGGCGAACGCGCTGGGCATCCCCATGATGTTCGAGGTCGTGGTCGGCGAGACGCCGCCGCCCGGCCGCGTGTCGGTGGCGGTCGCGGTGGCCGCGCCGAGCGTCGAGCCGCCGGCCTGCGTCGCGGTCTGGCCGGAGCCCGGGCTCAGCGGCAGGCTGTACAGCTGGGTCATGTTCGACAGCACGTTCGACCCGCCGCCGATGCCGGACGACGCGGCCGCGTTGTTGAACACGACGGCCGGGCCGTTCTCGTTGGCGGCCGGGGTCGTGAAGTCGTCGGAGATCACGACGATCCGCAGCGAGGCGTTCGGGTCGAAGTTGGCCACCGGGGTGGCCCGCACGGTCGTGGTCAGCGAGCTGATCGCGCCCGAGTTCGGCGTGCTGCCGATGTTGATGCCGGTGAAGTTCGTGGTGGTGTAGTTGGTCACGCTGCCGGTGAAGATCATCTCCGGCCCGCCGCTCTCCTGCACCAGAATCTGGATCCCGGCGTGGGACACGCCCGGGGCCGCGACGGCCAGCGCGACGGCTGCCAGCCAGCGGAGCTTGCGAAGGATCATGATGACGGGGCTCCTGGGTCGGTGCTCGAACGTCCGGGTATACCCCCCGCTGGGAACCACGGCCAGACCGACCCGGTCTGGTGTGTCCCGGCCGCGTTCCATTGTCCCGGAGGACAGGGCCGGCTGAGGGGGGCCGGCCGGTGCGGGCGGTGCGGGCGTCCGCGGGCTAAGGTTTAGAAAAGCGGAATGAACCCCCTCCTGTCAACCCAATTCACCGGCGAATCCGGGTTTTCCGGCAGAGGCTACCGGCCGCGCGCCGGGCGTTCGGACGGTATCGACCGAATCGGTTGTAACGCCTGAGGAGAAATCCAGTTCCGGCGACGGCGGCGTCCCTATTCCGGTGAGCTGATCGGGCCGTTTGAGTCCGCCGGGATGCGAATGCGCGAACGGGTGTTGCCGGGGGTTTACATCGCCTCCCTGTGCAAAGCCCGTCCGTTGCGGCGGGTGGGCTTTCTCCCGCCACTCCCCGTGAACTACACTCGTGTTGCGCAACCACGACTCGACCTGGACCCATTGTTTGACCACAACTCCTTCACCCACAACGTCCTACGTCGTCAGTTTCGACGTGGAGGAGCACGACCGCATCGAAGCGGCCGCGGGGCTGACCGTCCCCCCGGAGCGCCGGCGCGAGTACGCCGCCCGCATGGACGTCACCACGCGCCGGCTGCTCGACCGACTCGCCGCCGCGGGCGTGAAGGCGACGTTCTACATCGTCGGGGAAATCGCTGCGACGCACCCGGAACTCGTGCGGGCGATTCACGCCGCCGGACACGAGGTCGGCTCGCACAGTTGGGACCACCGCCGCGTCCACCGCTTCGACCCGAAGTCCTTCCGCGAAGACCTGTTGCGCAGCAAGGGCTCGCTGGAGCAGGTGACAGGCGAGCGAGTTTACGGCTTCCGGGCACCGACGTTCAGCGTGGTCCGCGAGACGGCGTGGGCCGTGGACGTGCTCGCCGAGTGCGGCTTCGAGTACGACAGCTCGATCTTCCCCGTCCGCCACGACCGCTACGGCATTCCCGACGCCCCCCGGACGCCGTTCGTCGCCGTCGGGCGAGAGCGAGAGTTGTTGGAACTGCCGCCGTTGACGTATCGTGTTCTGGGGATGAACCTTCCGGTCGCCGGCGGCGGCTACTTTCGCCTGTTCCCGCCGGCGGTGATGCGGGCCGGGTTGCGTCAGGCGGCGGGTGTGGCTCCGAACCTGGCGATGCTGTACTTCCACCCGTGGGAGTTCGACGCCGATCAGCCGCGACTCCCGCTCGGCCGCTTGAGCATGTGGCGCACCTACGTCGGCGTCGGAAAGACGACGGAGCGACTGAACCGCTTGTTAGCCGGCTACCCGTTCCGCCGGGCGATCGACGCCGTGCGGGAATTGCGTGTGGAAAGTCTGCCGCGATTTCGGGTTGCGTCCGACGCTCAAACCGCGTGACATTCCGTCGTGGGGCCGGCTTCCAGCCGCCTTGCGGAAGGCCGGCTGGTAGCCGGCCCCACGTTCAAACCACGTGACATGTTCCCGCGACCCGCTGTGTGGCACGGCGGGAGAATCATCCGGCGCGGAGCCGTTCGGCGGCGCGAAGCATCTCGGCGGCCTCCTTCCGCGTCGTCTCCGACCGCGACTCCCCGCGCAGCATCAGCGCCAGTTCCTCGACGCGGGCGTCGCTGCCGGTCAGCTCGTTGATGGTGGTGGCGGTCTTCTTGCCGGTGCTGCTCTTGCGGATGGTCCACTGGTGCCGGGCGTAGCTGGCGACCTGCGGCAGGTGGGTGACGCACAGCACCTGGTGCGTGGCCCCGAGGCTGGCGAGCTTCTGCCCGAGCACGTCGCCGAGCCGCCCGCCGACGTTGGCGTCGATCTCGTCGAACACGACCAGCGTGCGGACCGGGTCGTGGGCGGCGAGCACGGTTTTGAGCGCGAGCATGGTGCGCGACAGTTCGCCGCCACTGGCGACCTTGCGCAGCGGCCGCGCCGGCTCGCCGGGGTTGGCACAGAGCATCAGGTCGAGGTGGTCCGCGCCGGCGGCGGGCACCTCGCCGGCGAGCGGGTCTTCGTCGAGCAGCACGGGCTCGAGCACAGCGTCGAGCTTGGCGTGGGGCATGCCGAGGTCGGCGAGGTGCTTCTGCGCGTCGGCGACGAGTTTCTTCGCCACCTTCGCCCGGCCCTTGCTCAGCACCGCGGCCGCGTCCTTCAGCTCGGCGAACGCAGCCTTCAGTTCAGCGTCGATGCCGGCGAGGTCGTTCTCCTGCCGTTGCAGTTCCGCCTCGCGCGCGTCGAGGGTGGCGCGGTAGCCGACCAGTTCGTCGGGCGTCCTGCCGTACCGGGCCTGGAGCTTCTTCAGCAGGCCGATCCGCTTCTCGACCTCCTCCAGCCGGTCGGGGTCGGCCTCGAACCGCTCCGACAGGTCGCGTGCGGTCTCGGCCAGGTCTTCGACTTCGGGCTTGAGTGCTTCCAACCGCCGGGCCACCTCCGCGAGCTTGGGGTCGAGCGCGGCCCACCGGTTCGCCTCCTTGACGAGCCGCGACACGACATCGACCACGGCCCCGTCGTCGTCCGCGAGTCGCGCCGCGACGGTGCCGGTGAACTGGGCGAGGCTCTGGGCGTGGACGAGCGTTTCGCGCTCCTTGCCGAGCGCCGGCAGCTCGCCGGGCTGGAGTTTGGCGGCGTCCAAATCCTCGCGCTCGAAGCGGACGAGGCTGAGTTCGCGCTGCCGGGTTTGCTGGGCCTCGCTAAGGGTGCGGTACTGGCGGCGCAGCTCGCGGACGCGCTCGGCGGCGGCGGCGTACCGCTTGCGTGGCTCCGTGAGCTTGCCGAAGGCGTCGAGCAGGTCGAGCTGGTAGGCCGGTTGCAGCAGCGAGTAGCTCTCGCGCTGGCCGTGTACGTCCACGAGCATCTCGCCGATCCGCCGGAGGGTGGCGACGGCGACGGGGACGTCGTTCACGAGTGCGGAGCTGCGGCCGCTCCGCGACAGGCGGCGGGTGAGGATCAGGTCGTCCTCGTCGAGCGGCGCCTGCAACACGTCGGCGGCGAGGGCGCGCTGTTCGGGGCGGTTCAGCTCGAAGCGGCCGGTGACGCGGAGCTCGTCGGCCCCGGTGCGGATGAGGTCGGCGGAGCCGCGCTCGCCGAGCAGCAGCCCGAGGGCGCCGAGCAGGAGCGACTTGCCGGCGCCGGTCTCGCCGGTCCAGGCGCAGAAGCCGGGCCGCAGCTCGACGCGTACGTCTTCGATCAGCGCTAGGTTCTGGACCGCGAGTTCGCGCAGCATGGGGGCATGGTACACGGGCGTGCGGTACGGACAAAGGTCGGGCGGGAAGCGGGGTGTGCCGACCGTTTCCAGCAGCGGCCACCGGCTCGGGGCGTGAGCCCGGGCCACCAGCCGGCTCACGCCGGCCGTTCGCCGGGTCAGAGTTTCATCTTCACCTTCCGGGCGATGAAGCGGTCCGGCGCCCACCGCGCCAGCCGCATCAGCCACTTCATCCGCCGCGGGAACACGAACACCTTGGGCTTCTTCGGCAGCGCCCGGAGGATGCGTGCCGCGGCGGCGTCCGGCTCCATCACGAACGGCATGGGCGGGTTCTTCGCCACCATCGGCGTGCGGACGAACCCCGGGCACACGGCCGTGACCGCCACGCCGCGCTTCCGCAGCTCGATCCGCAGCCCTTCGAGGTAGGCGTTCACCGCCGACTTGCTGGCGCAGTACGCCGCCGCCCCGGGCAGCCCCTTGAACGCCGCGACGCTCGAAATCCCCACGACGTGCCCGCGGCCCCGCGCGATCATGCCGGGCAGCACGGCCTCGATCGCGTACACGACGCCGAGGAAGTTCACCCGCATGATCGCCTCGACCTGCGGGACGTTCATCTCGACGGCGCCGGTGTCGCCGCCCATCCCCGCGTTGGCGATCAGCAGTTCCGTCGGGCCGAGCTTCCCCTCCAGCTCTCGAACCGCGGCCGCGAGCCCGGCCCGGTCGCCCACGTCGGCGACGGCGGTCTCGATTGTGCCGCCGGCGGCGCGGACCTCCGCGGCGAGCTCGTCCAGCGCGTCCGCACGCCGGGCGACCGCCCCGACCCGCCAGCCTTGCCGCGCCAGCGCCACCGCCAGCGCCCGGCCGATCCCACTGGACGCGCCCGTCACCACGGCCGTCAGGGTCGCTTCAGCCATCACGTCTCCGCTCGTCGGCGCCGCCGGCCCGACCGGCGGGCCAAAACTGGCCGGCGGGTCGGGTCGCCCCTCCGGGCGGGCGGCGGGGGAGGCATATTTCCCCGAACCGTGTTGGCAAGGCGCACCCGCCGCGTCAGGATGAACGATGGACCGCCCGCAGCGAGGCCGCACCATGACCCACGTCCGCCCGGCCCGGTGGCTCCCGGCCGTCCTGCTCGCCCTCCTCCCGGCCCCCGCCGCGGCGCAGGTCGTGTACCCGGCCGTGCCGGAGAAGCTGGCCGTCGAGCTGCGGTACCGCATCACGCCCGACCGCACCGAGCGCGTCCGCCAGTTCCGCGCCATGACGGCCACCCTGGACGCCGCCGGGTTCAAGCGCGACACGACCGGCGAACTCGAACCCCAGCTCGACGAGTTCGACCCGGCCGCCGAGCGGATGCGCGGCACGATGCCGGCGGCGGGCCTCGCCACGCTCCAGACCGACCCGCGCATCAAGACCATCCTGTTCCGCCCGGCCGACTTCGCCGTCCCCGCCCCCGACCAGCGCGTGGCCGTGCGGCTGAAGCTGTTCAACGACTTCATCCCGGCCGAGCAGCAGAAGTTCCACGCGCAGGCGGTGGCACACCTGGGCCAGCTCGGCTTCCGCGAGCTGGTCGGCTACGACCCGCAGGGCTTCAGCATCGTCCGCGGCGACCTCCCGGCGGGGAACCTGATGCGGCTCGTGAGGGACCTGCGGAACGAGCCGTCCGGCTGGTTCGCGCCCGACGCCGCGCCGGCCGACCTGCCCGTCCCGTTCCGCGACGTGAACCCCGTCCGCATCGTGCAGGTGCTCAGCGTCGCCGACCCGGCGCCGTACGCGCCGCCCGCGCTGGCGCCGAACCGGGTGCCGTTCACGCCGGCGCTCCGCGCCGTGCTCGACGACTCGGCCGCCGCCGCCCAGCCGCTCCGCGTCGAGGTCGTTACCGACCGCGTGTTCGACACCGGCGACCTGGACCGCCTCCGCACGAAGCTGATGACCGGGTACAGCCGCCTGCTGCCGGGCCCGATCACGAAGCGGCCCGAACTCGTACCGGCGACGGTCGAGGGGGCGGTCGGCCAGGTGCTGACGCTGCGGTTCGTCGTCGCCGCGGACGTGGAGCGGTTCGCGGGCGAGCCGGGCGTGGTGTACATGCGGCTGCCCCGTCCGGCGACCGAGACGGCGGCCCCAGCCGTCGCCGGCGCCCCCGCGGCGACGGCCCCCGCCGCGGCGCTGACCGCGGCGAAGCTCGACGCCTTCCACAAGAACGGCTTCGCCGGCCAGGGAACGAAGGTAATCGTGATCGCCACCGAGTTCCCCGGTGTGAAGGCGGCGCCCGGCGGCGGTCACACCCTCGACGCGGCCGGCCCGCCGGTGACGCTCCTCGACCTGACCGCGGAGCTGTCGTCCGAGTTGCAGCCGGCGCCGGCCGCGGACGCGACCGAGAGCGTCGGCACCGCCGCCGCCCGCGCCGCCCGGCTGGCCGCGCCGAAGGCCGACCTCGTGCTCGTCCGCGTGGACCCGGCGTCGCTGTTCCAGGTGGTGACGGTGGCGCGGTTCGCCCGCGGCGACGAGTCGTTTTCGGACGCCCTCCAGTCGCGGATCGTCGAGCTGACCCTCCGCGCCGACGAGTTGAAGAAGCGCAACACGGAAGCGGT
>JBGAQM010000141.1:0-14220 GCA_044220735.1 Urbifossiella sp. | reverse complement strand
CATTGGGAATTGGTGGTGTTGTCGTCCGCCCCATCGGGGTCGGGCGGCGGCGCCGGTTCCGTCTGGCGGCCGGCGGCGATGACCAGCGCCGCACGAATGAGCGGCTCGCTCTTCCCGAAGTGCGCGGCCAGCTCCTTCATCGAGCGTCCCGCCTGCCGGAGTGCCCACACCTCGTCGGCGTGCGAATCCTGCCACCGGGCGCGGGGCATCTTGCGCGGCAGCGGGGACTGACACGGGTCCGCCGCCGCGGCGACCTTCAGCGCCTTGCGGATGGTCGGCACCGAGACGTCGAATTGGGCGGCGAGTTGCTCGTGCGTCCGCCCCGCGGCCCGCGCCCGCGCCACCGCGGCGGCGTTCGCCTTCGCCCAGCACGGCACGCGGTCCACCGTCACGTCCTCGGTCCAGAAGTACGCGTCGGCGAACCCGGCGAACCGCTCCGGGTCCAGGCTGGTGTCCACGGTCGGGGTCGTCTCGCCGGCCTCGGCCGACAGGTTCGGCAGCCGGAGCCGGCCGCGCTTCCGGGGTGTGACCGAGCGCGGGTCGGCGGGGGGCGGTGGCGGCTCGCCGGTCGAGCGGCTCAGCAGGTGGGTGGCGCCGTCGAACACGCCCAGCCAGGTGCCCCGCATCTCCGCCCGCCCGTCGGGGAAGCAGAGGACGTGCTCGACGTGGCGACTCAGCTCGAGGTTGCCGAGGGTCGGGTTGTGGCCCGCGAGTGCCTTCCCGAGCCGGTGCAACTGCTCGACGACGGCCAGCGGGTCGAGGACGCGGCCGAGGTGGGCGGCCCGCCCGCGGTCGCACGCGGCCTGGGCCTCCAGTTCCGCCTGCCGGGCCTTCGCCTGCTCGTACCTCTCGGTGATGTCGGCCCGCACCGCGGCCGGTAGCTTCGGGTCGCCGAGGGACATCGCCCAGCCGGCGAGCCGGCCGCCGAGGTCGCGGAGTTCGGCGGCCCGGGCGGCCGCGCGGTCCGGCCCGGCGGCGTGGTGGCGGTCGAGCTCCTGCCGGACCTGGACCATGAGGTTGGGGAGCCACTCGGGCACCCGGCCCGGTTCGCCCGGCGGTGGGAACAGGCGGGCGCGCAGGCGGCCGACGACCGCCTCGCGGAGGTGGTCCTCCCGCACGTAGCGGCCGTTCGCGCAGGCGCCGGCGCCGGCCCGCGGGCAGGCGTAGTGCGTGTACGCGTACTCTCGGCCCGACTTCGATACCCGGCGGGACGGGACCGGCCGCATCGCCGACCGGCAGACCCCGCACCGCACCAGTCCGGTCAGCAGGTACTTGAGCGTCAGCCCCCGCCCCTGCGGCGCGATCAGCTTGGCCGGCGCGCCGGCCACCGGCTCCGCGCGGAGTGTCAGCACCCGCGCGGCCCGGGCGGCCCGGAGGTGCTGAACCCGGTCGAATACGCCGCGGTCGACCTCCGGGGCGCAGTAGTCCTCGACGACGACGTGGGGGCCGTCCGGGTTCGGCTCCACGACCCGCGTGTCGTTGACGACCCCGGTGCTGTTGGCGCCCCAGACGTACGTGCCGACGTAGATCGCGTTCGAGAGCACGTACACCATCGTGTCCGGGCTGATCGGCTTGAGGTCGGCCGGGACGTCCGGGCACGCGTTCCACCACCGCGCCAGCCGTCGGCTCCCGTGCCCGGTCGCATCCGCCCGGGCGAAGGCCAGCCGGACGGCGGCGAGGTGGGCCGGGACCGGCTCGAGGATGCTGTGCGCCCGCGCGCCGGAGGAGGCCGTCACGACCCGCAGCCGGAAACCGAGCGGCGGGGGGCCGCCGGGCCAGTGCCCCAGCCGGGCGGCGTCCTTCTTCCCGCGGATCACGTTGTGGGCCTTGATCCGCCCGTCCTCGGTGGCCCGGATGTTCTCCACCAGCCCGAGCGCCTTGCCGGTCACGCCGGTGGGGTCGGCGAACCCGGTGTCGGCGGTCACGACCAGGATCCCGTGGTCGGTGGCCAGCTTCCGCCGGAGTTCGGCGATCTCGTCGGCCCGGCCGAGCCGCTCGAGCGTGTCGACCTCGATCAGGTCGGCCTGGACGAGGCCGACCTCGATGTCCCGGAGCATGGCCTGGAGGCCCTGCCGCTTCCGCATGAACCGGCCGCTGACCCCGTCGTCGCGGTACGTCTGGACAAGAACCCACGGGTACCCGAGGCGCGCCCTGGTGGTCTCGATCGTGTCGAACTGCTGGTCGGGGCTGCGCGGGTTCTGACGTTCGGTGCTCATCCGGCCGTACCGGAGGGTTCGGTATGGCAGCGTCGGGTCGTACTTGCGGGTCAGCATGGTCGTGGCTCCTCGGTCAGGGGCCGTCGTCCGGCCGCGCCAGCCGCCCGGCGATCGCGCGGGCGACGTGCCGGACCAGACGGTCCCGGAGGCGGCCCCTGACCGCGGCCGCCAGGGCGGAGCGGTCGGGGTCGGCGACGTCGGCCGGGAACTCGTCCCGGCCGTCGGCGATGCGCTCCGCCCAGCGGGCGATCTGGTCGGGCGTCAGGCCGGTCGGGGTGACTGGTGCGGGGCGTGGCGGACGGACGTTCGGGTCGGACATGCGTTGGCCCTCTGCGGGGGCGCGCTGCCCGTGAGCCGCGTCGTGCGGCTCGTGCGCTAGGCATTCGCGCCTCGGAAAATGTGGTGATGAGTCCGGCAGGACAACCGTCGCCCGACGGGCAGGGGCCACGGGCGCCGACGGGACGTGTTGCACGGGGTTGATCGACTGTTTACCGCATGTCGGGGTTGACCAGGAACCCGTCGGTTGGGCCGGGAACGGTCGGGAAGGGCGTATCCAACCGTCGCCGGCACGGGCGAGGAAGTGCCCGTCCGAAGTCACTCGGCGGGGTGGAGCCAGCGGAGGAGGTCATTCGTCGCGACCGAGTGTGTGGCGGTGCGGCGGCACGCGCGGCAGGTGAGACGGACGTCGAACGTGTCCGCACCTGGACCGACGGCCCCGGCCGATCGGAGGTCGGTCGCGGCCCCGCCGCAGCCGGGGCACGTCAACGCCTGCCCGGACAGGAAGTCGCGGAGCAGGGCCAGGTCGTCACCCGTGCCGCCCGCCGCCGGAGCCTGGGCGTCCAGGGAGACGGTGGCACGGGCCCCGCGCCCGCGCTCCTGCCGGTCGAGGGCGCCGCGGTACAGGTGCGCCGCCGTCAGGATCGCGCCGACCAACTCCCAGTACGCCGCGGACGACTTCACGCCGCCGCGGCTGAACACCCGGTCGTACGCCGTGGAGCCGAAAAACCGGCCGGCCACGGCCCGCAGGGCCGGGTCCTTCATGAAGAACCCGGACAGCGGGTGGAGGGCGAGCACCTGGCCGTTGAACGCGTCGCGGCCGTCCGGCCCGCCGCCGGGGGTGTTCTGGTGGTGCCAGAACCGGAGGAACCGCTCGCTCACGGCGTCCAGCCCGCGGTGATCGCGGAGCCACGGGATCAGGTCCACCCAGGCGTTGGCGTAGCAGGTGAAGAACGCCACCTTGCACTCGTAGCTGAACAGGTTCACGAACCGCCGGACCCAGACGTTCCCGCCCGTCTTCCGGTACCGGGCGATCCAGAAGTTGACCTCCGCCAGGAACCGCTCGAGGCCGTCGGGGTCGCCCCGGCGGAGGGCGACCACCCCCCGCCCGACCCACCGCCGGAAGGCCTCCTGGAGGAGCGGCATGAGGCGGCCCGGCGGCTCGAACCGGCCGAGGGCGTGATCGAGTTCGGCCCGGACCAGGGCCGCGTCTCGCTCCCGGACGACCCGCCGGACGCTCCTTCGCACGTCGTCGGGCAGGCCGTCCGCGGCCGGGGTCGTGGTCCCGGGTCGCAGGTACGCGTCCGCGTACACGTCACGGAGGCTCTTCGCCTCGGCCACGAGTGGGTAGCACTGGGCGGCCACGTAGTGGACCTCGGTGTCCAGGTCCCACGCGCCGCCCGCCCGCATCGCCGCGCCCCAGTGCCCGAGAACGGTTCGGAAGGCGGCGAAGGCGGGTTCCGACCGGAACCGCCGGAACAAGGACGAGTCCATCCAGTAGTACCGCACCAGGACGCTGGGGCCGAGGTCGAGCGGGCGGGTGTGGAGGCGGAACTCGAACGCCTGGCCGCGGACGGACACGGGGGCGGTCAGCGTTCGCGGCGGCTTGGTGTGATCGGGCATCCCTGTTCACGCGGCGGAACACGCTGGTTGTCGGCGAGGCAGTGTAACCGATCGCCAGTTTACGGCACATCCCCGCGATCTTCATTCCGTGCGGGGAAGCTCCCCGGGGGCGCGAATGCCTATGAGGCGAACCCCGCCACCGACCGTTCGGGTGTGGGCGGGGTGGGATCGGACGCCCGGCCATGTCCAGTACCGACACACCCGCCGTTCCGGCGCCGAAGCCGGCCTGGTCGGACCGCTACGGCGCCGCGCACCGCTGGCGCCGGTTCACCGCCTTCCCCGCCGGCCTCGCCCCGCCGCGGACGGTGCGCGTGTACCAACGCGCCGACCACTTCCTCCTCAACTGGTGGGACCCCGGCGAGAAGCGGAACCGGTCGGAGCGGGTCGCCGGCGACCTGCTGGCAGCGCTGACCCGGGCGCGGCAGGTCGACGAGCGCGTCCTCTCCCTGCGAAGCGGCGGGGGTGGCGGCGTGAAGCGGATCGGGCACGCGGAGTTGGTGGCCCGCTACGTCGCCGACCTGGGGCGGCGGGCCGACGCCGGGGAGGTCGACCCGAAGACGGTCCGCCGGTACGCCGCCGCGCTGGGCCACTACACCGCCTTCGCCGCCCAGCCCCCCGTCGTCGCCCGGTACCCGGCCGCCGGGACGGTCGACCGCGAGTTCCGGCTCGCGTTCGCGGCGTTCCTGGCCACGCGCACGGTGACGGCGAACGGGCGGCGCGGGGCGACGCGGCCGATGCGGGGGGCGGAGTTCGTCGCCGGGGCGGTGCGGGCGCTGTACGCCTGGGCGGCCGACCCGGACCGGGGGCGGCTCCTGCCCGAGGGCTTCCGCAGCCCGTTCATCAAGGCCGCGGCGCGGCCAGCGGTTCACCGGGGCGACCCGCTGGCCGCGCCCGACGTCACCCTCCCGATGGCGGTCGACCTGGTCCGCGCTGCGACGCGGTCCAGCTCCGGCTGGTCGTCCCGCTGCTCCTGTGCGGGCTGCGGGCGGCCGAGCCGTGCGGGCTGTTCGCCGAGCACGTGCGCGACGGGTGGCTGGCGGTGCCGTGCGTGCCGGACCTGGGGCTGCTGACCAAGGGGCGGCGGGACAAGCGGTTCCCCCTCCTGGACGAGCTGGCGCCATTCTGGGAGTGGGCTCGCGGGACGAAGGACCACGGACTGCTGCTGGAACGACGGGCCGTCGCCGAGGGGCGGGAGCGGGCGCCGCTCCGCGGGGCGCCACTCACCGGGCTGATCACCGAGTACCGCTCGCGCTGCGACCGGGCGGGCGCGACAACAGCGGCGGCCCGCGCCGGCGTCCGGTGCGGGGTGCTGCGGGACGCGGGCGGGCTGGACTACGACCACGTGCAGGGCGAGTTCGCGCGGCTGGCGGCCAGGCTGGGGTGGCCGGCGGCGGCGACCCTCAAGGACTTGCGCCACCTGTTCGCCACGGCGCTCCACAACGGCGGGGTGCCGGACGGGTACGTCCGCTACCTGCTGGGCCACGCCCCGGGGCGGGCGGCGGTCGTCGCGTACACCCACCTCGACCAGCTCCGGCGGCACTACGCCGCGGCGATCAGGCGGGAGTGGGCGCCGCTGCTCGTCGCCGTCACCGACCGCGTCGCCGCGGTCCGGGACGCTGCCCGGTAGCGCCCGCCGGCCTTCGTCGGGCGTCAGGCGCCGCCCACCCGGAGACGGGTCTGGCGGGGCGGGGCGGGGGTCAGCGGGACACGGCCACGACGACCGGGGCGAGGGCCGGGAATTCCCGCACGGCGGCCCGGATCGCGGCCCGCAGGCGGGCGACGAAGGCGGGGTCGGCGAGGGCCTGGCGGACGGCCCCGGCGGCCTCCTCGGACAGGTCGGCGGGGACGCGGACGGTCAGGTGCAGTTCGTCGATCACGACGGTCTTCGACACGGGCACCTCCGGCGGTACGCGATGGGCGTTCACTTCGCGGCCAGGTCCGGCAGGCCGAGGACGACGAGGCGGGCGACGAACGAACTGACCGCCAGGTCGGCGAACAGGACGGCGGGCCGGCCGGCAGTCAGGCCGAGGCCGCCGAACGCGGCGACGGCCCACACCACCAGCCCGGCCAGGTACCCGGCCGGGAACGGGACGAGACCCGTCAGGGCCGCGACCCCGACGGCGACAGCGGGTGTCGCCGCGTGGCCCGGGGCCGCGGCCGGGTCGGTGGCGTCGAGGGTAGACCGGAACAGTGCGACCGACGCGGCCCGGCACACGGCGGA
Organism: Urbifossiella sp.; assembly: GCA_044220735.1. Lineage (GTDB taxonomy): Bacteria > Planctomycetota > Planctomycetia > Gemmatales > Gemmataceae > Urbifossiella. The sequence continues at coordinate 7,884 of JBGAQM010000141.1, read as the reverse complement.
CAGCACGACGAAGGTCAGCAGGGCGAGGACGCGAGCCACGGCGGTCTCCTTCGGAGGTGAGGACACGGGTCAGCCGGCCAGGTAGCCGGCGGCGAGGGCGAACCACACGAGCGCGAAGACGAGGAGCACGGCGCGTCCTCCGGGTGAGTGCGAAAGCCGAAGGGCGGCGGGGCGGGGGCCGGTTATTCGGGTGGAGGATTCGGAGGCCGCACGGGCTGACGCGTTCCCCGCGGGAGCGCTCGACCGGCCGGCCCCGGTTCCTCACTGCCGATCACCGGCCCCCGCCCCGCCGCGGGCGGTCAGGCCCTGGTGCCGAAGCCGAACAGCGACGCGGAGCGGCGGAACCAGACGCCGACCTGCGCGGCGACGGCGGTGCCGGCGGCGCACACGCCGCCGATCGCCGCCGACACGGCGTGCGGGCAGACGTAGCTGACGACGCCGACCGCCACGCCGACGCCGGCACCGACCGCCACGATCTGCCGCAGCGGCATCACCGCGGTCAGGGTGCGGGCGGCGGCCGTCACGCTCGCCGTCGCGGTCCGGCAGCGGGCGGCGGCGGTCGACTTGAGGGCGGCGAACGTCGCCTTCAGGCGGTCCCAGATGCCGGGCGCCGCCGGGGCGGCCGCGGCCGGGGCCGGCGGCGGGGCGACGCGGGCGGCGGCGAGGCCGGCGATCAGGGCGTGGAGGCTCGGGGCTGGCGAGGAGCCGGCGACGGCCGCCGTCACCGCCTGCTTCGCCCCCTCCCGGCAGGCGTCGGCGACGGCCTCGGGGAGCGGCGTCGGCGGGCGTCGGTGGTCGAGTCGGGGCGGTCAGGCTGAGTCGCTCAGCTGCTTGCGCGGCTTCCGTTCGTGGTCGCGGTCATGCTCATGGTCGGTCTCCGCTGGGTGTGGTGGTGAGTGAGGAACAGCGGTCTCGCGCTGAGCGCGGCTGCCGCCCCGGCGCCGCGCACGGGCAGAGCCCCGGGGCGCGAGCTGGTACGGGCGGGCGCGTCGGTCCGCGTGACGAAGCGGTCAGACGGAATCGAAGCGGGCGGCGCCGGCGCCGAGGGCGTCGGTGACGCCAAGAATGTCGGCGGTGGCGGCGAGGGCGGCGACGGCGGTGCGGGCGGCCGGCCCGCCCAGGACGCCGAGCAGCCCGACGCCGAGGCCGAGCCCGGCGGCGGTGAGGGGCGTGCCGCGGCGGCCGAGCCACCACCTGGCGACGAACAGACTCGCGGCGACGGCCGTGGCGACGCCGGCCCCACCGGCGTCGGGGTGCGTGGGTGCCGGGTCGCGGTCGTACTCGTCGGTGGCGTCGGCCCAGCGGTCGTGCGGGTGGCTCCAGCGGTCGTCGCGGTCGTCGTCCCAGCGCGACGACGGGGCGGACCGCCGCGCGAGCTGGCCGGCGACGAGTGCCTGCACGACCTGCTGCACGGCGCCGCTCACGACCCGCCCGAGTTCGCCGGCGACGGCGGCGCGGACGCGCTCCTTCAGCTCGGCGATGCTGCGGGCGAGGCCGGTCAACTGCGTGAACGATCCCGGTCACGGCCGGCCCTCCGCCCCGAGGTTGAGGGCCTTCAGGCTCGACCACACCTGGGTCAGCGCCTTCTGCTCCTTCCGCCACGCCTTCAGGGCGGCGACCAGCCGCCCGGCCTTCGCCAGGGCGTCGCCGAGCGCGAGCCGCAGCTCTTCGGCGGCGGCCAGCGGGTCGGGGGCGTCGGCGGGCGGCGGGCCGGGGCGGGCCGGTCCCGTTCGTCTCGTGCCTCACGGCGGTCCTCCTCTCGGGAATGGTGACGGTGGTGATACCGGGGACGGCAGCGGGGGCGGCTTCGACCGCGAGGGCCGGGTCGAGCGCGACCGCGATGAACCTCCATCCCCGCCCGCGAACACGACCGGCTTCCTCGGCGAGCGCGGACGTGCGCAGCCGAGGGCGAGCTTGCGCGGGCGAGGACGCAGCGTCGGTCGACCACGACGCGGGCGGGCGGCCCGGTCGCGGCCGACCGCTCCAGGCGCGACGTGGTCCGTCGTGCCGCTGTCGTCGCGTGCGCGGACCACGACCCCGCCGTCGATGTCGAGCGTGACGGGGCGCCCCTCGTCGTCCGACCCGGGCAGCGTGGGCAGGCGGTCGACCAACGCGGCGGCGTCCCGGTCGTCGATCCCGGCGACGGTCGGCGTGGCCCGCGGCGCGACGCCGGCGACGTCGGCGTACCGGCCCGTCGCGTCGGCCGGGAGAAAGACGTGCCACGGCCCGGCGGCCACGACCAGGTGCGTCGCCGTGCGGCCGACGCGCGCCGCCGCCGCCGCCGCCCCGCCTGTCCACTCGCGCGCGCCGAACACCGGCAGCGCCGGGACCAGCACGTCGTCGGGGAACGGCAGGTCGAACCCGCCCCAGACCAGCGCCGCGCGGCCGTCGGTGCCGACCACCTGCCCGGCCTTGCCCCGCACCTGCACGCGGGCCAGCGCGTACCGCCCGGACTCGCGGGCGGTGGTCCGGCCGCACTCGTGCAGGGCGGTCAGGAACGCCGGCGGGACCGGGTGCCAGGCGTCGGGCTGGGCCGGCGGGCGGTGCTGGTCGCCGGGGAGGGCGGCGTCGAACGCGTGGACGCGCGGGGCGCCGCGGTCGGTGAACCGCGCCTCGCCGCGGAGCGTCGCGCCCGACCCCGAGTCTGACCGGGTCGTCGCCGCCCCCCTCGACGGCGTCGAGGACGGCCATCGCGACCACCGACGCCCCGGCGTCACTCCGCGTCGGGGCGGCGTGGACGAGCAGCGCGTCGTCGGTCCTCGCCCACACGGTCAGGGTGCCGGCCTTCGCCTCGAAAACGACGACCGGCGCCGGGCCGCGCGGCCGACCGGCGACGCACTTGCGGACCAACGCCCGGACCGACCGGGCGAGCCCGCGCGGGAACACGATCACGGCAAGCCCCTCCTTCGGGGAACGAGTCGTCAATCGACGCGCCAGCCACGCGTCAGCAGTTCCTCGGCCCGGTCAAACACCTCCTTCGGCAGCGCGAGGAATTCGGCGACGGTCGGCGGCAGGGCGAACAGGCAGCACCGGAACACGGTGGCGCTGTAGCCCGTCAGCCCGCAGACCGCGCGGGCGTCGAACATCAACCCGAGTTCGGCGACCCCGGGCGTGCGGCGGACGACGGGGAGGAACGGCCACGCCGGCCACACGGCCGGCGTGGTCACGAACTACAGGTGCCGGGCCACGTCGCCCGGCGGGATCGGGGGCACGGTCACGGCGTCCTCCCGCGGGGTCAGGCGACGGCCGGGGCGGCGAGGTGCTCGACCTTCGCCCGCAGCTCGTCACGCGCGGCGGCGAGTTCCCGGTCGAGCCTCCCCTTCGCGTCGAGCAGGTACTCGGCGTAGGCGGCCACCTTGAACTGGGTGGCGCGGATGCGCTCGGCGGCGCGGGCGAGCGTGTCCTCGCGGGTGTCGGCGCCGAACTGCGCCACGGCGCGGCGGTGGTCGTCGATGAGGCAGCGAGGCGCGGCCACCGCGTCCACCGACCGGTCGCCCTCGGCGGTGCCGGCCAGGACCAGGAACCGAGATCCGGCCGTTCAGCCGGCCGAGCATCGCCTGCACCTTGTCGACGAACTCCGGCGTGGATCAGGGTAGTAGCACCCGCCCTGGGGGGCGGATAGGAACAGGAGTCGGCGTGGCGGTCGAACAGCTTGGATGACGGCGTCGTCCGCGCCGCTGCCAGGCGTCCGGTGGCGCGAGTGGAGTTCCTCCTGGGCGAGGGTGGCGAGGCCGGGTCGCACGTCACCCGCCCTGCCCGCTTGTCGAGGGTGAGCATGGTCTCGAGGTGGTAGTCGAACCGGTCCCCGTCGCGGGACTCCTGGGTGAACTGGAACGTCACGGCGGCCTCGTCCTCGGCCACCTGGCGGATGATGCGGCGGTCGCACAGCTTCCGGCAGGCGCCGTGAAGGCGTGCTTGGGGCGAGGGCGGGCGACGGACTCATCGAGCCCGGCGTCCTTGAGGGCGGCGAGCAGGGCCGGGTGGGTGACGGCCACCCCGGAGCAGGTCCAGCTAATGACCTCGCCGTGCAGCGGCGTGCCGGCGGGCAGCGGGAACGGGGCCGCGGCGGGCGCGGGCATGGGGACACCTCGTTGGGAATGTGGTGCGATTAGGGAGCCGCGCGCACCCGGCCGACGGCGTCGGTCTCGGCGAGGAGCGGACGGCGGACCTCGTCGCTGACGGGCGAGGTCGCCGGGGACGTTGTCGATGACCAGGGTGACGAGCCGGGCGCGGGCGACCGCCTTCCATGCGAGGAACGCGCCGCGGACGTCGGCCGGTATACGGCACCGGGCGTCGGTCACGAAGAGCACGTCCGTCGCCCCGGGCGGCGCCTCCAACTCGGCGTACATCCGCGGCAGTTCCCGCACGGGGACGTCCAGATCGGAGCCCTGGCGATGAAGCGCACAGCCAGTCGGCGAGCTTCCCCTCGTCCCACCGGCCCGGCGAGCGCGAGGAGGCTCGCCGCTATCCCTCGCCAGGACGCGCGACGAGCCGCATCTGCTGCTGCTGCTGCTGGGGCCGGAACTGCGCCAGGCCAGCGCGGCGCCGCCTTCGCCGTGAATCTTCTCCCCGATGTGCCGCCGGACTCGTCGAGTGCGGATAACCGGCACCGGTCCTTCCCGACCGGCTCGACGGCGTGGTACTCGCGGCACTCGGCAGGCCTGCCGCTCGACGATCCACAGCAGGCCGAGTTCCAGCTCGGCACCGCGAGTCGCCAGCTCGATCGGGAGTGGTTCTGGCCGACGTCGCCGCTCGGCTCGACGCCGACGATGGCCGAGCCCGTGCGCCGCCATAGCCGCTGCGACTGGGCGACCTGCTTGGAACCGCTCCGGCCGGCCTGCACATCGCCGCAGCGCCGGCTGGCCGCACCTGCGCCGCGGGAACAACGCGCGACGCTTCTTCGCCGAGCCCGGCGCCCTGGCCTCGACATCCGGAGCGCGGCCGCTCGCCTTGTAGTTCGGCTGACTTCCTTCTTCCGCCTCGGCCGCCGCCTGCTGACGCTGGTGGTCGCCATAACTCCAGGCGGCGCGCGCCCGCGGCCGCGGCACCGCCGGCGTCCTCCGTCACGCCCGACGTCGTGAGGTCGGCGAACTGCTCGGCGAAGTGGGTGGCGGCGATGGCCGCGGCGGTGTCGTCGAGCCGGGTGGCGGTGCGGCAGCCGGCGGTACTCGGGGGTGTCGAGCAACTGCGCGAGGAACTGGTGCCGCCGCGGGTCGGCGCACGCCGCGACCAGCCGCGGGTCCGGGTCGAACGCGCTGGCGAAGAAGTCGGCGGCGGCGTGTGCGTCGGTGCCGGCCTTCTTCAGGCGGTCGCTCTCGGCGACGAGGTCGCGACCGCGCCGCAAGCCCCACGCGTCCACCTCCAACGCGGTCGCGCTGGCGCCGGTCGGTGGCGCCGTGACCGCAGCCGGCGCCATCACGCCCGACGCGGCCGGCGCGTCGGGCGGCTGACCGTCCAGGTCGAGCAGTCACAGCAAGTCCTTCGGGTCCATATCCTCCTCGGGGTGGAGATCGCGCCGGCGCGCCCCCGGTGTGACCCGGGACGCCGGCCGCGCGCGGGAACGGGAATCGGTCAGACGGCCTCGATCGACGCGAGCTTGAGTCGCTTGAGTTGCTCCTTCAGGTACGCCCGGGCCGTCTCGACGCGGCCGTTGCCCTTCAGGCCGGCGAACTGCTTGTCGATTTCTGCCAGTTTCGCGGCGGCCATAGCGGCGTCGGCGAGGTTCCGAACGTCGGCCGCCGCCAGCACCTGCTCGGCCTCCAGCAGCAGTTGCGTGACGCGCATGCCGACCGGGTTGGCGACCCGGGCGATCACCTGCGCGGCCTTCTGGGGCTGCTCCTCGGGTGAGTCCCACAGACAGTACTGGGCGACCTCCAGGTGCTCGGGCCGGACCTCGCCGGCCCCGCACAGCCAGGCGAACGCCCGCACCACCCCGACCGTCTTGACCTGCCGCCGGTCGCCGGGCCGGATCCCCTCGCGGGCCAGCTCCTTCAGGGTGGTTTCGAGCGCCTCCTTCGCCTCACCGGACCACGGCAGCCCCTGCGCCTGTCGCCGCGCCTGCTCGACCTCGGCCGGGCTGACGCGGGTCGAGAGCACCGGGGTGTGGTCGCGGCCCCACAGCAACTTCTGCCGCCCGGCCTGCGACCGGATCGGCGCCACCGCCTTCCGCAGGGCGAAGCGGTCGAACAGCGCGCTCAGCTCCCGGCCCGTGTCCGGCGCCGGCCACTCGTTCGAGGCCGCGACGGCGAGCTTCAGCGGCACGCGCCGGACCACGCCGTCGCCGGCGTCGTACACCCGCTCGTTGAGGACGCGGAGGAGCGTGTTGAGGATCGCCGACGACGCCTTGAAGCACTCGTCGACGAACGCGAAGTCGGCCTCCGGGAGCTTGCCGGTCGTGACGCGGACGTACTTGTCCGCCTTGAGGGCGGCGAGGCTCACCGGCCCGAACACCTCCTCGGGCGTGGTGAACTTGGTGAGCAGGATCGAGAACTTCGTCCCGCCGGTCCAGGCGAGGACGCTGTCGAGCAGGAGCGACTTGCCGCACCCGGGCGGGCCGACCAGGAGGACGTGCTCGTTGGCGACCAGGGCGGTGAGGACGAGGTCGACCTCCTCGTACCGCTCGATCAGGGCTCCCGACAGATCTCGGCGGGATTGGGCGAACTTCTCGCGGACGGGGTCAGTGTCGGGCCGGACCAGTTTCGCGGGCGGGCGGAACGCCACCATCGATCACCTCCTCGGCAGTGACAGGGGGATGACACGGAACGGGCTCGGGAGCCGGGCTAACGGGCCTCCTATTTATATTGACACGTTTTTGATCGATCTTTAGCGCCGGCCGTAGACCGTGTCGAGCGCGGCCCGCACCCGGTCGTGGACGTCGGCCAGGAACGGCCGGGTGAGCATCCACCCCAGGTAGTCGGGGTCGGTCCGGGCCACGTCGGCCAGCGGGCGCCCGGCGTGCTTGCCGAACGCGAACACCACCGCCCCGCCCGGGCCGCGCCGGAACTTGCCGGCCACGTCCACCTCGACGAGCGCGGCGTGCAGGTCGGCCGGCGCCGCCGGCAGCCCGTACCGGGCCACCTGCGCGTCGAGCACCTCGGCCGCCGCGACCGCGTCCGCGCCGGCGGCGTGGGCGCCCGGGTGGTCGCGGCCGAGGTAGAACCCGACCGCCGCCGCCAGGGTACGGGCCTCGTGCCGGCGGTACACGGCCAGGGCGTCCAGCACGGCCCGGCCGGCGAGCGGGAACGACACCCCGGCGCGGGCGAACTCGGCCGCCAAGAGGGGCAGGTCGAACCCGGTGATCCCGAACCCGGTCAGGTCACAGTTGGCGAGCCGGCGGGCCAGGTCGGGCGCGAGGGCCGCGAACGTCGGGGCGTCCCGCACGTCCGCGTTGCCGATCCCGTGGACCGCGGTCGCGGCCGCCGGGATCGGCCGCTCCGGGTTGACTCGCGTGGCGAAGAGGTTTGGAGCGCGATCGGGCGCGTGGGTGAGGACGGCGAGTTCGACGACCCGGTCCGCGGCCGGGTCGGTGCCGGTGCTCTCCAGGTCGATCACGGCGATCGGTCGGCGGAGCACGAGATGCCGGAAGCGAAGTGTCACGAACACCTCCTGGGGGCGCGGGTCGAAGCGGCACGGCATCGGCGACGTTCCCGTCCGTGGGGAAAAAGTAATAATGGTCAGCTCATGTATTATGACACATTATAATATAGTATTTAGATATGTCTTAACTTGACGTGAATGACCAGCGGGGCACCCCGCCGCGCGGGTGGCGGTGGCGCCGGGACCCCGCGACGGTCCCCAGGCGCATCCGGCCGGACCGCTCAAACGACACGCCGGGGTACGCGACCCGAGCCGGGAACCAGCCCGTCCCGGGGTCGTGGAAGCGGG
>JBGAQM010000140.1:0-14730 GCA_044220735.1 Urbifossiella sp. | reverse complement strand
ACACGGCCGGTTGGAAACCGGCCCCACACCGGCTTCAACCCCGCAGCCCCGCCTCGCGCAGTAGCGCCGCCGTCGACGCGTAGGCCTCCGTCACCCATTCCACGATCTTCTCCGGCTCCGGCGAGTATTCGAGCTCGATGCTCACCGCCCCGCCCGCGTCCTCGACGCCCAGCCCCGCGATCTCGCGCAGGTACGGCGCGAAGTCCACCACGCCGCGGCCCGGCGGCAGGTCGCCGTGGACCTTGCCGTCGCAGTCGCTGATGTGGACGTGGAACGCCCGCCCCTTCAGCGACCGCAACTCCTCCGGCTTCGTCCCCGCCAGTTGCAGGTGGCTCACGTCGATGTTCGCGCCGACGGCGGGGTGGTTCACGTCGTCGAGGAAGCGGCGCATGTTCGGCACGTCGTTCAGCAGCGACAGCTTGAACGGCTCCAGCTCCAGCGCGATCTTCAGGCCCAGGCCCGCGGCGTAGGCGCCGAGGTCTTTCAGCGCGTTTACGCCGGCGGCCCACTGCTCCGCGGGCGGGATCACCTGGCGGTCCCAGATGTACTCGCCGAGGACCAGCAGCAGGTTCTTCGCGCCGAGCTCGTAGCAGAAGTCGAGGTACGCCTCGCACCGCTCCAGGTGGAAGCGGCGCACGCTCGGGTTGAAGTCGATGAGCCCCACCGCGACGCACGCCACGCTGACGACCGGCAGCCCGGCGGCGGCGCACTCGGTGCGGATCAGCGCCCGCTCCCGCGCGTCGAGGTCGAGCGGGTCGGCGAAGACGTCGATCGAGTCGAACCCGATGGCCTTCGTCTGGCGGACGCCGTAGGCGGTGCCCTTGCCGGCCTGGACCCACGCCGAGTTGATGAGACCGAGCTGCATGGGGGCTCCGGGGGAGAGGACAGAGGACAGACGGCAGAGGACAGAGGACAGAGGACAGAGGACAGAGGACAGAGGACAGAATACGCTCTGGGGTAGCCCCGGGCGCGCCGCCGCGGCTACACTGCGGTCCGTTTCGCCGACTGTCCTCTGTCCTCTGCGACGCAGGAGCCGCCCGCGGATGCTCGAGCACTTCAGCGACTACGGGTACATCGGCATCTTCCTGGCGCTGCTGGCGGCGGGGTGCGGGGTGCCCCTCCCGGAGGAGCTGCCGGTCATCATGGCCGGCATCATCGTCGGCCACGACGGCACCACCCTGAAGTGGTACCTGATGCTCCCGGTGGTCATCGCCGGGGTGGTGATGGGCGACGTGTTCCTGTACGGCGCGGGCCGGTTCTGGGGCGACCGGCTGCTGAACATCGGCTGGGTGCAGCGGAACTTCGTGCCGCCGGACAAGCGCGCCGAGATCGAGAAGAACTTCCACGACCGCGGCGTGATGGTGCTGCTGTTCGCGCGGCTGTTGCCCGGCATCCGCACGCCGATCTTCATCATGGCCGGCGTGCTGCGGGTGCCGTTCGGCCGGTTCCTGCTCGCCGACGGGCTGTACGCCATCCCGGGCGTGAACGTGCTGTTCTGGCTGTCCTACTTCCTGACCGACCAGGTGCTCGTGGTGTTCCGCCAGATCGAGCAGTACCGGCCGCTGGTGATGGTGGCGGTGCTGTCGGCGGTGGCGGGGGCGCTGTTCCAGAAGTACGTGCTGACGAAGAAGATCAGCACCGGCGAGCCGCCGCACGTCCCGCCGATCATCGCCAAGCCGGCGGGGGCGGTGGTCCACGCGGTCGAGAAGGCGGTCGAGACGGTGGCCCACGCCGTCCACCACAAGCATCCCGACCCGCCGCCGGAAGTGCCGCCGCCGCCGCCGCCGCCGCCCGGACCCTGACGGGGCTCGGCCCGCCGGGCGCGCCTACCCGTTGAGCTCGACCGCCTCCTCCCAGTGCAGGTACAGCTTCGCCAGCGCGTCCTTCGCCGCCTCCAGGTCGGCCGTCGTCTGCCGCAGCTTCGGGGCGTCGCGGTACACGTCCGGCGACTGCAACGCCGCCTCCAGCGCCGCCACCTTCGCCTCCGTCGCGGCGATGTCCGCCTCCAGGTCCGGCACCTTGCGGTACGGAAAGACGCGCTTCCGCTTCGCCGGCTTGGCGTCCGTCGTGGGGGAAGCAGAACCCGCCGACTCGCGCCGGCCGCCCGCCTGTTCCGCCGCCGCCCGCTCGCGCGCCTGGCGCAACAGCTCGAACGTGTCGTAGTTGCCGTACACCAGCTCGCTGCCGCCGGCGCCGTCGAGGACGATGAGCAGGTCGGCGACGCGGTTCAGGAAGTAGCGGTCGTGCGTCACCACGATGACGGTGCCGCCGAACGCCTTCAGCGCCTCCTCCAGCGAGTCGCACGCCCACAGGTCGAGGTGGTTCGTCGGCTCGTCGAGGATCAGCAGGTTCACGCCGTTGACCGTCAGCTTCGCCAGCGCCGCCCGGCTGCGCTCGCCGCCGGACAGCGACTTCACCGGCTGCTCGACCGTCTCGCCGTGCAGGCCGAACGTGCCGAGCAGGTCGCGCATCTTCTGCTCGGTGTGGTCCGGCTCGTCGTCCGGCCACACCGCGCGCATCACCGTCTTCTCCTCGTCGAGCACCTTGAGGTGCTGGTCGAGGTAGCCGGGGAACACGAGGTGGCCGCGGCGCACCTTTCCCGACGTCGGCTCCTCGTCGCCGAGGAGGATGCGGAGGAGGGTGGTTTTACCGCAGCCGTTCGGCCCCATGATGGCCAGCCGCTTGCCGCGCGGCAGGTCGAAGTTCAGGTTCTCGAACAGCACCTTGTCGCCGTACCGCTTCGTCAGTTCCTCGCCGCTGAACACCGTGTCGCCGGAGCGGCTGACGCTCTGGAAGGCGATGCGCGGGCCGCTGACGCGGGTCGGCTTTTCGACGTCGTCGAGCTTGTCGAGGGCCTTCATCCGCGACTGCGCCTGCTTGGCGAGCTGGCCGTAGTGGTTCTTGCGGATGTACTCCTCCTGCTTCTCGACGTACTCCTTGCGGGCCTCGTAGTCCTTCAGCTGCCGCTCGTACCGCTCGTCGCGGAGGCGGACGTACTGCTGGTAGTTGCCGGGGTAGCTCGTCACCTTGCGGTTGTGCAGCTCGAAGATCTTGTTCACCACCTTGTCGAGGAAGTAGCGGTCGTGGCTGACCACGATCATGCCTTCGGGCTGGCGCGCCAGGTAGTCTTCGAGCCAGCGGGTGGTGTCGATGTCGAGGTGGTTGCTCGGCTCGTCGAGGAGCATCACGTCGGGGGCGCTCAGCAGCAGCTTGGCGAGCAGGAGCCGCCGCTGCTGGCCGCCGGAGAAGGTGGTCAGGTCGCGGGTGAAGTCGGCGGCGCGGAAGCCGAGGCCGCTCAGCACCGACTCGACCTTGTGGTCGAGTTCGTAGGCGTCGTGGTGGCGCAGCAGCTCGGCGAGGCGGTCGAACTTCTGCGACAGCAGGCGGCGCTGCGTGTCGTCGGTGGTGGCCGCGAGTTCCTCGGCGACGCGCTCGAACTCCTTCTGCGTGGCGAGGAGCTCGTCGAACGCCGACTTGGCTTCGGCGAACAGGGTGCGGCCGGGGGCGAACTCGGCGACCTGTTGCAGGGTGCCGAGGCGGGCGCCGGCGTGGAGGGTGACGCTGCCGGCGTCGGCCTCGTCGGGGTGGGTGAGGCAGCGGAGGAGGGTGGACTTGCCGGCGCCGTTGGGGCCGACGAAGCCGATGCGCTCGCCGGCGTGGACCTCGAACGTGACGTTCTCGAACAGCGGTGTGGCGCCGTACCCGCGGGCGAGGTTGGTGCAGCTGAGCAGGAGCATGGAACCGCCCGGAGTCCGTGGCGGGGCCGCGCCGGCGCGACCCCGGCGGGCATTTTAGCGACGCTCGGCTTCGCAGCTCGGGCTGCCGGTGTGGGGCCGGTTTCCGGCCGGCCGTGTCGGCTCCGGCCGGTTGGAAACCGGCCCCACACCGAACTCACCCCGCGCGGCCGAGGATGTAGCGGTTCGGGTCCACCTCCGTCCGCAGCAGCGTCAGCTCGCGCTCCGTCGGCACCGGCGTCGTGCCGAGCGGGTCGCACGCCGGCAGCTCGAAGCCGGTCGCGGCGCGGACCTGTTCCAGCGTCACCCCCGGGTGCAGGCTGCGGACGCGCATCCGCTTCGTGTCGGCGGCGAAGTCCAGCACGCACAGGTCGGTGATGACGCGCGCCGGGCCGGTGTTCGCCGGCAGGCCGGCCGCCTCGCGCGCGCCGGGGCCGGTCAGGTAACCCGGCGTCGTCAGGAAATCGAGCTTCGGCACGAACTTCTTGGCGTCGTGCTTGAGCAGGATCAGCGTCTTCCAGCAGAAACTCGCCAGGTCGTTGGCGCCGCCGCTGCCCGGCAGCCGCACCTTCGGGCGGGCGTAGTCGGTGCCGATGAGCGTCGAGTTGAGGTTGCCGTAGGGGTCGATCTGGGCGCCGCTCAGGAACGTGGCGTCCACCAGCCCGCGCTGGCAGAACTGCATCACGTCGGCCATGCTCGTCACCATCAGGGCCCGGTGCTGGGTGGTGCTGTCGCCGACGCTCACCGGCATCGTCGGCAGCTGCGGCGCGAGGCTGCCGGACTCGAACATGATGACCAGGTTCGGGGCGTGCGTCCGCTGCGCCAGCATCGCCGCGGCGCACGGCACGCCGGTGCCGACGGCGACGGTCGTGCCGTCCTCCAGCTCGCGGGCGGCGGCGCAGATCATCAGCTCGGTCGGCGTGTACGGCACGGGGCACCTGTTTCGTGGGGCCGGCTTCCAGCCGGCCTGGGTACGCATGGCCGGTTGGAAACCGGCCCCACGCCCGCGGTCATTCTCCCGTCGCCGGGCGCCGGCCGCAACGGTAGAATAATGCCTCACCCCCCGAGACATCTCCCGTGAGCAGTGCCGTTTCCGACCCCGTTTCCGTCACGCCCGCCAGGCCCGCGCCGCGGCCGAAGCTGATCGCCGGGTTCCTCGTCACGCTGATCGTCATTCACCTGCTGGCGCTCACCGCGTTCCTGCCGTACGTCTTCACGTGGTGGGGCGTCGCGGCGCTGCTCGTCGGCAACTTCGTGTTCGGCTCGCTCGGCATCAACCTGGCCTACCACCGGATGCTGACGCACGACGCGGTGAAGTTCCCGACGTGGCTGCGGCGGGTGTTCGTCACCTGCGGCGTGTGCAGCCTGGAGGGGTCGCCGCTGTGGTGGGTGCTGAACCACCGCGTCCACCACCAGAAGTCCGACGCCGAGGGCGACCCGCACTCGCCGCGCGAGAGCTTCTTTTGGGGGCACATGGGCTGGATTTACACGACCGACGCCGAGCGGAACCGGCTCAGCACCTACGAGAAGTACGTGCCGGACCTGATGGCCGACCCGTACCTCCGCTGGCTCCACCGCGGCCAGAAGTGGACGCTGGTGTACCTGGCGCACGCGCTGGTCATCGCCGCAATCGGGTTCGGGATCGGCTTCGCGGTGACGGACACGACCGAGGCGGCGGTGCAGCTCGGCACGCAGGTGTTCGTGTGGGGCGTGCTGGTGCGGACGGTGTACGTGTGGCACATCACCTGGTTCGTGAACTCGGCGGCGCACCGCTGGGGGTACAAGAGCTACGACACGCCCGACAACAGCCGGAACAACTGGTGGGTGGCGCTGCTGACGAACGGCGAGGGGTGGCACAACAACCACCACGCCGCCCCGCGGGCGTGCTCGCAGGGGCACCGGTGGTGGGAGATCGACCTGACGTACACGTTCGTGCGCGCCCTGGCGCAGGTGGGGCTGGCGAAGAACGTGGTGCCGGTGAAGGTGGCGGGGTACCGGCAGAAGGACGCGACCGCGTGAGAAGCCCAAACGCTTGCGGCTTCGCGTCGCCCAACGCGAAGCCGCAAGCGTTTGGGCGAGTGCCTGGACACCCCTGTCCGGCGCCGTAGACTAAGCGCTTTCGACTGCGCCTCGAAGGAGTCCGTGTCATGGCACACAAGAAGGGTCAGGGGTCGGTCAAGAACGGCCGCGACTCGAAGCCGAAGCGCCGCGGGGTGAAGATCTACGGCGGCCAGGCGGTGAAGCAGAGCGGCATCATCGTGGTGCAGTGCGGGACGAAGTTCGCCCCCGGCCGGTTCGTCCGCCGGGCCAGCAACGACTTCCTGTACGCCACCACCGCCGGCAAGGTGTACTTCGACCAGGGCGGCAAGCGCGTCAACGTGACGCCGGACGACGCCGCCTGCGTCACCGTCTGAGCGACGTTCGCGTCCGCGAGCCACCGAACAGATCACCCGTCGGTCGCCTGTCGTAGTACCGGGATCAACGGGTGTTTCCGGGGTTCCCGGTTGTCAGAAACACCCGGGGTGCTCACGGCGGTCGCAGCTCGCCGGGCCTTCAGCGGTTCACGTCACGCCCCGTACTTCCCCAGCCGCCCGGCGTGCGCCATCGCCAGCAGCATCAGGTGCGCCGCCTGGAACTGCCCCAACCCGCCGCGCAAGCAGTCCCGCTCGCCGAACGTCGTCACGTCGTCGGGGCGCGTGGTGGCGTCGGCCGTCAGAATCGTCGGCACCGGGTGCCAGCTGTGGCTCTTCATCCGGCTCGGCGTGCTGTGGTCGCCCGTCACGATGAACACGTCCGGGTTCAGCGCCCGAATCTGCGGCACCACCTTGTCCAGCTTCTCGATCATCTCCACCTTCGCGGGGAAGTTGCCGTCCTCGCCGGTGCTGTCGGTGTACTTGTAGTGCAGGAAGAAGAAGTCGTACTTGTCCCACACACTCTTCAGCGTGTCGATCTGCCCCTGGAGCGTCTGGCCGGGGTCGAGGATGTCCATCCCCACCAGCCGGGCCAGCCCCTTGTACATGGGGTAAACCGCGATCGCGGCCGACTTCAGGCCGTACACCTGCTCGAAGGTGGCGATCTTCGGCATCCGGGCGAAGCCGCGCAGGGTGGCGCCGTTCGTCGGCGCCTCGGGGGCCAGCACCTCCACCGCCTTCGCGATGAACTCGTTCACCACCGCCGCCGTCTTGGCGCTCGCCGGGTCGCTTCCTTCCGCCTTCAGCGGCGCCACGCCGACCTGCTGCGGGTCGGTGTCGTTCACGGCGTCGCCGAGGCCGTCGCCGCGGATGACCAGCACGAAGCGGTGCTCGCGCACCGGCTCCACGAACAGCTCGACGCCGGGAATCGTGATCGTCCGCAGGCGCGCCACGGCGGCGGCGTTCTTCTCGTTGCTCGGGCGGCCGGCGCGGCGGTCGGTGATCTTGCCGTCGGCCCCGAGGGTGCAGAAGTTACCGCGGATGCAAACGTCCTTCGGCCCGACCGAGAAGTTGATGCCGAGCGCTTCCAGGATGCCGCGGCCGATGCGGTATTCGAGCGGGTCGTAGCCGAACAGCGCCAGGTGGCCGGGGCCGCTGCCGGGGGCGATGCCCGGCAGCACGGGCGTGCTCAGGCCGCACACACCGTCCTTCACCAGGGCGTCGAAATTCGGCGTGTTCGCGGTTTCGAGCTCGGTTTTTCCGCCCTTCTCGATCGGCAGCCCGCCGAGGCCGTCGGCCACCAGCAGCACGATTTTCGTGGTCGCGGGTTCGCGCAGGTCCTGAATCAGTTCGTGGGTGTTCATAATGAACGAGTTTACGCCCGCGGAATAGTGACGTACAGTTAGCGGAAGTGGACTGTGCGCAATGAGTGACCGGCCCGGGGCTTGCGCCCGGGTGCCCCGGGACGATCCCCATGCAGCTGCCCGACGAGAACATCGACTTCCAGTACTCCCGGCTTCTCGCCCGGCCGCCGGAGGCGTGGACGCCGCTCGCCGAGTTGCAGGCCCAGCACTTCGTCAGCCCCGACCGCCTCGAAGCCCTCAAGCCGACGCTCAACCAGGTCCGCGGCCGGGTCGCCGCCGAGCGCGAGTTGCAGACCGTTCCCGCGAAGGACCAGCCGCTGCAGCCCGGGTTCATCAACCTGCCGCAGCAGCTCCTCGACGGGTTCCGCCGCAAGCAGGACGCCAGCGACCTCGGCAAGGTGCTGCGGGTCGCCAACCGGCTGAAGGAGAAGGTGGACCGCGTCGTCGTGCTGGGCATCGGCGGCAGCTACCTCGGGGCGAAGGCGCTGTTCGACGCCCTGTGCCACGGCCACCACAACGAGCTGCCGGCGAAGCTGCGGATGGGGAAGCCGCGCGTCTACTTCGAGGGGAACGCCCTCGACAACGACGCGCTGCAAGACCTGCTCGAACTGCTGGAGAACACCTGCGTCGATCCCGACATCCCCGAGGAGCGGTGGGGGGTGATCGTGGTCAGCAAGTCCGGCGGCACGATCGAGACGGCCGCGGCCTTCCGGGCGCTGCGGGCCGAGGCCCAGAAGTACTACGGCCCGAAGGACCCGATCCTCAAGCACGTCGTCGTCCCGGTCACCGGCCCGAAGGGGAAGCTCCGCGACCTGTGCCGGGCCGACGGCTACACCGACGACGACATCCTCACCATCCCCGACGACGTCGGCGGCCGGTTCAGCGTGTTCACCCCGGTCGGGCTGCTGCCGGCGGCCGTGATGGGCCTCGACGTGCGGGCGCTGCTCCTCGGCGCGGCCACGATGACGCGGCGCTTCCTGGAGGAGCCGGTCGAGAAGAACCCGGTGTTGCAGTTCGCCGCGGTCAACTACCTGCTCGCCGAGGAGAACAAGAAGACGACGCGGGTGATGGCCTGCTGGTCGAAGAAGCTCGAAGCGATCGGCTGGTGGTACGACCAGCTCCTGAGCGAGAGCCTCGGCAAGTTCGGCCGCGGGCCGACGCCGCTGACGGCCGTGTACAGCCGCGACCTGCACAGCCGCGGGCAGCAGCACCAGGACGGGGCGCGGGACAAGGCGATCAACAACCTGGTGGTGCGGACGCCGAAGCACCCGTCGGTGCAGGTGGGCATGGCCGACCGCAACGAGGACGACCTGAACCAGTTCAGCCGCAAGGGCTACCCGGACCTGCTCGACGCGGCGCTGAAGGGGACGAACGAGGCGTACGCCGACGCGGCCCGGCCGAGCGCCGACCTCGTGCTTCCGGCGCTGACCGAGCACACGGTGGGGCAGCTGCTGCAGATGCTGATGCTGGCGACGGTGGTGGAGGGCGGCTGATGGGGATCAACCTCACGGGCAGCCGGGCGTGGAGGCGTACAAGGCGAACATGGTGCGGCACCTGAAGGCGGTGCCGAACCTGCCGAAGGGCGAGGTCCGCGACCAGACGAAGGGCGTGTAGTCGTGGGGCCGGGCCTCACCGCGTCGGCAGCCGGAAGCACGCCATCTCCTGCCCGTTGCGGACGTACAGCCGGCCGTGCGCCACCACCGGGTGGTTCCACGTCTTCCCCGCCAGCGCCGGCACCTTCGCCAGCTCGTCGAAGTCCGCCCCGTCCGCCCGCACCAGCGCCACCTTCCCCTTCACGTCCTGCACGATCATCAGCCCCTGGTCCGGCAGGCCCAACACCTGCCCGTGCCCGTAGGCCGTCTCCTTCCACGTCTGCTTGCCGGTCTCCAGGTCCACGCAGGCGAAGCGGTCGCCGTCGAACCCGTAGTAGTGCTTGCCGACCACGACGGCGTCGTTGAAGTACGGGTTCATCCCGCGCGTGCCCCACACCTGCTTCACGTCCCACCCGCCGCCGGCCTTCGTCACCCGCAGCCGCCGCACGCCCTGGTCGGGGCCGACGCCGGTGCCGAGCACCACGTCCGTGTCCGACAGCACCGCCGGCTGCGTCGAGCGGTTCACCTCCGGGATCGTCCAGGCGTACTCCCACAGCTTCGCGCCGTCGGCGCGGAACGACTCCAGCCCGAAGTCCGACAGCACCAGCACCTGCGGCACGCCGCCGAGCGTCGCCGGGTGCGGCGAGGCGTAGCTGTGCTTGCCGTTCCCGGCCGTCCACGCGATCTCGCCGCTGTCGGCCTTGTAGGCGATGACGCCCTTCCCGCCGCCGCCGTTGGCGGTGACGATCACCACGCCGTCCGTCACCAGCGGCGACCCGGCGAAGCCCCACGGCACCAGCGTGCCGCCGTCGGCCACCAGGTCGCGCAGCCACTCCTGCTGGCCGGTCGCGGCGTCGAGCCGGGCGAGCTTGCCGGTCGCACCCTGCGCGTACACCTTGCCGCCGAGGATGGTCGGCGTGGCCCGCGGCCCCGGCCCGGCGATGCTCTCGGTGAAGCGGCCCGGCGTCTTGTACTCCCACACCTCCACGCCGGTCGCGGCGTCGTAACACACCACGGCCTCCTCGTCGCCGCGCTGCTCCTGTGTGAACAGCTTGCCGCCGGCGATCGAGACCGAGCCCCACCCCGGGCCGACGCGGTGCTTCCACAGCTGCTCCGGCGGGCGGGCGGCCCAGTCGGGGTCGAGCTTCACGCCGGTGACGAGCCCGTCGCGGCCGGCGCCGCGGAACGCGGGCCAGTCGCCGGGGCCGACCTCGACGGACTTCCCGTCGGCGACCGGCTTCGGGGCCGCCTTCCGCTCCGCGTTGAACTTCTCCTCGGCCGACGGCTCCCACCGCCAGCGGAAGTCGGGCTGCATGTCGCCGCCCATGCCGTCCACCGCGACCGCGGCGCCGACGCCCCACACGCCGACGAGGCCGGCGACGAGCCCGACCTTTCGCACCTCCGCGGGGAAGGGGATGCTGAGCGTGATCCAGCCGACCCAGACGACGAGCACGGCCATGAGCCCGAAGATGGCGACGACGATCTCGTTCCCCTTGTGCAGCGTGAGGGCCAGCGCCACGGCCGGGACGACGACGAGTGCCGGGACGACCCAGCGGAACGAGCCGCGGACGCGGGCGGCGAACGTCCACCAGATCATGGCGGCGACGGTGCCGAGGATCGGGGCGGCGAACCAGGCCATGAAGTGGAGCATGGTGCGCGGCGCGACGAGCGGCGGCACGACCCAGCACGCGGCGACGGCGGCGAGGATGACGAGTGCGGGCCAGACGCGAACCGGCCAGCGGCCGGCGGGGGTGTCGGCGGTGCTCACGCGAAGGCTCCGTGCGGGGCGTGGGGAGTATCTTACGCGGCGGCGTGTGGGCTCAAGGTTCGTTGCCGCTTGCGGCTTCGCGTTGGGCAGCGCGAAGCCGCAAGCGTTCGCGCGGGTGGTTCGGTTGCCGCTCGCGGCTGCGCGTGGGGCCGCGCCAAGCCGCAACACGCCGACGGCCTCACCGACTTCGTCAACCCCGACGGCTGGGGCTACGTCCGCTCGCCGCGCGAGGTGGCGGGGTTCCTGCCGCACGCCTTCAGCCGGGTGCCGGAGGGGCGCGAGTGGAAGGTGGTGCGCGTCGAGCTGGTGGGCCTGCTGAAGCACCCGGAGCCGGTCGTGTACCCGTCCGACCGGCTGCCGGCGATGGCCGACCTGAAGGACGCCCCCACCCGCGCCCCGGACGCCTTCGAGGCCGCGGGCGTGGCCGCGCTCCGCAAGGGCGACGACGGCTTCGCCGGCCGCCGCGGCGACGAGGTGCGCTACGTCGGCGCCGTCCGCAGCGCGGAGGCGTGCGTGAAGTGCCACGGCGGCGAACGCGGCGACCTGTTGGGGGCGTTCGCGTACCGGCTGCGGCCGGCCCGGTGACGGCCGTCCCCCCCGTCAGGGGCGGGTGTAGACCTCCGTCTTTTCCTTGTCGGTGATCAGCCGAAGAACTTTTCCGGTCGGGTCGATCTCGCCCCGGCGGTGGTTCTTGTCGGGGTTCACCCTGGGGATGTGCCCGAACACCGTCACCTTGCGGCCCGACTGGTCCCACCGGCCGACGTAGCCGTTCTCGCCGGACACCCCGTGGTTGGCCTGGAACACGTACCGGATCGGCTTGCCCCCCTTCGGAGGCATCTGGTCCCACGCGCCGACCACCGACAGCTTCGGCGCCGGCTCGGACTTCCCGGTGGGGGCGGGGTCGTCGGGGTCGTCGGACTTCCCCGTGCCGCCGGCCTTCGTCGTGGCGTCGGTCTCGCCGCCCCCCTCGGCCGTCCGCGGCTCGCCCTTCCGGCCGAGGACCAGCACGACGACCAGGGCCACGACGGCGACGGCCGCCGCGACCGCGGCGACCACCCGAAGCGACCGGCCGCCGGCCGGCGCGTGGCGGCCGGTCCAGTCGGCCGTCCGGGCCGGCGGGTCGGCCCGCGCCGGGAGCTCGGCCGCGACCCGGTCGAGTGCCGCCGCCACCTCCGCGGCCGACGCCGGCCGGTCGCCAGGCTCTTTCGCCAGCAGCGACTGGATCAGCGCCTCCAGCGCGGGGGGCACGTCCGGGTTCACCGCCCGCGGGGCCGCCGGCTCCTCCGACGCCACCGCCACGATGACCGCGTAGGCGCTGTCGCCCTGGAACGGCACCCGCCCGGTCGCCATCCGGTAGAGGACGCAGCCGAGGCTGAACAGGTCGCACCGGTGGTCCACGGGCCGGCCGCGGGCCTGCTCCGGCGACATGTACGCCGGCGTGCCGAGGATCGCCCCGGACTCGGTCAGCCCCGGGTCGCCGCCGCCGGGCCGGGCCAGGCCGAAGTCGAGGAGCTTCACCCGCCCCGTCGGCGCCTCCAGCCACACGTTCGCCGGCTTCACGTCGCGGTGGACGAGCCCGGCGGCGTGCGCCGCGGCCAGCCCCTCGGCGATCTGGCGGCCGATGGCGAGCACCTGCGCCGGGGTGGCGCGGCGGTCGGGGCGGAGCCAGTCGTCGAGCGTCTGGCCGGCGAGGAGTTCCATCGCCAGGTACGGGACGCCGTTCTCCTCCCCGGCGCCGTACACGGTCACGATGTGGTCGTGCTTCAACGCGGCGACGGCCCGCCCCTCGCGCAAGAACCGCGCCCGGGCGTCGTCCCGCGCGGCGACCGCGGGGAGCATGACCTTCAGCGCGACCCGGCGGGTCAGCAGCGCGTCCTCGGCGAGGAAGACGGCCCCCATGCCGCCGCGGCCGAGTTCCCGCAGGACGCGGTAGTGGGCGAGCCGCCCGATCTCGTCCGGCTCGACCGGCGGGGCGAGGAGGCCGCCGGCCGGCTGTTGCGGCCCCGGCCCGCTCGGCATGGTGTTCATGTGACCGTTACCTCCGAAACCTCTCCGGGTGATTCTGCGACCCGGCCCGCCGACCCGCAACCCGCCGGGTGCGTACCATAGGGGTATCAGCCCCCCCGCGAGGACACCCCGCCGATGGCCGGCGTCAACCCGTACATCCAGAAGGCCGACGCCGCGAAGGCCCGGACCCCGTTCAAGGTCACGTTCGTGGACGAGGAGACCGGCCACCGCACCGAGGTGCCGGTGGACCCGGCGACGTTCCCGTTCGGCAAGATCGGCCAGGACGGCAGCCTCCTCGACATCGCCGAGGAGGCGGGCGTCGAAATCAACCACTCGTGCGGCGGCGTGTGCGCGTGCTCGACGTGTCACGTCTACGTGCAGGAGGGCGGGAAGTCGTGCAGCCGCGCGACCGACGACGAGGAGGACGAGCTGGACAAGGCGCCGGCGCTGACGCCCGACTCGCGGCTGAGTTGCCAGTGCGTGCCGGACGGGTCCGCCGACGTCGTGGTGCTGATCCCGAAGTGGAACCGGAATCAGGTGAAGGAAGGCCACCACTGAGCCGGCGCGGCGCGAAGCCGCGAGCGTTCGCGCGGGTGGTTCCGTTGCCGCTTGCGGCTTCGCGCTTCCCGACGCGAAGCCGCAAGCGTTCGCTCGGGTCGCTACGTTGCCGCTTGCGACTTCGCGCCGCGGCGCCCTACTTCAACTGATCCCGAACCTCCTCCCGCGCCGCGAACACCCCGCGCACCGCCGCCGCCACCCGCCGCACCTCCTCCTCCTCGCCCCACAGCACCGGGTGGTGTAGCCCCACGCACCCCAGCCCCGCCGCGGTCGCCTCCGGCAGCTCGTCGGCGGCGCGGAAGCGCGACGGCGACCGGCCCGCGTGCAGGCTCGTGAACCCCACGTCGAACGCCACGCCCTCCGCCCGCAGCGCCGCCACGAACACCGCCCGCGACAGCCCGAACGCCCCCGGGTCGAAGCGGAAGCCGACGCGGTAGAACGCCGGCGCGCCGTCCACCGCGTTCTCGAACGGGGTCAGCCCCGGCACGCCCGCCAACTCGCGCAGCAGCAGCGCCACCCGTTCGGCGCGGCGCACCGTTCCCTCGGCCAGCGCCGCGAACTGCGGGCGGACCAGCGCCGCGGCCAGCTCGCCGAGCGGCGCCCACGCCTGCGTGCCGCGGTGGAGCCACAGCTTCGCCCGCTGGAAGACCGCACGCTCACGCACCAGCACCGCCCCGCCGCGGCCGGCGGTGACGAGCTTCGTGCCGCCGAAGCTCAGCGTCCCCACGTCGCCCCACGCCCCCGCGGGCCGGCCGGCGATCGTCGCGCCCGTCGCCTGCGACGCATCCTCCACCACGCCGACGTTGCGCGCCGCGGCCCAGGCGCACACCGCCGGCATCGGCACAAGGCCGCCGTGGAGGTGCGAGCACAGCACCGCCTTCGTGCGCGGCGACGCGGCGGCGTCGAGCGCGGCGGGGTCGAGGTTCCAGTTCCGCACTGCCACGTCGGCGAGCACGGGCATGGCCCCGACCGCGTGGACGGTAAGGAAGTTCGGCTCGTAGTCGTAGCCGGCCATGACGACCTCGTCGCCGGGGCCGACCTTGAGGGCGCGGAGGGCGGTTTCGACGGCGAGGGTGCCGCTGGCGCAGGCGAGGGCGTGGGGGACGCCGTGGAGTGCCGCGAGGTCGGCTTCGAGGGCGGGGACGTGCGGCCCGTGGTAGCGGCCCCAGGAGCCGTCGGCGAGCGCGGCGGCGACGTCGGGAAGGGCACGCGGCCAGCGCGGCGGGCCGTCGGGGAAGGCGGGCGTGCCGCCGAGGATCGCGGGGGGCATGGGGGTGGTATACGCCCTTCGTGGGG
>JBGAQM010000139.1:0-14972 GCA_044220735.1 Urbifossiella sp. | reverse complement strand
AGCCGGCCCCACGGCGATCGTCACTTCTTCGGCGGCGGGTTCGGGCGCGGCTGCCCGCCGACGCCGCCCACGCCCCCGGGGCCGCCGGGGAAGCCGCCCTGCTGCATCCGGCCGATTTCTCCCCGCGTCCGGTCAGCGGCAGGACGGTCGCCCATCATGTCCTGGACCCGGGCGAGTTGGTCCAGCGTGCCGACGGGAACGTCGCGGCCGAAGCGCCCCGGGCCGCCCCCGCCGAACGGCCGCACCTCGTTGGCCGCCGCTTCTAACACGCGACGCGCTGCAGGCAGGTTCCCGTCCGCGACCAGAAGCGCCGCGAGGCGTTGACGGGCCATTGCCTGCTCGAACGCGACGACCGGCGGCCGCCCTTCCCGCGCCGGCCCGCCCGCCAGATGCTCGATTGCGGCGCGGTACGCTTCGGCGGCGCCGGCGGGGTCGTTCGCCTGCTCGCGCGCCGCGCCCAACTTCACCTCGACGGAGCCGACGGCCCAGCGCCGCGGCGGGTCGGTGAAGCCCGCACCGAGCGCCACCGCGGCGGACAGCTGCTCTGCCGACGAACCCAACCCGATGACGGCCGGCGGGGCGTGGGCCAACAGTTGCATCCGCTCGAAGCGGAGGTCGGGGTCGTCCGGAAACTCGGCGGCGTACTCGGCGAGCAGGGTTGCGGCCCGGCGGAACGACGCGGCCGCCTTCTCCTGTCGGCCGAGCCACTGGTGTAACTCGGCGACGCGGCGGTGGGCCTTCGCGGCTTCGAGCTGCAGCGCCGGTTGCGTCGCATTCCGCTCCGCGAACTTGTCGTAGAACCCGAGCACCGCTTCCAGAATCGCCGCCCGGTCGGCGGCGTCGCCCGCCACGGGCCCGTCCCTCGGGCCGTCCTTCGGGCCGAACCCGTCCTTCGGAACGAGCCCGTCCTTCGGACCAAACCCGTCCTTCGGGCCGAACGCCTTGGGCGGCCCGAACGCGAGCGCGAATCCGAACCCCGGCCGGTTCTCGCCGCCGGCCGCGGCCTCGAACACGCGCTCGAACTCCTGCAACGTCAGCCGGAGGTTCGCCTCCAGCTTCTCCGACGCCTCCTGCGCCTCCCGCTGGCGAATTTCCGCGTCGCCGCGGGCGGTGGTCTCGTCGGCGAGTGCCTTCGTCGTCCGCGCGTAGGCAACCCACCCGACGACCGCGGCGAGCACCAGCGCCGCGACCGTCGTGCCCGACAACCCGGCGACGGCCGGGTTGCGTCGGCACCAGCGGGCGGCGCGGCCGGCGAGCGTTTCTCGGCGGGCCCGGATCGGGCGGTCGTCGAGGAACGCGCGAAGGTCGTCGGCCATCTCGCCGGCGCTGGCGTAGCGCCGGTCCGGCTCGCGGGCGAGGGCCTTCAGCACGATCGTTTCCAGGTCGCGCGGCACGGCCGGGTTCACCCGCCGGGGCGGGACGGGAACCCCGTCGGCGAGCTGCTTCATCAACTCGGCCGGGGTGTCGCCGGTGACCGGCGGCTTCAGGGTCAGCAGCTCGTAGAGCGTGGCGCCGAGGCCGTACACGTCGCCGCGGGCGTCGGGGGCGCGGTACAGCCCCTCGGGGGCCATGTACTGCAGCGTGCCGAGGACGTGCCCGGTCGCCGTCAAACCGCCGGCGTCGTCGAGCTTGGCCAGGCCGAAGTCGGCCACCCACACCTGCCCGCGGTCGTCCAGCAGCAGGTTCGCCGGCTTGACGTCGCGGTGGACCACGCCCGACTCGTGCGCGTACTGGAGGGCGTCGGCCACCTCCATGCCGACGGTCGCGACGAACGGCCAGTCGTCGTAGCGCGGGCCGTCCGCAACCGCCTCGAACGGCGGGGCGGCGGTCGGGGCGGCGTGCGGCCAGGTGTCGTCGGCGCGGGCGGGGGCCGGCGTGTCGGCGTGGGCGGCGGCGTGCCACGCGGACACGACCGCGTTCAGCCCGCGGCCGGGGATCAACTGCATGACGTAGTACGGCAGCCCGTCGTGCTCGCCCGCGCCGAACACCGGCACGATGTGCGTGTGGTGCAGCCGCGCCGCCGCCTTCGCCTCGCGGACGAACCGCTCCCGGCGGTCGGCGTCGAGGGTGGAGTGTGTCGCCAGCACTTTGAGGGCGACGCGGCGGCCGAGCGTTTCCTGGACCGCCTCGAAGACGACGCCCATGCCGCCGCGGCCGAGCTCGCGCACGATGCGGTAGTCGCCGAAGTGGTCCGGGAGGGACTTCGCCGAGGTGGCAGTCTGCCGGTGGCGTTTGAGGAGTTCCATCTGCGCGACCGCGGGGAGGAGGTCGCGCAGCTCGGCGGCGTGGTCGGGGTGCGCGGCGGCGTAGTCGGCGACGCTCGGCCGCTCGCCGCGGCGCAGCCGGGCGGCGAAGTCCTCGGCGAGCAGGTCGAGCGGGTCGCGGTCCACGGTCAGCCCTCGAATCCGGGAACCTCTTCAAGAATCTGCTTCAACCGGGCTAGCGCCCGTACGTAGCGTTTGCTCGCGGCCGGCGGCAGAATGCCGAGGAGTTCCGCCGTCTCGGCGTTGCTCAACTCCTCGAAGTGCCGGAGCGCCAACACTTCGCGGTCGAGCGGGTCCATCCGGGCGAGTGCGCCTTCGAGCTGCGCGAACCGCTCGTTCCGGTTCGCGGCCTGACTCGGCGACGACCCGTGCGCCAGTAAGCACGCCGCGATGCACGCCGAGTCGGCCCCCGCGTGGCCGGCGTGCAGGCCGACCTCGCGGCCGGCGTCGCGCTTGCCGGCCAGGTGCTCGCGGTGGACGTCCGCGAGCCGCTGCCCGACGACGAGCCGGAGCCACCCGAAGAACGGTTGGTCCGGCTTGGAGAAGTAGTGCTCGACCCGCTTCAGGGCGTCGATGTACGCCTCCTGGAGCACGTCGGACGCGGACACCCGGCCGGCGAGACGAACGTCGAGGCGGAACGTCACCATCCGGCGCAACTTGTCGCGGTGGTGGTCGAACAGCACGCCGAGGGCGGCCTGGTCGCCGCGGCGGAGGCGCTCCACGAGGGCGGCGATTTCCGGGTCGGGGTCGGTGGCCATCGGCAGCGCCCAGGGGGATCAGTCCCCCTCATGGTAAACGGCGACACCGCGGCGGCGAAGACCGCCAATGATGAGTGTCGCGGTCGGCCGCGAATTTCGTTTCCACCGGCAGTCCTGCGGGCGACAATCGGGCGGGACCAACTCTCCGGGAGGGCGCGTGATGAGGGGACTAACATCGGTGGCAGCCGCGTTGCTCACCGCGGGTGTGGGGTGGGGACAACCGTCCGGCGTTCCCGGCGGGCCGGGCGGTCCGCCCCCCGGCATCGGGCCGGGGGGGCCGGCCGAGAAGGCCGATCCGCAGGTCGAGGCGTGGGTCAAGACGCTGACGGACAAGATGAACGACCCGCACGACGCCATCCGCGAGAGCGCCCGGGCGGCCCTGGTATCGGTGGGCGGGCCGGCCCTGCCGGCTCTGCGGCAGATTGCGGGGGGGAACGACGCCAAGTCGTTCACCGCCCGGCGGCTCGTCCAGCAGATCGAGCGCGCCGGGTTACCTGGTCCGGGCGGCGGCGGGTTGACCGGCGGCGGGTTCGGCATCCCGGGCGGATTCGGCAACCCGCCCGGGTTCGGTGGACCGGGGGCGTTCCCCTCGCCGCCGGGCTCGCCGCCGTTCCCGGGTGTGCCGGGGACGCCCGCGCCGGGCGGACGGGGGACAGAGCGGGGTCCGGCCAACCAGCCCCCTCTCCGGAGCGCCCTCGACGAGCTCAGAAGCTCGACGAGAAGCAGCGCGTCCAGGTCGAGAAGGCCGTCGAGGGCTATTCGACGAAGTTGCGTGGGCTGTTGGAGGACGTGCGGTCCGGGAAGGTCGATCGAAACGAACTCCGTGACGCGGTCTCGAAGCTGGCCGACGAGGCGACCGCGGAGCTCAATCGCGCCCTCACCGCGGACCAGCGTGCGACCCTCGAACGGCTCACGCCGCGCGGCCGGTCGCTGTTCCCGACGCCGTTCGGCGAGCCGACGCCGGACCGGCAGGAACGGAAGGACCCGAACCCGCCCGAACGGCCGCGGACGCCCCGGCCCAACCCGGACGGCGGGAGGTGACCCCCTCGGTGCTTCGCCGCGCGCGGCGAGCACGCCGAGCCGTTCAGGTGAATCACTCCTTCGGCAGCGGCTGCCCGTTGACCGTTTTCACGCCTTCCCGCGCGACCGACTCGATCGCGAAGCGGAAGCCCGGGCGCAGGTCCCTCGTGGAGATGGCGAGCGTCTTCAGGTCGCCGTCGGTCACGCGCGGCGTCAGCTTCAGGACGCTCCCGCGCGTGGTGGCGACGACGAGCAGGGTCTTCTCGAAGTTCACCTTCGGCGCGTCCTTGATGCCCCACGCCTCCTGCAGCGCCTTCCAGCCGGCAGCGCTCGCCACGACGCCGCTCTTGGGCGCCTTCTCCAGAAGCGCGAGATCGTCCAGGCTCCCCTTCAGGCTCACGCCGGCGTCGGCCTTGTCTTGTGCCGGGGCGCCAGCACCGACGAACAGGAGGGCGGAGGCGGTCAGGATCGCGGCTGTTCGGATCACGGCGGGTTCCTCCGGTGGGGGCGGGCATTCTGATTGTGCCGGTCGGGCGACCGGGGTCAAGCACTTCTCGCGCGTGAGGTTCCGTGGACGTGTCGGGAGGGGTTCATAAGTTAAGCGGAGTTTGCGCCGACCCGACCCGACTCAGCACTGGATTCCATGCCGAAACGCACCGACCTCAAGAAGATCCTCCTCATCGGCTCCGGCCCCATCGTCATCGGACAGGCCTGTGAGTTCGACTACTCCGGCACCCAGGCCTGCAAGGCGCTGCGCGAGGAGGGGTACGAGATCGTCCTGGTGAACTCCAACCCGGCGACGATCATGACCGACCCCGAGACCGCCGACCGGACGTACATCGAGCCGATCACCTGGCAGGTCGTCGAAAAGATCATCGCCAAGGAGAAGCCCGACGCCCTGCTGCCGACGCTCGGCGGCCAGACGGCGCTCAACACCGCCATGGACCTCGTCAAGCACGGCGTGCTGGCGAAGTACGGCGTCGAGATGATCGGCGCCCGCGCCGACGTGATCGACAAGGCCGAGGACCGGCAGAAGTTCAAGGACGCGATGCTCAAGATCGGCGTGGACGTGCCCCGGAGCGGCGTCGCCCGGTCACTTGCCCAGGCGCTCGACATCCTGGACGACATCGGCCTGCCGTGCGTCCTGCGGCCGAGCTTCACGATGGGCGGCAGCGGCGGCGGCATCGCCTACAACCGCGAGGAGTTTATTGACCTCGTGACCAAGGGGTTGCAGCTGTCCCCGGTCGGCGAGACGCTCATCGAGGAGTCGGTGATCGGGTGGAAGGAGTTCGAGCTGGAGGTGATGCGCGACGTGGCCGACAACGTCGTCATCATCTGCTCGATCGAGAACCTCGACCCGATGGGCGTCCACACCGGCGACAGCGTGACGGTCGCGCCGATCCAGACGCTGAGCGACAAGGAATACCAGCGGATGCGCGACCAGGCGAAGGACATCATCCGCGAGATCGGGGTCGAGACCGGGGGCTCGAACATCCAGTTCGCGTGCAACCCGGCCGACGGCCGGATGATCGTGATCGAGATGAACCCGCGGGTGTCGCGCTCGAGCGCCCTGGCGTCGAAGGCGACCGGCTTCCCGATCGCCAAGATCGCCGCGAAGCTGGCCGTGGGCTACACCCTGGACGAGCTCCGCAACGACATCACCCGCGAGACGCCGGCCTGCTTCGAGCCGACGATCGACTACGTGGTGACGAAGGTGCCGCGGTTCGCGTTCGAGAAGTTCCCCGAGGCCGACCCGACGCTGACGACGCAGATGAAGTCGGTGGGCGAGACGATGGCCATCGGCCGCACCTTCAAGGAGTCGCTGCAGAAGGCGCTGCGCGGCCTGGAGGTCGGCCGGTTCGGCCTCGGCTGCGACCGCCGCGACCGCTGGGGCTCCGACAACCCGCCGACGAATGAGGAGATCGCACAGAAACTGGCGCGTCCGAACAGCGAGCGGCTGTGGTACGTCCGGTACGCGCTCAAGGCCGGCATGTCGCTCGACGACCTGCACCAGCGCACGAAGATCGACCCGTGGTTCCTCCGGGCGATGGCCGAGCTGGTGGCCGTCGAGGACGAGTTGGCCGCGGTCGGCGGGCTGGCCGCCGTCACACCCGAGCTGATGCTGCGCGCCAAGCAGCACGGGTTCGTGGACCGGCAGCTGGCGAACCTGTGGACCTGTCCCGAGTCCGAGGTGCGTCGCGTCCGACAGGAATTCGG
Organism: Urbifossiella sp.; assembly: GCA_044220735.1. Classification (GTDB taxonomy): domain Bacteria; phylum Planctomycetota; class Planctomycetia; order Gemmatales; family Gemmataceae; genus Urbifossiella. Next base: position 8,713 of record JBGAQM010000139.1, on the reverse strand, counting down.
CATCGAGGCGGTGTTCAAGAGTGTGGACACCTGCGCCGCCGAGTTCGAGGCGTACACGCCCTACTACTACAGCACCTACGAGACGCCGACCCGCACCGCCGCCGGCTCGTCGGTCGAGGACGAGGTTCGCCCCTCGGCCGGCAAGTCGCGGATCATGATCCTCGGCGGCGGGCCGAACCGCATCGGCCAGGGGATCGAGTTCGACTACTGCTGCGTGCAGGCGGCGTTCGCGCTCCGAGGGGCGGGGTACGAGGTCATCATGGTGAACTCGAACCCCGAGACCGTCAGCACCGACTACGACACGTCCGACCACCTGTTCTTCGAGCCGCTGACCGTCGAGGACGTGCTGAACATCCACGAGAGGATGAAGCCCGAGGGGGTGATCGTGCAGTTCGGCGGGCAGACGCCGCTGAACCTGGCGAAGCCCCTCGAAGCGGCCGGCGTGCCGATCATCGGCACGAGCGTGGACTCCATCGACATCGCCGAGAACCGCAAGCGGTTCGCGGTTCTCGTGGACGAACTCGGCCTGAAGCAGCCGGCGAACAGCACCGCCGTGGACGCGCCGGCGGCGGTGTTCGCGGCGCGGAAGATCGGCTTCCCGGTGCTGGTCCGCCCGAGTTTCGTGCTCGGCGGCCGCGACATGAAGATCGTCTACACCGAGGACGAGCTCGAAGCGTACATGGAGCGCGTCGCCCCGGACGTGAGTAAGGACCGCCCGGTCCTGATCGACCAGTTCCTGGAGAACGCGACCGAGGTGGACGTGGACTGCCTGTCGGACGGCACCCGGACGGTGATCGGCGGCGTGATGCAACACATCGAGGAGGCCGGCATCCACAGCGGCGACTCGGCCTGCGTCATCCCGCCGTACAGCCTTCCGCCGGCGGTGATCGACGAGATCAAGGTTCAGGCTCGCAAGCTGGCCGCGGCCCTGAACGTGAAGGGGCTGATGAACATCCAGTTCGCCGTCGCCGGGGTGCGCGGCGACACCCCGGTCGTGTACATCCTGGAGGCCAACCCCCGCGCCAGCCGGACGATCCCGTTCGTGAGCAAGGCGACCGGCGTGCCGCTGGCCCGGCTCGCGGCGCTGGTCATGGCCGGCAAGACGCTCGACGAGTTGGGGGTGAAGGATGAGGTGGTGCCGACGCACTACTCGGTGAAGGAGAGCGTCTTCCCGTTCAACAAATTCCCCGGCGTGGACATCATCCTCGGGCCGGAGATGAAGTCGACCGGCGAGGTGATGGGGATCGACGACGAGTTCCCGATGGCGTTCGCCAAGAGCCAGATGGCCGCGAGTTCGCCCCTGCCCCTCGGCGGCACGGTGTTCGTGTCCGTCGCCGACCGTGACAAGGAGGGCGTGGCGCCGGTGATGAGGGCGTTCGTCGGGATGGGTTTCAAGCTGATCGCCACCCGCGGCACCGGGAAGTTCCTGGCCGAGCGCGGCATCCCGGTCGAGGTCGTACCGAAGATCGCGGAGGGGCGGCCGAACCTACTCGACAAGATGAAGAACGGCGAGGTGGCGCTCGTCATCAACACCCCGAGTGGCCGAGGCAGCTCGTCCGACGAGCGGAAGATTCGCGCCGGGGCGGTATCCAACCGGGTGACGTGCATCACGACGCTGTCCGCCGCGGAGGCCGCGGCCGAGGCGTGCCGGGCGCTCCGCGAGCAGGAGCTGACCGTCGTGCCGTTGCAGGAGCGGTTCCCGGCGGCCCGCTGATCTCGTCGAGCACTACGCCGCCCGCGGGAACAACTCGCGGAGGCCGCGGACGTGCTTGCAACGGTGGGCGTGGTTGTTGTCGCCGTGAAAGACCGCGTCCGCGCAGGTGCAGTGCCAGGCGGTCTCGCCGGACGGCGTCTGCTCCAGCGCAATCTGGTAGCGCTCGCGGCCGCCGAGCACGTCCCACGTCATCAGGCAACCGGGCTCCGACGGGTCGGGGTTACGGTACGTGACACGGTAGTGGTACGGGCTCGGCTGCCGCTTGCGGTCCGGGCCGGGCAGGATCAGCGTGATCAGGGCGAACGACGGCTTCGAGGTGGTGGTGGTCATGGCTATAAGTTGGAGGGGTCGTTCGGGTCGTTTGATTCATTTTACCCGCGCGGTCGGGCGGCCCCATGTCGGTAGCCCGCACGACCGGTAAGTTACACGGCACCAGTCCCACCGGAGCCCCGTCATGGCCGACGACCCGCAGACCCGCAAGGCCGCCATCCGCGAACAGGCCCGCAAGAACCGCGTCGCCCAGAAGGACAAGGACGCGCTGAGCCGGGCCATCTGCGGGCGGTTCATGGAGCTGCCGGCCTACCGCACGGCGAAGTCGGTGATGTGGTACGTGGACGCCGGCAGCGAGGTCCGCACCCGCCACACGCTGCCCGAAGCCCTGACCCACGGCAAGCGCGTCGTGGTGCCGTGGTGCGTGGTCGAGACCAACACCCTCGAACTGTTCCTGCTCGAAGACATGAGCGAACTGGTGGAGGGGGCGTACAAGATCCTCGAGCCCAAGGACGAACTCCGCCGCCTCCCCGCGAAGGTGGTGCAGCCCGAGGAGCTGGACCTGGTGATGGTACCGGGAACGGCATTCGACCCGCGCGGCGGGCGGATGGGCCAGGGGAAGGGCTACTACGACCGCCTCCTCGCCCGCGCCCGGCCGGACGCCCCGCTCGTCGCGCTGGCCTTCGACTGTCAAATCTTCGACGAAATCCCGGTCGCGGGGCACGACGTGTTCATGGACCAGGTGCTGACCGAGACGCGGTCGATCACCGGCCGCGGGCGGGGCTGACCGGTGGGCCGCCGCGAGGAGCCCCCGTTCTGGGGTCGCGTACTCCTGCGGCTGGCGGGCGTGCTCGTCGCGGGGCTGGCCTTGATCGTGTTCTTCCGCGAGGTAATGGTGCCGATCCTCCGCGGCGACGCCGAGCGCGTCCAGAAGGAACACGCGAAGTAGCGCCCGGCCCGTCAGCGGTACAGCAACCCCGGGTCGCTCACGTTCTGCTCGGCGACCCCCCGCGTGATCCGCCCCGCGAGCATCAGCTGCCGGAGCGACTCGTCGAACGACTGCATCCCGTCCGCCCGGCCGGTGACGATCAGGTTGTCGATCCCTTCCACCTTCCCGAGCCGGATCGCCGCCGCGACGGGGTGCGTCACCCACAGCACCTCCAGCGCCAGCTCCCGCTTCGCCCCGCGCTCGACGCCCGGCAGCAGCCGCTGGCTCACCACCGCCCGCAGCCCGAGCGCCAGCTGCGCCCGCACCGGCTGCTGCATGTCCTGCGGGAACAGGTCGGCGTAGCGCGTCACCGCCCCCTTCGCGTCGCGGGTGTGGAGTGTCGTGAACACGAGGTGCCCGGTCTCGGCCGCGCTCAGGGCCATCTGGGCCGTCTCGCGGTCGCGGACCTCGCCGACGAGAATCACGTCCGGGTCTTGCCGAAGGCCGGAGCGGAGGCCGTCGGCGAACGTCGGCACGTCGGACCCGACCTCGCGCTGGGTGACGACGGAGTGCGGCATCCGCGGGAACACGTACTCCACCGGCTCCTCGACGGTGATGATGCGGTAGCCGCCCGCGAGGTTGAGGCGGTTCACCACCATTGCCAGAGTTGTCGTCTTGCCGGACCCGGTCGGCCCGGTGAGGATCACGAGCCCGTCGCGGAGCGACGCCACGCGGTCGGCGAGCGCCTGGGGGAACCCCGCCCACTCCAGGTCGGGGATGTCGGCGGGGATGACGCGGAAGCAGGCGCCGACGTGCCCGCCGGCGTGAAACAGGTTCGCACGGAAGCGGTAGGACCGGCCGTCGACCTCAAGATCGAACGAGAAGTCGGCACTCCTCTGCGCGGCCAGTCGATCCGTGGTCGCGGGCGTGCAGACGGTGAGGAGCAGCGGTTCGAGCGCGTCGGCGGCGAGCGGCAGCACGGGAAGTGCGGTCAGATCGCCGTGGAGGCGTAAGACCGGCGGGTGCCCGGCGATGAGGTGGAGGTCGGAGGCACCGCCCCGCACCGCGAGGGCGAGCCATTCGCGGAGCGGGGCGGGAACGGCGGGTGAGGCACCAGTCGCGCTGCTCATCGAGTCCTCCTCACGGTCCCGAGAACGACGAAAGCCCGGGGACGGCCGTCCCCGGGCTTTCCCATGCGATCGACTCAACCCACGCGCTCAGCGGTTGAACAGGAATGCCGGCGTGTTGATCAGTGCCCACGCCAGGTCCTGCGCCCCGAGCACCCGCGGGTCGGCCGGCGGCACGTCGGCGGCGTCGGCGGCCAGCCGCTGGTACTCGCGGTCCTGCGCCAGGTACAGCGCCCGCAGCCGGGCTTTCTGGGCGTCATTCCGCTGAGCCGCGGGCGTTTCCAGCAGCGCTACCTCCTCGGGCGACAGTGGGCTCGCCAGCTTCGGGTTCGCGTCCGAGGTCACCGACAGCCGGAACTTTCCGACGACGTGGTTCGTGCCGAACCGCTGGTCGAGCGTCGCCGTGAACGTCACGCCGTCGGCCACGGCCGGCACCGGGCTCTGGAAGCGGAACAGCGCCGCCTGGTTGTTGCTCACGCCGTTGCCGACCGCCCAGCCGGACGCCGGGTTGTTGTCCACCGCATTTGCGGCCGGGAAGCTATCCTGCTGAATCGTCGCGGCGACCGCCGTCAGCCGCACCGGGGCGGCCTTCGACTCGTCGTCCTTGCCCGCCTTCTGGTACGTCAGCTTGAACTCGTTCAACACGAAGTTGCCGTTCTCGGCGCGGCCCGGACCTTTGTTCGGCAGGCTCGGGTCGGAGAGCGTTTCGAGGCGAATCGCCGTGATTGCCTTCCCGAGCTTCGCCTTGCCGACCACGGTGTACACGTCCACCTGGCCCGTCTTGCCGCTGGCGAGGACGGAGCCGTCCTTCCCGATCGTGAGCAGGGCCCCGTCCTTGAGCGACGCGGGCGTCGGCCCCTGCTTCGAGGTCGCCTTCTCGATGTCGAGGGTCACCCACGCCGTCGGCTTCTCCGCGAGGCGGGCCTGCTCCCACGCCGTCTGCCGGCCGTCGACCGTGGCCTTGTAGGCGTTGAAGGCGTCGGCCTTCACCTTGTAGTCGGCAAGGATTCGGGCGTGGTCCGGTCCGGCGGCGCGGACCGCGGCGACACCCGCTTCTCGTTCCTTCGCCGACGGCTGGCGGGCGAGGATCGCCAGGTACACCTCGTTCACCACCTTCGCGTCGTCCTTCTCGGCCGCGACGATCTTGGCCAGGCGGTTGTTCGGGTCCTTCAAGGCGTCGCCGACGATCGGCCCGTTCACCATCGCCAGCACGGGGCCGAGGTTCATGCCCCCCGTGCGCTCGCACTCGCAGGCGCTCTCGCGGACCGGCTTGCCGAACAGGTCGAGGAACCCGCCCGGCAGGTCCACGTTGCTGTCCGGCAGCTGCGCCGCCCGCGACCCCGGCGGCAGGCCCGGCAGCCGGCTGACCGAGCCCGTCACGCGGTGGATGCTGTCGTACAGCACCTCGGCCGGCAGCCGGCGGGCCAGCGCGTGCGAGTAGTTGATGTCGTCGTCGCGGTTCCACTGGTTCGTGGCGATCGACAGTTGATACGTCCGGCTCTTGCAGATCGTGCGGATCATGGCCCGCACGTCGAACCCGGACTTCACGAACTCGGTCGTCATCCGGTCGAGCAGTTCGGGGTTCGTCGGCGGGTTGCCGGCGCGGATGTCGTCGATCGGCTCGATCAGCCCGACGCCGAGGAGGTAGCCCCACAGGCGGTTGACGTAGCTGCGGGCGAAGTACGGGTTCTCCTTCGACGTGATCCACTTCGCCGCCTGCTGGCGCCGCTGCGCCGCGGGGCCGACGTCGGCGTTCACAACGTAGGGGAATTTGGGCGGTGCCACCTCGCCAGTGCGCTCGTGCTTGATCTCGCCGCTCCCGCCGTCGGAGATGACCTCGACCAGGGACTTGGCGCCTTCCACGGCGGTGCCGCCGATGCGTTGGCCCTTGTAGGCCGGGTCTTCGGCGAGCCGCACCTGCGCGAAGTAGGCGGCGAGGTTGTAGTAGTTGTCCTGCGTCCACCGCTCGAACGGGTGGTCGTGGCACTTGTTGCAGTTGAACCGTACCGCCAGGAACAGTTGCGTGGTGTTCTCCATCACCGCGTCCGGCGAGCGCAGCACCTTGAAGTACGACGCCGGCGGGTTGGCGACGTTCGACCCGCTCGCCGTGAGGATGTCGAACGCGAACTTGTCGTACGGCTGGTTCGTGGCGAGGGCGTTGCGAATCCAGCCGCGGAAGCTGCTGGCCCCCACGTCGCCGAGGAACTTGCGGTTCACCTGGAGCAGGTCGGCCCACTTGTTCGTCCAGTGCTCGACGAAGGCGTCGGAGCCGACGAGCCGGTCGATCAGGGCGTCGCGCTTCTGCGGGCTCGGGCGGGCGTCGGCGAGGAAGCCCCGCACGTCCTCCGGCTCGGGCGGGAGGCCGGTCAGGTCGAGGTAGACGCGGCGCACGAACTCCTCGTCGGTGCAGAGCGGGCTGGCCTGCACCATCACCTGCCGCAGCTTCCGGTCCACGAGCTCATCGATCCAGTTCTGCACCGGCCGCTGTTCCCACACGAACCCGGCCCGGTCGCCGAGGATGACGACCGTGGAGGCGGCGTACGCGCCTTCGTAGCGGGCCAGCATCGTCGCCTCGCCGCGGCGGATGCCGGTGACGACGCCGTTGCGGTCGGCGGGGGCGACTTCGGTGTTGCTGCTGTCGATGAACGCCTCGGCCGTCACGTCGCGGGTGCTGCCGTCGGCGTAGGTGGCGACGACCGCGAACTGCTGCTTCGCCCCGATCCGCGTCAGCGTCGGGTTCTTGGGGAAGATCTCGATCCCCTTCACGCGCACGGCTTCGAGGTCCAGCTTCGCCCCCTGCGCGACCCAGCGGCGGATGGTCTCGTAGTTGGGCTCGCCCGGCTGCGTCAACACGCCGCCCTGGTGGGGCACCACGCCGCTCGTCTTCAGCAGCAGCAGCGACCGCTCCGGGGCGGCCCGGTTAATGCGGCGGCTCTCCAGGTCGTCGGTCAGGGCGCGGTAGTCGAAAATGGCGTCGTAGCCGCGGAGCGAAAGTTTGAAGCCGTTCTTCCCGGCCTGCGCCCCGTGGCACGTCCCGGCGTTGCACCCGAGGCGCGACAGCACCGGCTGCACGTCGCGGACGAAGCTCACCGGCGGCTCGGACTTCGCGCCGCGGACTTCGACTGGGATCCTTACTGCCTTGTCGCCGACGGCGACCGAGATGTCGCCCTTCCCGTCTTCGATGGGGCGGACGAGACCCGCCTTTTGCGTGACGAGCTTGCCAGGCAGGGTGATCTGCGCGAACCGGGTGGCGTCCACGACCTCGCCGTTGTCGAGCTTTGCCGTGATGAGGAGTTGCCTGTACTGGAACGGCCCCTCGAGCGCGACTGCGGCCGGTCTCGCCTCGAGCGCCACGACCTTGGCGCCGGGCGGCAGCGACTCGGCCGCCGGCTGGGCGAGCGCCGGGGCGGCGGCGAGCAGGAGGGCCGCCGCCGCGGAGACAGAGCGGGTCATCTCGGGTGCCTCGGGTGTAAGGGGCAAGCCCGCCGGCCGCAGTCGGCGGGGCTTTGGGGTGCGGTTAGCGGGACGCGGCGAGTGCGGGCGGCCGCGCCACGAAGCTCTTGATGAGTTTGCCAGTCGCGGGGTCGTGCAGCCACACAGTGCCGTCGAAGCCGGCGGACGCGATCGACTTGCCGTCCGGGTGCCACGCCACCGCGTAGGCCGGGCCGGTGACGCCCTCGCAGACCACCTTTTTGCCGGTGTCCGTCTCGTAGACGCGGACCTCGCCCTTGCCGTCCAGGCTGCTCGCGGCGGCGAAGTACTTGCCGTCGGCGTTGAACGCCAAGCCCGAAATCCGGCCCGGCATCTTCTCGAACTCGCGGATCTTGTTGGCGTCGTCGCCGATCTGCCGCTTCACCTCGCGGTGCATCTTGTAGAGCCGCGGCGTGCCGTCGGCGCCGCCGATGACGAGCTCGTCGTACACCTTCGGCGGCACGCCCGGCGTGTCCTCCGGGACCTTCTGCATCTTCTTGTCCTTCATCGGCCTGCGGTCCACCGCCATCAGCCCCCCGCGGAGGCCGCCCGGCGTGATGCTCGTCACGTTGTCCACGAACCGCTGCGTGGGCACTTCGGTGAGCCGCAAGCTCATGTCGCGGCTGACGGAGACGAGGTGCAGGCCGTCCTGGCTGAACACGGTGCCGAGCACCCAGTCGGTGTGCGTGCCCATCTGGAGCGTCTGCTTGCCGGTGCTCGGGTCGATCGCGCGGACGGTGTTGTCAATGCACCCGAACGCGACGGACTTCCCGTCCGGCGACCAGCTAACGCCGTACACGGTGTCGAACGTGACCGGCGCGGACACGACCAGGTCGTCGCGCTTGTGGTTCCAGACCTGCACCTCGCCGAACCGGCCCGGGGCGCCGCCGGCGACGGCGAGCCGCTCGCCGTTCGGGCTGAAGGCGACCGCGTTGATCCGCTCCGAGATGCCGACCAACCGCGACGAGAGTTTGTAGTCCTTCCCGGAGTACAGCAGCACCTCGTGGAACCCGGCCACGGCCAGGTAGTCGCCTTGCGGGTCGAAGGCCAGTGACGTGACCACCGGGGGCGCTGCGTACTTCGGCGGGTTGGCCATGTCGATGACGGCTTCCTTCGCGGAGGCCGGCGTGTCGTCCGTCGCGCCCTGGGCGATCCACTCGGCGATGAGCTTGACCTGCGGGGCGGCGAGCGGGTCGCGGTTCT
>JBGAQM010000138.1:0-15207 GCA_044220735.1 Urbifossiella sp. | reverse complement strand
GGGTTTCGGCCCGCGGCGGTGGCGTCGGGGCGGTCGTGCCGCGGGGCGCGCCCGGGCCGCTGCAGCGGGCGGTGCGGGTTGAGCCGGCTGGCGCGGTCGGCCGGGGAATCTTCTTGCGACCGCGGCCGGCCGGCGGGTACGTTCAACGATCCAACCGAGGGGGACGGCATGACCCGGGCGTGTGTGGCCGCGTGGGGCGTCGCGCTGCTGGCCGGCTGTAGCCGGGCGCCGCTGCCGAAGCCGGCGGCCGACCAGCCGAGCTGGAGGGCGCGGCACGAGGCTGCGCCCGCGTCGCCGGGCCGGAGGTCGCCGGGTACATGGGCTCGGCCGGGGCGGCTGGCCGGATACTCGACGACCGTCGTGCGGCGGAAGCCGACGCCGCGGCGCGTGGCGACCGGCCGAGGCCGACCGGTACTGGGTCAGCGGCGACGGCACGTCCGCGGTCCGCGTCGTGTTCGGCGCCGACGGCAAGGCGCGGCTGGTGGAGTTGCTGGCGATCACGCCAGCAGGACCGCCGCCGGCGCCGCCACCGGAGCCGGTCGTGCCGCCGGCGCCGTGAGGAGGACGCGGTGCGACACGCCCTGGTCTGCGGGATGGCCTTGGTCGGCGTCGTCGCCGGCGCCGGGGCGCAGGACGAACCGGTCGTGCTCAAGCGGGCCGACCTGGAGAAGCTGGTCGGCACCTGGCGGCTGACGGCCGACCCGAAGGAGGGCTGGCGCGGTACCGCCCGGGTGACCGTCGGCCTGTACCCGGCCGACGGCAAGGCCGCCGACTTCGCCCGCCTCCTCTACGACTTCGGCGACGTGGCCGGCCAGCAAGCTGAAGGTGTCGAACACCCGTCCGCCGTGGTGTTCAACGTCCACCAGACCGGACCTTGGTCACGCACAAGGACTTCGGCCGCCGCCCGCCGTTCAAGCTGACCCCGCCGAGGGCGTGTCGGCCCCGTTCGGGCTGAAGGGCGACACCCTCACCCTCGACCTGTCGAAGAGCCGCAAGGCGTTCGTCCCCGGGTCGCTCGGCCAGATGCAAATCGACTGGCGAAGACGACGGAGCAGGTTCGCCGGAGAAGTGACGGCGGCCCCGGGCGCGGGTGGCCTGTCCGTGGAGCGCGACAGGTCGTGGCCTGGAACGACCACCGGGCGGGCGGATAGTGGACGCTCGCCCGCCGGGTCGTGAAGTGATACCGGAAGGTGATCATCCTTGCGATCGCAGTCCGCGCGGCCCGCGGCCGTTCCGGGTGAGCCGTCGGCTCCACACCCTCCCCCTCTGAGGGGTCGCGGCGCGGCCGCGGGGTGGCACCACCTGCGACGGAGACTCGGGGTGCTGGAGCCGCCGCGAGACTCCACACGGGTGTACCCCCCACCCCGGCCCCCCTCCCCCAGGGGGAGAAGGGTGTGAGGGCGATTCGCGCCCCGGGAACGCACCACGGGCGCCCGTCGGCCCCGCTCCTCCCCCTCACAGGGGAGGGTCGCGGCCGGCGGGGGCGCCGCAGGGTGATGGAGACACCCGACGAGGCAAGGTGCGAGACTCCGGGCACGCGGAGCCCCCAGGTCCTCCCCCTCAGAGGGGGAGGAGGCGGAGTGCGATTCGCGCCCGGGAACGCACCCCCACCTCCCCCTCCCCCTCTGGGGGAGGGTCACTGCAAACTCGCCGCGGGGTGGGGGGCACCACGACGGCAAATACGCGGTGCTGACCATCCCGAACCTCATCTGAACTTGGTGCTACCCCAGCCCATCCCCTCCAGAGGAGGGGGCCGGCGGCTGCGCCGCCGGGCCGGGGCGTTGCCCGCGCACCCGGGGCCACATCGGTCGCAACGAGTCAACACCGCCCGGCATGGCTTCTCGGAACCCATCACTACAGGCGGCCGCGGGTGCGGGCCGCCTCGACGAGCGCGAACACGCCCCCGATCGTCGCGTGCCAGTCCCGCGCCTGCTGCGTCCGCACCGCCCCGCTTACCAGCCGGCCGTACCCGTGCGGGTCGGTCAGCCGCAGCGCCACCGCCTCGCGGAGCGCCGCGGCCAGCGCCGCGGTCAGCCGCTCGCTCAACCCGTTCCGCGGCGCGGGACTCTCCTCCAGGAGCGCGCGTAAGTCGGCGGCGTCGGCGTCGGGCTCGCCCGGGTCCTCGCGGAACGTCAGGCCGTTGGGCGCCGCCCCCGGGGCGTGCCAGCGGTCCGCCAGCCGCCCCGCGACGCCGACCCGGGTCGGCGGACACACCTGCGCCGCCAATCCTTCGACTGCTCGCGCGACCGGAACGATCGTTGACTGAAACGCCGCCTCGTGGGGGGCCCAGAGCGAGCACAGGACGTTGAACGACCCGGCAGCCATCAACTGCGGGTAGTACGCGACCCGGCCGTCGGACCAGCCGGCGTTCGCGGGGAACTCGGCGCACAACTCCTGCACGCGCCGCAGCCGGGCCGGGCTTCCCGCGTCGGAGTGGGTGGTGGCGAAGAACACGTACACCGGCAGCGCCGGCGACTCGCGGAGCAGCGCCCGCACGGCGGCCGCCACGACGTCGTGCAGCTTCTGGCTCGACCGCCGCCCCATCGCCACGCACAGCACCTTCCCCTCGGCGGCGCGGGCCACGGCGGCCGGGAGCGCGGCGCGGGCGGCGGTCTGCTTCGCGGCGAGCTGCCGCAGACCCTCGTCGGGCGCCCGCTCCAGCAGGTCGGCCAGCGCGGCGTCGGCCGGGTCGGGCTCGACGAAGTTGGCGTTGTCCACGCCGATCACGCGGCCGACGAACGGTTGCAGGTGTCCCGCAAGAACGCGGGTGTGCAGCAGCTCGGTCCGCAAGCCGTCGGCGAAGCCGCGGTTCACCGTCGTGACCACGGCGCAGGTTTCGAGGCCGACCTGGAGCGCCGTCCGGTGTCGGAACGGGGCGTAGCGCGGCTCGGGGAAGTCTTCGGCAACCTGGCCAAGAAAGGTGTCGAAGTCGTTGTGCAGGCCGAGGGTCGTGAGGTGGCGCTCGCGGAGCAGGACCAGCGCGGGCACGGTCTGCCAGTCGGCGCCCCAGCACCAGGCGCGCGGGGCGAGCCGGCCGTGCAGCAGTGCGGCGGCAGCGAGGCCGAACACGAGCGCGTCGGCGTTCGCGGTCGGCGTGTCGTACGGCGACTCGACGCCCTCGAAGTGCCCGTCCGCGGCGAGGTAGAAGGTGGGGGCGTGGCCCGGGGCGTGCCACGCGAGCACCCGCACGTCGAGCGGCCGCCCGCCGGCCCCGGCGACGCGCAGCGTCAGGTCGGTGTCGCGCACCAGCCCGCGGGCAAGGGCGTTCTGTGCGGCGGGGAGCCGGCGCGACCAGGGCGCGACCAGCACGCCGCGGCCGGCGAGCAGGGGCCGCTCGCGGGTCACGACGGCGGTGATGCCGGTGCACGGGCACTCGGGCGTTTCGTACCGCAGGACCGCCACGTCGGCCGCGGCCAGGGCGGCGGTCACGTCGGCCGCGGTCACGGGCCACCCCCCGTCGTGACGTCGGCGACCTGCTCGAACCCCCAGCCGACGCACCGCGGCGCGAGGAGGCCGGGCGGCGGGAACGTCTTGCCGTCGCCGAGGTCGTCCGGCGGCGTGAGACGGAACATCACGAGGCGCGGCCCGGGGGACGCCAGCACCCGGCCGAGCAACGCCGGCGCCCGGACGCCCAGCAGGTGCGCGACGCGGAGGGTGTCGTTCCCGCCCATGCCGAACACGGTCAGGATCGCCGGCATCCCGGCCGCCTCGTCGCGCGGGATGTAGGCGACGAACCCGATCGTCGAGCGCGGGTCGATCGGCCGGTCGGCCCGGTCCTTCAGCCACGACCCGGCCACGGCGTTCTGCTTGAACCGGAGGTGGCGCAAGGCCGGGTCCACGTGCTCGCGCACCCGGGTGGCGAGCTGCACGGCGTCGCGCGAGCACGAGAAGAAGAAGCAGTCCCGGAGCCGGTCGACGACCGCGTCCTCCAGCCAGGAGTAGCTCCGCGGGATGGAGTGCCGGCCGCGGTCTTCGGGGGCCTCGTTGTCGATGGGGGGGCGGATGGTCAGGAGGATCAGGCCGGTGTCGGCCAGCCACGCGTCCTCGCCGGCCTTGCGCTTCTGGCGGGGCGGGCGGTTGCGCCCGACCAGCCGGCACGGGGGGTTGATGTACTGCCCGGCATAGGCGTACCCGGCCCGGGCGAGCACCGGCGCTAGCTCGACGGACGCCGACCCGTCGCGCGTCTTGAACAGCTGGGGGCGCCGCGGCTTCCCCTGCTCGTACTCGATCGGGGCGTGGAACGGGAACCACACGTAGGTATTCTGGGCGCGTCGTCCCGACTCGGCCGTCCGTCTCGGGGTCGTCATGTCGGTCACCGGGAGAGGGTGAGGGGAGAGTACTACAGCCTACCCGACCCGCGCGGGCGGGGGTGCCCGGGCCGACGGGGGATTTCGGCCCGAAACCCCCCGTCGGCCCGCGGGCGCTACCGGGCCGCCTCCCACGGCAGGGCGTGGGGGTACGGCTCCGGCCCCCGGTGCGCCAGCAGGCCGGCCACCTCGGGGCACGACACGGCGTACGGCGCGGTGCGGCGGAAGGGGTTCCGGCTGTCGCGCTTCGGCCCCAGGACCGGGCCGGCGCCGTACGGGTCGTCGCGGAACTGGGCCAGCACCGTGCCCTCGTTGGCCCGCGCGGTGGCGATGTCGTCGGGCTCGCAGCACCCGGCGTACACGAACCGGTCGGCGGGCCAGCGCAGGGTCTGCCGGTGGAAGTCGGCCCGCGCCGCCTTGAACCCCCAGCCGACCACGCACACGCGCGCCGGGAACCGCCCGACCACTTCCCGGAACCGGCAGATGCTGAACAGAATGTTCTGGTAGCTGTCGGTGGCGTACTCCTCGATCGTGCAGCGCTGGCGGGCGCCGGGCTGGCCCAGGTGGCCGAGCGAGCTCAACACCTGGAGGTAGCTGCCGCTCTCGCTCCGCTGGCCCCCCTCGGGGCGCGTCTGGCCGCCGCTGATGACCATCAGCGACTGCGGGTGGGCGGCGGTGAGGCGGACGGCCTCGGCGATCTGCTTCGCGTAGAACGGCGGGTCGCCCGCCTGGTACGGCAGCAGCACCCAGTTCCGCTCCGCGAACGGCTCGCGGTAGTCGTGGCCGCGGTAGATGCCGTTGCAGCACAGCACGATCAGGTACTCGGCCGACTGGGCGTGGGAGAGAATCATGGTCGCGACTCCGGGAGAAGGGGAGGACGTACCGGTCGGGCGAACACCCCCACACTAATCCGGGCCGAGCGGGGGTTGGAGCTGCGCCGGGATCGAGATTGGGCCTTAAGGCGGTGGGGGCCGAACGGCGTTTCGGCGCGAATGGTGGGTTCGCGCCGGGGGGTGCGTTCGGCCGCCGCGCGTGGTACGATTCGCGGCCAGAGAGTCGTGACCCCCGTCATCGTTCCCGGAGCGTGCGTATGCGCCGCGTGATTCCCGTCGTCGCCCTCCTCCTCGCCGGATCCCCCGCCGCCGCGCAGCCGCGGCCCATGACCGCCGACGACCTGTGGGCCGTCAAGCGCGTCGGGCCGCCGAGCGTGTCGCCGGACGGCAAGTGGGCCGTCGTCGAGGTCACCACCTGGGACGTGCCGAAGGACGAGGGCACGTCGCAGCTCTGGCTCCTCGCCACCGACGGCAGCAAGCAGACGCAACTCACGCACACCCCCGGCAAGAACAGCGGCCCGAAGTGGTCGCCGGACGGCACGCTCATCGCCTTCACGAGCAAGCGCGGCGCCGACGACGGCCCGCAGGTGTACGTCATCCCGCCGGCCGGCGGCGAGGCCCGCCGCGTCAGTGACATGCCGATGTCACCCGGCGGCGTCAAGTGGGGGGCCGACGCGAAGACGCTCTACGCCGTCGGCTGGACGTGGCCCGACACGCCGGACGACGCCGCCTACCGCAAGCGCGACAAGGCCGAGAAGGAGAAGAAGGCGAAGGCCGTGGTCATCGACGCCACCGTGTACCGCTACTGGGACCGCTGGCTCACCGACGGCAAGCGGCCGGTCGTGTTCGGCATCGACGTGGCGACCGGCAAGCACGCCAACCTCATGGCCGGCACCGTCCTCCACCTGCCGCCCTACGAACCCGGCGCCGACGACTACGACGTGTCGCCCGACGGCAAGGAGCTGTGCTTCGTCGGTGACGCCTCGAAAGACCCCGGCCTCGACCCGAACGCCGACGTGTTCGTGATGCCGGTCGGCGGGGCGGCCGGAGTGCGAAAGCTGACCGAGGACAACCCCGCGTCGGACACGAGCCCGGTCTACAGCCCCGACGGCAAGTCGATCGCCTTCCTGCGGCAGACGACGAAGTTCTTCTACGCCGACCGCCGCCGGCTGATGCTGCACACCGACGGCAAGTCGCGCGAGCTGACCGCCGACCTGGACCGCAGCTGCGCGAGCCCGCGCTGGCTCCCCGACGGCAAGCGCGTCGCCGTCGAAGTGGAGGACGCGGGGTACATCCGCGTCGCGTTCGTGGGGCTCGACGGCAAGCGCTTCGCCGACGCCACGAAGGTGTCGGAGCGGTCCATCGACTTCGCCCGCGACGTGCGCATGGGCGTGTACCTCCGCAACAGCTTCGACGAGCCGCCGACGGTGTTCGCGCACGGCCCCGGCATGAAGGAGCCGCGGCAGCTGTCGCACTTCAACGACGACCTGGTGAAGTCGTGGAAGCTCGGGAAGGTCGAGAGCGTGACGTTCAAGGGCGCGGGCGACGCGGACGTGCCGATGTGGGTGTTCTACCCGCCGGACTTCGACCCGGCGAAGAAGTGGCCGCTGGTGCAGATGGTGCACGGCGGGCCGCACAACGGCATCATGAGCGAGTTCAGCTTCCGCTGGAACCCGCAGGCGTGGGCGGCGCGCGGGTACGTCGTGGGCGTCGTGAACTTCCACGGCTCCAGCGGCTACGGGCAGGCGTTCACCGACTCGATCACCGGCGACTACGGCACCAAGCCGCTCGCCGACGTGATGAAGGCGACCGACTGGTTCGAGGGGAAGGCGTGGATCGACAAGAACCGCATGGCCGCGGCCGGCGGGAGCTACGGCGGTTACATGATGGCGTGGCTGAACGGCCACACGGACCGGTTCAAGGCGCACGTGTGTCACGCAGGGGTGTACAGCTACCACAGCCAGATGGCGTCGGACGTGGTGTCGGGGCGGCAGCGGGCGCTGGGGGCGTTCCCGTGGCTGGACATGGAGAAGATCGACCGGCAGAGTGCGCAGCGGTTCGCGGCGAACTTCAAGACGCCGACGCTGGTGTTGCACGGCGAGAAGGACTACCGGGTGCCGGTGACGCAGGGGTTCGAGTACTACAACACGCTGCGCCAGAAGGGCGTGCCGACGCGGCTGGTGTACTTCCCGGACGAGAACCACTGGGTGCTGAAGCCGCAGAACGCGCTCGTGTGGCACCGCGAGGTGTTCGCGTGGCTGGAGCGGTATATCGGCCGCGGCCCCACGCCGTGACCGGTCACGCCGCGTCGGCGCGGAGCCGCAGGGCCTGCCCGCGGGTGTGGAGGGGGATCAGCTGCTCGGCCCGGAGGGTGTGCAGCCCGTAGGTCGCCCCGGACGGCTCGCAGAACTCGACCTCGAACGCCGCCCCGCCGCCCAGCACCTCGACCACCGCCCCGACCTCGCCCACCGACAGGCCGAGGTCGGGGAGGTCGGCCGTGACGGCGACCGTGTCGAGCAGTTCGATGCGCGCGGCCATGTGTTCACCCCGAGTGGATGTAGCAGGTCGTCAGCCGCGGGTGGTCCTCCCCGGGGCCGACGATCCAGGCCGACCGGACCGTCGCCGTGCCGGCCGGCGTGGTCATCTCGAAATCGATGACGTAGCGTTGCCCGAACTCGTCGGCCCGGCCAGTGACGGCCTCGCCGGTCGCGGCCGCCCGCAGGAGGGCGTCCCGCAACGTCCCGGCGTCGGCGGCCGTGACCCCGAGGGCGGCGCGGAACAGGGCAGCTTTGTGCTTGCCGACCGGGTGCTCCGGCGACAGGCAGTAGTCGGTGAGCTTCCGGGGATCGACCTCGGCCCGGTCGGCGTTGGGAAGCCCCATGCTGGGATCGTATCGGGCGGGGGTGGGCGACACAAGTCGCGGCGCGGGCCAGCCCGACTGCGGTCACGGCGCGACGAGCAGCACCACCCGCGGCGTCCGGGCGGCCTCGCGGTGCGTCGGGTAGTGCGTCTGCCACCACGGCGCCGTGTCCTCCGGCGGCGCGGTCGCGCCGGGGCGCACCAGCCAGCCGACCCGCACGTCCGCCGGCGGCGCCGCCGACCACTTCTTCCGCGTCGGCGCCGCGCGGAGCGTCAACCCCCACACCGTGCCGCCCTCGCCGCGCTCGTGCCGCACCAGGTTGGCGTGGAACACCGCCGGCCACACGTCCCAGTACTCGCCGGAGAGGTGCGTACACCGCAGCGCCCGCACGTCCGCCGTGTAGCGGCCGGTCGAGTCGTCCACCCCCGCCCGCGCCGCGGCCAGCGACGGCCAGCCGTACACCACCAGCGTCATCAGCGGCAGCAGCGCGGCCGCGACCGCCGCCACCGCCCGCGGCCGCCCCCGCGCCAGCGGCGGGCCGAGCGCCGCACCCGCCGCCGCCACCATGAGCAGGAACGCCGACGGGAACAGGTAGCGCGACGAGTAGGCGTTCTGCGCTGCCCACTGCGTCGTGCCCACGAACGCGAAGGCGACCGCGAACGCCGCCGCTGCCGCGAGCGCGTCGCGGACCGCCGGCCGCGCCGCCGCCCGCGTCGCGGGGAGCAGCCGCCACGCAAGGCCGACCGCGAGCAGCAGCGCCGACACCGTCAGGGTCGTCCCGTAGTCGCGCCACACGTCGGCGCCCAGGTACTCCCAGCCGTCGCGCCACTCGGCGCACGGCACGAGCCCCAGGCGGGTGTCGTGGTAGTCGGACAGTCGCTGGACCCCCAGCCCGGCGGTGGTGCCGAGCGCCAGCAGCAGCAGACCGCGGGCCGTCGCGGCGGTGCCGACGCCGGCCATCAGCCGACGCGCCACGAGCCACGGGCCGAGGCTCATGCCGAGGCCGAGGTTCACCCACCCGACGGCGCAGAACAGCCCGACCGCGGCGAGCCAGCCCGACCACCGGCCGCGGCCCGCGAGGAGCAGCCCGGCGGCGGCGAGGAACAGTGACACGGCGTAAGGCTGGCTCGGGTTCAGCATGTTGAACCGCAGGAACTCGCCACACGTGAACAGGAGCAGCGCCCACGCCCCGGCGCCGGCGGCGGGCCAGCCGGCGCCGGGGTGAAGGTAGCGGGCGACGAGCCCGAGCGCGGCGACGCCGGCGAACGCCGACAGGCCGAACTGGACGAGGAGGTTGGCGAGCGGGTGGTGGATCGGCGTGGCGAGCAGGGCGAGGAGGAGGCCGTTGCGGTCGGTCGTCCAGAAGTACGGCTCCCACCCGTACAGGCTGGCGAGCGCGGGGACGACGGTGTCGGCCTGCTGGCAGTGGTGGGTGCCGGAGAACGTCATCACGCCGGCGGCGGCGGCCGCGCCGGCGACGAACAGGGCGACGGCAGTCGGGCGGGGGACGGGCACGCGCTCCTCCGGGCGGGTGCCGTGCAGCATACCCACCCGGAGCGGCCGCGGCGCGGGGCGGCCCGACCCGGGCGCGCTAGAACGTCCGCACCGTCACCTTCCCGCCCTCCACGACGGCGGCGTGAACGCGGTCGCCGTCGGCGCACAGGCCGGCGGCGTCGAACGGTCCGTGCCGGTCGGCGCCGACGTGGACCCACGCCCGCCCGCCGGTCACGACGACGAACGCCGCCCCGCGCGGCGTCATGGTGACGTCCGCCGCCGCGTCGCCGTCCACCTCCCCCGCCGTGTCGCTGACCACCTTGACCTTCCCGTCCGCCTGCGGCGCGGTGAACCCCCAGTGCGCCCCGTCCGCCGAGAACCGGAACCCGACCGCGCCCTTGGCGAACGGTCCGAGCTTCCGGCCGGGAAGCACCACGAGGTCGCCGCCCTCCGCCGTGGTAATCAGGGCGATGCGGGCCGCGTTCTCCGAGTGGTGGTGGGTGTTGATCGCCTGGAACGCGGGGAGGTCGCCCGAGACGGTGCCGTCCTCCGCCAGCCGCCGGGCGGTCCCCTTCTGCACCAGCGCGGCCCAGTGGTCGCCGGCCGTGCGGAGGAGGCCGATCGAGTCGAACGGCCCGACCGTGGCGAGCGGCTTGCCGCGCGAGAACACCTCGATCATCCCGTCGGCGCGGACGCCGTGCGCCCGCCACTCGGTCATCGTGTTCCGGTCCGGCGGCTGCTCGACCTCGGCGGTCTTGTACGGCCCGCGGCGCACGCCCTCGACCACGAACGCCACCGTGTCGTCCGGGTTGACCCCGGGGGCGACCCACTGCGCCCCGCGGAACAGCGGCGGCTGCGCGAGGAGGCCGCCCTTGAACGTCGCCTGCTCGCCGTCGGCGGTGAGGATCACCTGCTCGCCGGTCGCCCGGAACGTGCCGACGACCCAGCGGGTGCCGTCCGGCGAGAGGTCCGGCCGCTGGACGGTGTGGAACGGCCCGAACTCCTTGCCGTTCACCACCAGCCGCGCCGCCCCGGCGGCCCCGTAGGTGTACGCCAGCCCGGTGCCGGTGTTGCTCACGACGGCCGTGCCCGGCGTCGGCTTGTCGATCGTGCCGTCGTGGGTGTGAATCCCCTTCTCGTCGGCGAACGCCCACCGGGAGCCGTCGAGCGACATGTCGCGGGCGGCGTGGAAGTCGAAGGTGTTGGCGAACGGGCCGTGCTTCTGCCCGTCCACGAGGAGCCAGTGCTGCTCGGCCCCGGCGTCGGTCTTGAGGCTCACGCCGACGCCGAACCGGGTGCCGTTCGAGCAGACGGTGCGGGTCAACATCGCCGCCGCCGGGTTGTTCGGGGCCGTCTTGAACTGCTGGTGCCCGACGCGGGCGAACGGACCCGCCTCGCCCTGGCCGGTGACGACGAACGCCCCGTCGCCGCGGCGGGCGTAGGCGACCCACCGCCCGCCGCCGAGGAGGAGCGGCACGTCGAACCCGGTCGGGTCGTGGAGGTTGGGCGCGGCTTCGAGGCGGTGGTCGCCTGCCACCTCGTCGAACGCCGCGGACAGCGTGCCGTTGACGAGCAGGTGGTACTTGTCGGCCTTCTTGACGAGCGCGCCCCAGTCCGCGCCGCGCGTCTGCGGCGTCCACACCTCGTCGAACGGGCCGTGCGTGGTGCCGTTCGCCACGACGACGGCCCCGCCCGCGACCTTCGCACGGAACAGCGTCGGCCCGGCGGGCCGGAACGGGGTGGTGTTCGTCGCGTCGCTGTCGGCGAACGGGCCGAAGTCGGCCGCGTCGATCGTCTCCCACAGCGCGTCGTCCTTGCGGTGGGCGGCCGCCGTCCGCTTGCCGTCGGGCGAGACGTGGACGCGCTGGACGGCGCCGAGGGCCGGGCCGGCGGGGGTCGGGCCGACCTCCGGGGCCGGCGCGTCCGGCGCCCGCTTGCAGCCGCCGGCGGCCAGCGCTGCCAGGAGGAGAAAAGCCGCGCGGCGCATGGGAGCCTTCCGTGGTGGTCGTCGGGGTGTTGGGCGGTGCGTCATCCTCCTCGGCTCGACCGGCACGGTCAAGCGAAATCACCCGCGAATTACGGGGCGACGAGCAGCACCACCCGCGGCGTCCGCGCGGCCTCGTGGTGCTTCGGGTAGTGCGACAGCCACCACGGCGCCGTCTCGCCCGGCGGGCCGCTCGCCCCCGCGCGCACCAGCCAGCCGATGCGCACGTCCGCCGGCGGCACCGCCGACCACTTCTTTTGCGTCGGCGCCGCCCGGAACGCCAGCCCCCACACCGGGCCGTCGTCGCCGCGCTCGTACCGCACCAGGTTCGCGTGGTACACCGCCAGCCACACGTCCCAGTATTCCCCCGAGATGTGCGTACACCGCATCTCCAGCACGTCGGCGGTCCAGCGGCCGGTCGATTCGTCCACCGCGGCCCGCGCCGTCGCCAGCGACGGCCACCCGTACACCGCCACGGTCATCATCGGTAGCAGCGCCGCCGCGCCGAGCGCCACCGCCCGCGGGTTCGCCGCGGACAGGCGCGCCAGCGGCGGGCCGAGCGCCGCGCCGGCGGCGGCGACGTTCAGCAGGAAGATCGACGGGAACACGTAGCGCGACGAGTACGCGTTCTGCGCCGCCCACTGCGTCGTGCCCACGAACGCGAACGTGACCGCGAACGCCGCCAGCGCCGCGAGCCCGTCGCGGAACGCCGGCCGCGCCGCCGTCCGCGTCGCGGGGAGCAGCCGCCACGCGAGGCCGACCGCCAGCAGCAGCGCCGTGGCGTGCAGGTTCGACTCGTAGTGCTCGCGCACGTCCTTCGCCAGCCCCTCCCAACCTTCCTTCCACTTGTCCACGGCGACGAACCCGAACCGCGTGTCGTGGTGTTCTGAGAACCGCTGCAACCCGAGGCCGACCCCGGTGCCGAGCGTCAGCAGGAACAGCGCGCGGAGGGTCGCCGCCATGCCGACGCCGGCCATGAGCCGCCGGGCGACGAGCCACGGGCCGAGGTTCATGCCGAGGCCCAGGTTCACCCAGCCGACGCCGCAGAACAGCCCGACCGCGCCGAGCCAGCCCCACCACCGGCCGCGGCCCGCGAGGAGGAGCCCGGCGAGGGCTAGGAACAGCGACACGGCGTAGGGCTGACACGGGTTGAGCATGTTGAACCGCTCGTACTCGCCGCCGGCGAACAGGAGCAGCGCCCACGCCCCGGCGCCGACGGCGGGCCAGCCGGCGGCGGGGTTGTGGTAGCGGGCGACGAGGCCGAGCGCGGCGACGCCGGCGAACACGGACAGGCCGAACTGGAGGAGGAGGTTGGCGAGTGGGTGGTGGACGGGGGTGGCGAGGAGGCCGAGGAGGAGGCCGTTGCGGTCGGTCATCCAGAAGAACGGTTCCCACCCGTAGAGGCTGGCGAGGACGGGAATCATGCTGTCGCCGTGGTGCCCGCGGTGGGTGTCGGAGAGCGTCATGACGCCGGCGGCGAGGGCGGCGCCGGCGAGGAACAGGCCGACGGCGTGGGGGCGGGGCGGACGGTCGGGCACGGCACTCCTCCGGGCGGGATGCCATGCAGCATACCTACCGGCACCGGCCGCGGCGCGGTGACGGGGCGGCTACAATCCCTGGGTCGGCCGCCGGACTCCGAACCACCCTCACCGGGCGACCCCATGACCCCGCATCGCGCTTCCGTCCTCGGCGTGTTCGCCGCGCTCGTCGCCCTCGCCGCCGCCCCGGCCGACGGGCCGCGGCCGTTCCCCGGCACGCCGACGAAGTGGCAGACCTTCGCCCGCCACGACTTCAAGGTCGGCGGCCTCGACGCCACGGTGGTGGTGCCGCCCGCGGCGCTGCCGGGCCGGCCGTGGGTGTGGCGCGGCGAGTTCTTCGGGGCGTTCGCCGACGCCGACGCCGCGCTCGTGAAGGCCGGCTGGCACCTGGCGTACGTGAAGGTGCCGGACCTGTTCGGCTCGCCGAAGGCGGTGAAGCACTGGGAGGCGTTCCACGCGGCGATGGTGGCGGACCACGGTCTCCACCCGAAGCCGGGCCTGATCGGCCTGTCGCGCGGCGGGCTGTACTGCATGAACTGGGCGGCGGCGCACCCGGACCGGACGCTGGCGGTGTACCTGGACAACGCGGTGTGCGACTTCAAGAGCTGGCCGGGCGGCGCGCCGAAGCAACTGGGCACGGGCAAGGGGAGCGAGGCCGAGTGGAAGAAGCTGCTGGCCGCCTACGACTTAAAGACGGACGCCGAGGCGGTGGCGTACAAGTTGAACCCGGTGGACAACCTGGCGCCGCTGGCGAAGGCCCGCATCCCGCTGCTGCTGGTGTACGGCGACCGCGACACGGTGGTGCCGCACGCGGAGAACTCGGGCCTGGTGTACGACCGCTACGCGGCGCTGGGCGGCCCGGTGGAGCGGGTGGTAAAGCCGGGCCAGGATCACCACCCGCACGGGCTCGCGGACGTGACGCCGGTGGTGCGCTTCTTCACCGCCGCGCTGGCGCGGGAGCCGCGGCGGTGACGCGCCCGCCGGGCAGACTGGCCGGCGTGAGCCGGCTGGTCGTTGGTGTCGGCACCTGCCACCCCGACCAGCCGGCGCCCGCCGGCCGTTCGCCGGGCCTCCAGCGTGTTGCCGCAAAGGGTCGAGCCGCGGTCAGCGGAACGCGGTGGCGCCGGGGCGGCCGTCGGGGCCGAGGATCTGGAACGTGTGGATGCCGGAGCGGCGGGCGTCGGTGTAGGTCCACACCACCTTCTTGTCGCGCGTCACCTCCTGCAGACGCACCTTCCCGGGGCCGGCGTGGTAGCTCGTCACCACCGTGTTCCCGTTCGACAGCCGCTCCACCCCGCAGCAGTCGTCCAGCGTCTTGCCCGGCACGTCGTCGTTCGTCAGCCGCCACACCTCCTTGCCCGCCCGGTCCAGCTCCACCACCAGGTTGCCGTGCGTGCAGCCGACCAGCGTGTTCCCGTCCGGCAGGCGGATGGCGGTGAACGGCATGTGCGGCGCCGTCGCCTCCCACACCACCTTCCCGGCCGCGTCGTACTCGCGCACTACCTTGTCCAGCAACTGCGGCACCAGGTAGTTCCCGTTCGCCAGCTTCCGCGTCATCCGCGTCTGCATGTGGTGGTCCTTCGTCTGGGCCTGGATCGGCACCTCCGCCAGCGTCTTGCCGGACCGATCGACCTCCAGGATGCGCGGGCGGTCGCCGGCTTCGGTCAGCAGCACGCGGCCGTTCGCCAGCGGCTGTACGGTGTTCACCTCGCTCTGCGTCCCCTTAAACTCGAACAGCACCTTGCCGGCGCGGTCCACCTCCACGACGGCGCCGCCGGGGTAGGTCTTGCTCTTGGACAGCGCGAGGAGGACGTTGCCGCTCGGGAGCACCCAGCCGTCGCGGGACGAGTGCGGGTACGTCCAGCTCGCCTTGCCGGAGTCGTCGGCGATGAACGTCTCGTTGCCGGTGGCGAGGAACGTGTGGCGCGGCGGGTCGGCGGCGACGGCGTGGGCCGCGACGGCGGCGAGCAGGGCGGCGAGGACGCGGGGCATGGTCGGTCTCGGGGGAGAAGGTGGGCGGTGGCGATTCTCGCCGGGCCGGGCCGAGCGGGCAAGCGGGTGTGTCATTCAATTCCGGCGACCCCGGGTTCGGAGCCCGGAGGGCGTCGGCGTGTAGCCCCGGGTGGAACCCGGGGCGGCGTCGGCGTGGTCCGTGTGGCGTGGCTCCCCCGGTGCTGCGCCGCAGGCCGCC
>JBGAQM010000137.1:0-14775 GCA_044220735.1 Urbifossiella sp. | reverse complement strand
TACCATAAACTCGCCGACCCTGACCACAAGAAGCTCCGCACGCTCTACCAGGACGGCGTCCTCCGCCACGTCAACAACGGCTATTGCTCCCTCCTCGAACCGAAGTCCATCAGCTGCGGACAGTTCGCCGAGTGGATCCGCGGTCGGAACCCGTCTACCTACGTTGCCGTCCATTACCTCAAGCTCATCGACTTCACCTTCGGCCCGGACTGGGCGCTCGACCGTGTTTCCGCCACAGGTCAGCGTGGCCTGGTCGGCCCCGCCGACGGGCCGACGTGGGACTCGGTGCAGCTCCAGGTCGTCTACCGCCACCCGGACGCCCGCGAGGCCGCGTTCGACATTCACACCAGTTGGGTCACGCCCGATAACTTCCCGGGCTACGTCGAGCAGGAGGTGCAGTTCCGCTTCGACAACGCCGTCTGGGCCGCGCACCAGCGGAAGCGCGGCGTCGAACTCACGGTCGAGGGCCGCACCCCGCACGACCTGAAGAACACGCCGAATTACCACTACAACGGCACGTTCCTCGAGCCGTGGGGCGAGCGATCCCAGCGCGGCTACGGCATCGAAGTCATCGAGCGATTCTTCCGCGAGGTCGCCACTGTCGAGTTCGGCGGCCCGGCGGACGAGCGGCCCAAGCGGCTCGCGGCGATGCGGGCGCTCGCCTACAACGACCTTGCCGCCGACCGAAACGTCGTCGCCGTCGTGCAAGCATCGGAGGCGATTCTGACGCACGCCGCCGCCGGCCGGCCCGGGTGCGTTGTGAAGGTGAACCAACCCGAAGGGGGTCTTGTCCTGTACGCGCCGGGAACCGCGACCCCGGAAATCCTCTACCCCGGGCGGGTCTGACCCCTGCCCGACACCGGCAGGCCCGCCGTGGACCAGATGCGCTTCGTTCGCGTTAGCAAGTTTCTCAGCCTCCACCTGCGGCACCAACCCGCCGACCTCGGGCTCACGCTCGAACCGGGCGGGTGGGTGTCGGTCACGGACCTCCTTGCGGGCGCCACCCGCCGCGGCTTCCCGATCACCGCGGAGGAACTCGCTGAGGTCGTTCGCGGCAGCGACAAGCAGCGCTTCGCGTTCGACCCCAGTGGCACGAGGGTCCGGGCGAATCAGGGGCACTCCGCCGATGTCGATCTGCAACTTGAGCCCGCCGAGCCGCCCGCCGTACTGTTCCACGGTACCGCCGACCGCTTCCTCGACGCCATCCGCCGCGACGGGCTCCACAAGATGGCCCGCCACCACGTCCACCTTTCGCCCGACACGGCTACCGCGTCGAAGGTCGGCGTCCGGCACGGCCGGCTCGTCCTCCTCGAAGTGGATGCGGCCGGGATGCGGTCCGCCGGGTACACCTTCTACAGGTCCACGAACGGCGTGTGGCTCGTGGACGCCGTGCCGCCCCACTACCTTCGGGTCACTCCGCCCCCGGACGCCTGACATGACGCCGATCGAACACGCCGCCGAGCCGGCCTCCAACGCCGCCCGTGCCGCCGCCGCCGCCGTCGAGCCGCGGTCGCTCCGCACGTTCACCCCGTCGCAGGCCGTGCTGGCGAAGAGCGCGGGCGTCTACCACTGGACCCCCGAGGGCCGCCGGTTGTTCGACTTCTCCTCCGGCGTTCTCGTCGCCAACCTCGGGCACAACCCCCTGCGCTGGACGCAGCGCTTCTTCGACTACATGGGCTGGCCCGCAGCCGGGAAGGGGGCCGGCGCCTTCGACGCCGGGCCGGACTACTTCCCCGCGGTGGCGATGACGGCCTACAACGCGGTGACGCCGATCGAGGCCGACGCCAGCCGGCGGCTCGTCGCCAGGCTACGGGCCGCGCCGGGCGGCGGGCGGATGGAACAGGTGATGTGGGCCGCGTCCGGGTCGGAGGCGATCCAGAAGGCGCTGTGGGCGGCGCAGGCCCGCGACCGCACCCGCCCGATGATCCTGGCCACGCGGTTCGGCTTCCACGGCAAGAAGGGGCTCGCCAACGCCGTGACCGGCAGCGAGACCGACGCCGAGCGTGACCCGCGCGTGCGTTTCATCACCTTCCCGACGGCCGAGTGCCGCGACGTCGCACAACGCGGGGAACCGTTCGATACCGCCCCATACCAGAAGGAACTGGATGCCCTTCTCCACCAGTTCGGCCGGCGCATCGGCACGCTTATCACGGAACCGTACCTCGGTGGCGGCGGCTCGTACCACCCGCCGAAGGAGTATTTGCAGTACCTTCAGCGCTGGTGCCGGGTGAACGACGTGCTGTTCATCCTCGACGAGGTGCAGGCGAACTTCGGCCGCACAGGCCAGCTGTTCGCGTTCAGCACCTACGGACTGGAACCCGACCTGGTCGTGCTCGGCAAGGGGCTCGGCAACGGCGTGCCGGTCGCGGCCGCGGTCGGCCGGTCGGACGTGTTCGGGGCGCTCGACTACGGCGAGGGCTCCGACACCTGGAGCGCGAACCCGTTGAACTGCGCCGCCGTACTGGCGACGTTGGACGAATTCGAGGCGCGCGACGTGATCGGCGGGATGAAGGAGTCGTCCGCGCTCATCGAGCGCGCCCTGGTGGCGCTGAAGGAGTACCCGTTCGTCGCCCACGTCCGCGGCGAGGCGGGTGGGATGGTGTGGGGCGTCGAGTTCGCCGACCACGGCGGGAAGACGGCCGCGGAGTGGGCGAACGCCTTCGTCCTGGCCGGCTACCTCGGCGACGGCCCGGGCGCCGACGGCGTCCACCTCCTCGGCCCGCTGTCGAAGAAGGTGGTGCGCATCTCGCCGCCGCTGACCATCACCCCCGCCGAGGCGGCCGCCGCGATGGCACTGCTGGCCCGGGCCGCGGCCCGGCTCGCCTCCTCCTGATCGGACCCACGATGCCCGCCGCCTGGATGGCCGACCTGATCGCCGCCGTCGCCGACGCCCTCGGCACGGAACTGTTCGTCGTCAAGGGCGTGCTGGCGATCCTCCTCGTGTGCCTGCTGTGCGGTACCGTCGGGGCGCTCGTCGTCGGCAACCGGATGGCGTTCTTCTCCGACGCGATGGCCCACTCGGCGTTCGCCGGGGTCGCCCTCGGGTCGCTCACCGCCATCGCCGTCGGGGCCGGCCGCGACCCGGACACGATGGGCTGGGTCGTCCCGCTGGTCATGGTTCTGTTCGGGGCGGCGGTCGGGGCCGCGATCGTGTACATCCGCGAGCGGACCAGCCTCGCGGCGGACACCGTCATCGGCGTGTTCTTCGCCCTGTCGATCGGGTTCGGGGCGATGCTGTTCCGCGTCCTGCAGGAGAAGAGCACCTTCAACCCCGAGGCGTTCCTGTTCGGGTCGCTCCTATTCGTGCCGGAGATCGACCTGATTTACCTCCTGGCGCTGGCCGTGATGATCGGCGTGCTGTTCGCCTGGCGGTACAACGACCTCGTGTTCGCCAGCTTCAGCCCGAGCCTGGCCCGCACCCGCCGCGTCGGCCTGCGGGCGAACAACTACCTGTTCATCATCCTGCTGGCGCTGGTCGTCAACCTGTCGATCAAGGCCGTCGGGGCCCTGCTCATCAACGCCCTGCTCGTCGTCCCCGCCGCGGCGGCGGCCAACGTGTCGCAGAACCTCCGCCAGATGTTCTGGCTCACGCTCCTGTTCTGCGTCACCGCCGGGCTCCTCGGCTTCTACCTCAGCACTGCCGTCACCCTGCCGATCGGCGGCGGCGTCAAGTTCGGCCCGAGCGGCACCATCGTCGTCGTCAGCGTCGCGTTCTTCTTCCTGTCCGTACTCGCGGGTGGGCTGAAGAACCGCCCCGTGAGGCCCTAGAATAGCCGCGGCGAACCCGCCGGCGTCCGCCGGCGTACCTCCGATAGCCCCCCTGCTCTGCCGGCGGAGATGCGGTGAAGGACATCCTCGACTTCATCATCAACTTCTCCGCCGTCCTCTGGGAGGCGATGCCGTTCATCGTCCTCGGGGCGGTCGTGGCGGGGATCCTCGAAGAATTCCTGCCGCAGCAGGCGATCACGAAGTTTCTCCCCAAGTCGGTCGTGCCCGCGGTGATGATCGGCGCCGGGCTCGGGCTCGTCTTCCCGATGTGCGAGTGCGGCATCCTCGTCGTCATGCGGCGACTGCTGCGGAAGGGGCTGCCGCTGTCGTGCTGCGTCGCGTACATGCTCGCCGGGCCGATCATTAACCCCGTCGTCATGTTCAGTACCGGCGTCGCGTTCTGGCCGCACGGCATCGGCCCCGAGGTGCTCGGCCTGCGCGTCGGCCTCGGGTTCGTCGTCGCCGTCGTTACCGGGCTGGTCGTACAGCAGCTGTGGGTGAAGCACGGCACCGCCCTGTTGAACCCGATCGCGGTGCCGGTGCCACAGCCGAAACTGTCGCTGCCGGTGGCCGACGCCCCGGCCGCACCGAAGCCGCTGTCGAAGCGGCTCGGCAACATCTCGGCGACGGCCGTCCACGACTTCGTGGACATCACCGTGTTCCTGATCCTCGGGTCGGTGCTGGCCGCGGTCGCGAAGTTGTACATCACCCCCGACCAGACCGAGGCGCTGTCGCGCGAGCAGCCGTTCCTGGCGATCCCGGCGATGATGGGGCTGGCGGTTCTGATGTGCCTGTGCAGCGAGGCCGACGCCTTCGTCGCCGCCAGCTTCACCAAGATGCACCTGTCGGCGAAGACGGCGTTCCTCGTCCTCGGCCCGATGCTCGACCTGAAGTTGCTGCTGATGTACACCCGCGTGTTCCGCCCGAAACTAATCGGCGTCATCGTGGCGTGCGTCGTCCTGCAGGTGCTCGTCTACTGCGTGGCGCTGCACCTCGTCTACCAGATGAACGGCTGGAGCGGCTTGCCCCGCGGCACCTGACCCCCGACCGGAGGCCGTCATGGCCCACGACCACCACCACCACGGCGAGTCCGCCCGCGACTACTTCGTCGAGCAACTGCTGACGATCTTCGTCGTCGGCGCGCTCGGGGCGGTCGGCATCCTGATGTACCGCGACGGGAAGCTCGGCTACATCCTGGCGGCGCCATTCCACCTGCCCGTGCTGGTCGGCGGCATCGCGATCCTGGTCCTGGTCGCGGTGCGGGCCGTGGCCGTGTGGCAGGAGGCCGGGCAGACGCACGTTCGCCACGACCACGGGCACCACCACGACCACGGCCCCGACTGCGACCACGACCACGGTCCCGCAGACAAGCACGGACACCCGGTCCACCTCCACTCGCACGACCACCCGCACGAGCACGGCCCCGACTGCCAGCACGACCACGGCCACGCCCACGCGGACGACGAGCACCACCACGCCCACGACCACGGGGCCGACGACCACGGGCACAGCCACGACCTCACGTGGGTGTTCGCCCGGATGATGGTGCTGTTCTTCCCCGTGGCGCTCTACCTGATCGGCGTGCCGAACCAGGGCTTCAGCGCCGACCGTATCGCCAAGATGCTGGCGAAGGAGGAGGCGCTGAACGTGGACGTCGGCTCGGTCGCCACCGGCGAGGGGTCGGTGCTGAGCTTCAACGACTTGAACGACGCGGCCTACGACGAGAGCAAGCGCGAGGCGCTGAGCGGCAAGGTCGGCATCCTGGTCGGCCGGTTCGACCGCATCGCCGACAAGGAGTTCCGCCTGTACCGGCTGAAGATGACGTGCTGCGCCGCCGACACGGTGCCGCTGAAGGTGCGCATCCTGACCCGGTCCGCGGTCGGCGGGTTCAACAGCGGCGAGTGGGTGAAGGTGAAGGGCGAGGTGCGGTTCGTCCAGCAGGCGGGGTCGGCGCAGTTCATCCCGGTGATCGCCGTCGGCGACCTGACCGACGTCCAGCGCACGGCGGCGCTGAACGAGTACGAGTGACCTGAGTTGCCGCTTGCGGCTTCGCGTCGGGCGGCGAAGCCGCAAGCGGCAACTTATCGACCTGCCACTCTCAAATAGGCGAACAGGTCGGCCACGTCCTGCCGCGTCAGCATCCGCTCCAGCCCCTCGGGCATCAGCGACAGCCGCGTCGAGCGGAGCGACTCCAGGTTCGCCCGCAGGATGGTGTCCTCGGCCCCGTCGGCACGCCGTAGCGTCACGCTCGTCGGCGTCTCGGCCGCGATGACGCCGCCGAGGGTGCGGCCGTCGGCGGTCACGGCCTGGTAGTTGACGAACCGCGGGTCCACCTCGCGGTTCGGGTCGAACACCGCCGCGAGCAAGTCTTCGCCCGACTTGTTCGGTAGCGCCGCCAGCAGGTTCGCCCCGACCTCGGTTCCGACCTGTTCGAGCCGGTGACAGGCGGCGCAGTTCGTCTTGAACACCGCCCTGCCCTTCTCCGCGTCGCCCTTCAGGTCGAGCGCCGCCGCGTACTCCGCGACCACCTTCGCCCGGTCGGCGTTCACCGCCGCCTTCAGCACCGCCGCGGCCTTCGTGCGGACCGCGGCGGACGGGTGCGACTTCAACGCCGTCACCCGCGCCGGGTCCAGCTCGTTCGCCGACACCTGGTTCTTGCCGACGGCGTCGAGCAGCTTCAGAGTGCGGTCCGGCCGTGCCAGTAGCGCCTCGACCACCTCACGCCGGGCCGCCGGCGAGTACGCGGCCCAGGGGGCGAGCAGCAGGTCCGGCACCGTCGCGTCGGCGTGGGCGGCGAGCGTGCGGACGGCGGCGAGTTGGAGGTCGCCGGGGGCGGTCGGGCCGAGCACCGGGGCCAGTGCGGGGCCGGCCACCTCGAACGGCCCGAGTGCGAGTAGCCCGGCCGCGGCGACCCGGGTCGCGGGCGCCGCCGTCTCGTTCTTGACCGTTTCGGCCGCGCCGTCGAACCGCGTCCGCAGGCGGACCACGACGCGCTCGGCGCCCGGCGGCGGGGCGTTCCACCACGTCGCCAGCGGCCGCAGGCCGTTCCGCATCCCTTCCCCCAGCCCCTCCAACAGCACGGGATCGGCGGCTGGGTTCCGGCCGTCGGCGACTCGGTCGAGGAGTCGAACCACCTCGGCCACGTCCCCCTTCGCCCCGGTCACGGCCGCGAGCCGTTTCAACACGGCCGGCGCGGCGCCCTTCCGCGCGAGGCCGTCGATGAGTTCCGTGGTACAGGCCGAGGCCGAGCTGAGCGCGGCGGTCTGCGTCCACGGGTCCGCCGCGTCGCGCTCCAGCACGGCGGCGAGAACAACTCCGCCCTCCGCCGGGGGTAGCGAGCCGGCGCTCAACGCCAGCTGGAAGCGAACCCGGGGCTCCGGGTCGGTCGCCAACTCGGCCGCCCCGGCGCGGAGCTTCGGTGCGGAGGCGAAGAACGGTTCGGCCAGCCGGAGGGCGTGTTCCCGCATCCCCGGCTGCGGGTCGGCGAGCGCCGGAAGCACGTCGTCGGCCTTGAGCGCCCCGAGACCGTGGAGCGCCCCGAGCAGGTTGGCGTGCCCCGGTTTCCCCAGCGCCCGCGGCAGCCAGGCGCGGAGGTCCGCGGCGGCCGGGAGCTGGCGTTGCACGATCAGCCGCTGGGCGGTCAGCCGGCGGCTCGGGTTCGGGTTCAGGAGTTCGTAGACCAGTTGTGGCTGCGGGTAGCGTGAGACGTCCGGCATCTTCGTGGCCTTGAACCCTTCGGGCGCGATCCGCCAGACGCGGCCGCGGCCGCGGCTTTCCAGATTCATGCGAGCCTTGATGTCGTCCGGCAGCGACAGCGGCGTTTCGATCACCTCGCGGTAGAAGTCGAGCACGTACACCGCCCCGTCCGGCCCGAGCGTCAGGCTCACCGGTCGGAACCAGTTGTCCGTACTCCGCAGGAACTCGGTGTTCTCGTCGGCCCGCCGCGCGGTGAACACGGCCCCCTTTCCCGCCAGCGTCTCGCGGTGGACCAGGTTGTTCGCCGGGTCGCACACGAAATTGTTGCCGCGGTACGCCTCGGGAAACAGGTCGGCGGTGTAGACCAGTGGGCTGCACGCGGACGTGATGAAGCCGCCGGGCACCAGCTCGGTCGCCGAGAATCGCTTGGCGTCGGGGCTGCCGGCGCGGCGGGTCGTGCGTTCGACGCGCCACGCCTCGAATGGACTTGAGCGGAACACCTTCGCCGCCGCGCCGTGCTCGGGAATGTCGAGCGTGACGGCGTTCACCGCCAGGTACGGGTTGCGGCGCAGGTAGTGGTCCGGCAGCACGATCTGCCGGAGGTGTTGGCTGTTCGTCGCGGTGAACCAGTGGCCGTAGTCGTCGGCGGCGAGGCCGTACTGCCCGCCGGAACTGGTCGGCTCCAGGCTGCCGGGAATCTCGGGGTGAAAGCGGAAGCCGCGGTTCCGCAGGTTCACCTCGGGGGCGCCGGCCTTCTCCGCCGACTTCACCACGCCGCCGTCGCTGCCGCAGAGGCCGTACACCCAGTTGTCGAGCCCCCACTGGAGGCCGTTCACCATCTGCTGGATGTTGGCGAGGTTGAACCCGGTGTACAGGACGCGCTTCTCGTCGGCCTTGCCGTCGCCGTCGGTGTCTCTCAGGTAGAGCAGGTCCGGGGCGACGGCGGCGAGGATGCCGCCGTTCCACGGCGTCACGCCCATCGGGAAGCGGAGGCCCTCGGCGAACGTCGTGGCCGTCTCGAACGTGCCGTCGCCGTCGCGGTCTTCGAGGCAGCGGATGCGGCCGCGCGTCTCGTTGCCGGTGCCGACGCCGCCGTTCGGGTACCCGCGCATCTCGCAGACGAACATGCGCCCCTTCTCGTCGAAGCACATCGCCACGGGATCGACCACGTCGGGCTCGGCCGCGACGAGGTCGATGGCGAAGCCCTTCGCGAGCTCGAACGTGGCACGCTCCTCGGCGGGCGTGCGCGGGTCGCCGTTCTTCAGCGCGGGGGGCTGTGCGGCGGCGCCCCCGACGAGCGTGAGGACCGCGCCGAGTATTGCGAATCGCGTCATTGGTAGAGTCCCTGGGGCTCGTAGCCTTGCCGCTTGCTGCATCGCGCTGGGCAGCGCGAAGCGGCAAGAGCCGAGCCGTCACTTCCCCTCGGCCCGTAGTAGCTTCCGCACCGCGCGGAGAAGAATCTCCTCGCTGTCGCCGCCCGCCAGCGCCACCGACGGCTCGTACCCGCCCTCGATGAACGCCCGCGCCGTCGGGACGTACCCGGGGCCGTCGTCGCCGTGGGCGGCCACGAACACGGTCGCGTCCGGCCGCATCCGCTGGGCCGCGAGCTGGTACTCGACGAAACACTCGCCGGGCAAGTGAACCGACAGGACTCGCCCGCCGAAGTCGAGGCACCCGAGTTCGATCGGGGTGTCGATCCGCTTGAGCCAGGCGAGCTGGTACGCCGCGTTGTTCCGCCGCGCCGCGGTCGCGGCGGCGTCGTTCAGGAGCGCCCGACTCGCCGCCTCGCCGAACGACGCCTCCCGCCGCGGCGGCAGCTTCACCGCCTCCGTCCGCCAGTCGAATCCGCCAACGGCCGTGCGGGTGGTGCCGCGCCACGACGCGGTCATCGCCGCGTGCATCCGGTCGCGGAGGGTCGCCCGGTTCTCGCGGGCGCCGTCGTTGTACTTCCCCGCGGTCACGTTCCCGCCGCAGCCGTTGAGATAGACCTGGAACACGTCCGGCAGGTCGTCCTGCATCTTCTGCCGCGCCAGCCCGCAGAAGTCGGCGCTGACCCGGCCGTCGCCGTAATAGCTCATCGGGTGGCAGGCGTAGAAGTGGAGCGCCGCCAGCGGCCGGTCGCCGTCCCAGAAACTGAGCGTGCGCAGCAGCGGGTCGATCAGCCCTTCCGGCGCGTCTCGCACCTCCTGGTTCTTTGTGGCGCTCGTGCGGCTGAACCGCGCCACGCCGTCGATCACGATGCGCCGGTTCGACGCCACGTCCGACACGCGCGCCGAGCCGGTGCCGACGTGGGTGAACCGACGGGCCTGCGGCAGGGCCGCTTTCAAGGCGGCGGCGGAGCGCGTCACGCAGTCGTCGAAGAAGGCGAGGTCGAGCGACGGCGGCGCCCCGGCGGCGGCAATCAGGCGCTGGGCTTCGGTGTCGGCGAAAGGCGCGTTGTGCGGGTGGACGGCGTGGACGTGGACGCATTCGGGCGTGGTGTGCGCCGCATCCGCGAGAGCCTTCCGCCAGCTGCGGAACGCCTCGTTTCGGACCCCCACCCAGTCCAGGACGCAGATCACGACCGGCTTCGCGCCGCCGAGGAGGACGACGCCGAGCGCCCGGAGGGGGTCGTCAACGCCGCGGACGGGTTCGATCCAACCCCCACACAACGGATGGCCCAACGGCGGCGTCACGTCGCAGCGGAAGGTGGCGATGTGGAGCGGCGGCATGGCGTCGAAACCTGACGAATCCGGGCAAGTGAGTGAACCACACCTGCGTTCAAGGTGCAAGTACCGGGCGGGAATCCCGATGCGCCCGAACCGTACCGGTGACGCCGGTCGGTGCGACAGCTTGACTCGTGTCCGCGACTCGTCCGCGCGCGCCGGAACCAGTTACTTCGGCTCGGGCGTGGATTCGGGGGCGGCCCGGCGTGCGGGTTTGTTCGGGACGTACCGCCAGACGAGGGCAAGAAGGATGAGCCCGCCGCCGAGCCACATTGCGGGCGTGGGCGTGTCCTTCTCGGGGGTAATGAGGAACGCCCACAGCGGGTTGAGGAGCGGTTCGAGCAGCGTGATGATCCCGGCCTCGTGGGGCGAGACGTGCCGCAACCCGCGGGCAAAGAGCCAGTACGGCGCGGCCATCTGCACCACCCCGAACACGAGCAGCAACCCGAGTTGCCCCGCCGTCGGTGCCGTGACCCACTCCAGGAAGCCAGCTACGCCGTACCGCAGCGCCACGTACAGACCCAGCATGACGGCGGTGCCGATCAGGTTGAGCGACACCAGCCAGGCCGGCGACTCGTCGCGGAGGACGCGGAGAAACAGCACGACGCCGGCGTACCACATGCCGCTGCCGACGCCCATGAGGAGGATGAGCACCTGCGTCTGCTGCTCGTCGGGCGGCAGGTCGCGCGGCCAGTTCCCGGCGACGATGACGACCGCGCCGAGCCCGCCGAGCAAAACCGCCTGCCAGCCACGGCGGCTGCCGGCCTCGCCGAGCGCGTACACGGCGAACAGGTACACCCACACGGGGGCGGTGTTCTGAAGGAAGATGGCGTTCGCGGCCGGCCCGAGGCTCAGGGCCGACATGTACAGCCCGCACATGACGGTGAACGTGAGCACCATCGCGCCCATGAGTGGGCGAAACGTCAGGTCGCGGCGGCGGACCAGGGTGAGAAGAACGAAGCCGCCGAACAGGCCGCGGAAGAAGGCGATTTGCAGCGGCGACAGGGGCGGGTCGTGGAGGCCGAGCGCCGTCGGCTCGCGGAGGAACCGCACGAACAGGCTCCCGAGGCTCCACAGCACCGCGGCGAGGACCAGGTACGCACGGGCGGAGGCGACGGGGCTCACGGGCAGGAACCCGCGGCCAGCGGCCCGGTGGTGAAATCGGCGCGGGTGGGTGCGTCGAGGTGCGGCCCGCCGCCGGGGGCGACGGCGGGGACGCGGGTAGCCAGCCCGGTGGCGTGCAGGGCCGCGGCCAGTTCGTCGGCCGTCGGGAAGCGCGACCGCGGGTCGCGGTGGAGGGCCGTTTCGAGGACCGCCGCCACCGCCGGGGGCACGTCCGGGTTCGCGGCGCGGACCGGCGAGAAGTGACCGGCCTCCTTGCCGCGGATGATCTCCTCGTGGGTCGCCCCGGGGAACGGCACCTGCCCCGTCAGGAGGTGGTAGAGCGTGGCGCCGAGGGCGAACACGTCGCTGCGCGCGTCCACGAGGGAGCCGTTCAGCGCCTGCTCGTAGGGCATGTAGTACGACGTGCCAACGCCCTGGCTGACGGCCGTCAGGCCGCTGTCGTCGTTCAGCCGCTTGGCGAGGCCGAGGTCCGCGAGTTTCGCCGACCCGTCGGGGTGGAACAGGATGTTGTCCGGCTTCACGTCGCGGTGCACGAGGTTGCGGGCGTGCAGGAACCCGAGCGCCCGCGCGATGTCGACGCCGAGCCGCACGCCGGCCCCGACGCCGAGCCGGCCGAGGCGCCCGAGCGCGGCGTCGGCGCTGGGGCCGTCCACGAATTCGAGTACGAGGTAGTGGACGCGCGGCCCGGTGTCGAATCCGGCGGCGAAGCCCTGGACGAGGTTCGGGTGCTGAAGGAACTGACTGAGTCGGGCCTCGCGATAGAACCGACTGACGAACTCCGGGCGGTCCGCGAGGTGGTCGGCGAGGAGCTTGACCGCGACGGGCCGGCGCGCGGCCACGTCGTAGCTGAGGTAGACGGTGCTCATCCCCCCTTCCCCGACGCGCCGCAGCAGCCGGTAGCCGCCGACGGCACGCAGCCCGCCCGCGTCGGGCGGGTCGCCGGGGTCGGCCGGCCGCGGGTCGTCGGCTGGGGGCATCGCCTCGGCCTCCGGGCACGCGGGCCGCGCCGGGTGTGGGTTTGATGAAGCCGCGAGTCGGCAACGAACGCGAGAATTCTAGTCCCGTGGCGGCCCACCCGCAAGCGCCGGGCGGGTCATTCGAGGTGGGCCGCGCGCAGGCCCTGCAGCCGCGCGAGGAGCGGGTTCGCCCGCCCGCTGACGGCGATCAGCCCGCCGTTCGGCGTCAGGTGGGGCTCGGCGTCGGCCCAGTGGTCCCACGTCACCGACCGTACCTGCGGCTTACACAGGGCCAGTGCCGCGAACGCCATCCCCCACTCGGCCTGCCCCTCCGGCGTCGGCGGGCCGTGCCACCCGGGCGACCACAGAACTTCGCCGTGAGCCTGCGACGCGGCGTCCGGCCCGGCCCCGGCCGGGCACGACAGGAGTACGTCGAGTTGCGGGCCGAGGATGCTGAACAGGTCGAGCAGGCGCGAGACGTCCAACAGGTCGCGCGGGAAACTGCCGCGCGGGAGCGACCCGGTGCGCAGCTCGAGTTCGATCCCGCCCACCCGCGCCCCGGCCCGGATAAGGTCGTCGGCGAAGGCGAGCGGGGGGACGGTCTGGTCGGTGCTCACGAGGTAGTCGCCGAACGGCTGGGCGACGCTCAACCCGAAGTCGAGTTCGGGGTCGAGTACGCCGGCGGCCTCGAACAGCCGCAGCGCTAGCCGCAGCCGGTCGTCGTCGGTCAGCCCCAGGCCGTCGGCGTGGTTGAACCCGCCGCACACGACCCAGCGGGGAATCCGCTCCTTGTACCGCCGGACGATCGTCTCCAGGTAGTCGCACGTGAACGCGGCGAGCGTGGCGAAGTCGCCCCGCCACCGCTCGGCCCACGCCGGCAGCATCCCGGGGGTCAGGTCGATGACCGGGCCGAATACGACCGGGAGCCCGAGGCTCTCCGCGGACTCGATCGCGGCGTCGAGTCGTGCCCAGTTGTATCGCGACTCCTCGGGCTCGATGTCGGCCCAGCGCACGGCGATGCGGACGGCGGAGAACGCCCGCCGGTACTCGGCCACGAGCGGCAGTGCGACCGGCCCGGGAATGGCGGCAGTTAGTCGGGAGCCGAGTTTCCCCTCGTCCTGGTGGCGGGTGGCGAACATCTGCTCCACGTACAACCGGACCATTCGGTCCGCGAGGACGTACCCGCGGTCGAGGACGCGGCTCGCGGCGGCGTCGGCAGCGGGGCCGTCGGTTTCGATCACGGCCTGTCCGAACAGCCTGGTCAGTTCGCGGAGGTCGGCGGCGAAATCCTCGGGCGTGTGAAGCCCGATGTCCTGCCACTCACCGAGTTGCGTGCGCACCTGGTTCAGCTTGCCGCGGGCCAGTTCCGCGAGCAGCCGGTACGGCTCGGGCCGCTCGCGGACGGTGGCACTGGTCGTGACAACCGCCCCGCCCGCCCCCACCGGCCACGGGACGACGAGGAACCCACTCTCGCTCGACGCGCGCGTCAGAATCAGCCGGTCGGCTTCCACCCGCACGGCCGTCGGCGTCGGCGTCTGGTCGTAACCGCCGGCGAGACAGGCGAGTCGGAGTAGCGACTCGGCCGCCGGCGGCACCGGGGTCGGCAGGAGGAACGTCGTGGAACCCATATCGGGCGACACCGCCGACAGCCGGGAGGGATGGCTGGATTATCGAGCCCGACGGGCGGGGCGAAAAGGGGAATTCGGGCGTCAGCCGGGCGGCGGTCCGGTCAGCGCCGAGATCGCGATGCCGTACCGGTCCGCGCGGGCGACCGTCTCGGCCTCGTCGATCAGGATCGTCTTGCCGGCCTCGATCGCCAGCACCCGCCCGCCCGCGGCCTTCATCGACTCGATCGTCTGTACACCGACCGTGGGTACGTCGAACCGCTGGTCCTGCTCCGGCTTGGCCACCTTGACGACGACGAACCCGCCGCCGGCGCACAGTTCGCCGGCGCGGAGGATGGCGCGGTCGGTCCCTTCGATGGCTTCGACGGCCACGACGGATCGGTCGCGGATCATGACGCTCTGGCCGACGTCGAGCCGGCCCATCTCGCGGGCCAGCGCCCAGCCGACGCGGATGTCGCGCTCCTCGGCCGCGGTCGGCCGGCGGCGGGTGAGGACGCCTTCGCGCACGAGCACCTCCGGGCAGAGTTCCAGCGGCGACACGCAGTCCAGGCCGTGCGCCCGGAACTCGTCGATCAGCCCGCCGAGGATCGCGTCGTCGTTGTTGGCGCGGCGCGGGCGGAAGAACCAGAACCGCACCATCCGCCAGTCGGGCAGGAAGCGGACGAGTCGCCACGGCTTCAGGAGCTCGTGCTTGTGAAACTTCCCCGCCATCGTCCAGCGGCGGACCCCGGCCCCGCGGAACGACCGGATGACGAACCCGATCGACATCCGGTGCATCCAGCGGAACTCGGCGCAGACGTCTTTTAACACCGGGTCGGCCATCCCCGCGACGCCGAGGCAGACGACCGGAACGCCGGCCTCGCGGGCCTTCTCGGCGAACACGATGGGGAACCGGCCGGC
>JBGAQM010000136.1:0-14873 GCA_044220735.1 Urbifossiella sp. | reverse complement strand
ACCGCCCGAACTTCTACACGGTCACCGTGTGCGCCACGCCGGCCGGCGCGGTCGTGTGGGCCGACGACCGCACGACCGGGAAGGCCGGCTTGTGGCGCCTCGACGACGCGCGCGCGTGGCAGCCGCTGCCGCTGCGCGGCGAGTTGCCGGCGAAGTCGGCGGACCAGCACGGCCTGGCGCACGACACGAAGCGCGACCGGCTGCTGTTCTTCAGTGACACCGGCCCGAAGAAGGGGAACGTCGCCGCGTACGACGTCAAGACCGGCGAGGCGAAGTGGCTCGACCCGGCGGGGACGGCCCAGGCGCTCGTCCACTGCCGCGAGACGGCGTACCTGCCGGACCTCGACTGGGTGCTGATCGGCGGCCGGGTGCGCGACGAGTCCGGCGGCTGGCGGTGGCTGGCTTACGACTGTGCGGCGAACGCCTGGGTGTCGGTCGAACTCCCCGGCGACGACCCGGTCGGCCGGGCGGGAGCGTTCAACAACTCGATGGGCCTGATGTACGACCCGGAGCGGAAGCTCGTGTGGGCGGTCGGCCAGCACAGCCACGTCCACGCGCTGCGCCTCGACCGTGCGACGGCGCGCGTGACGCCGTTGCGGTGAGGGCGGCCGCCGGAACCTGGGAGACGGCGGAGTGTGGTGTACCTGATGGTCGGCCGGGAAGCGACGCGCCCGCGGCACGGGAAGCCCTCACGATCGGCCATCCCCCGGCGATAGCAGTGACAACCGGGTGGCGGTCGTGCCAGCCCGT
Organism: Urbifossiella sp.; assembly: GCA_044220735.1. Lineage (GTDB taxonomy): Bacteria > Planctomycetota > Planctomycetia > Gemmatales > Gemmataceae > Urbifossiella. The sequence continues at coordinate 14,123 of JBGAQM010000136.1, read as the reverse complement.
TGTCATGCGATCGGCGGCGCTCGCCCTTTCCAGGGAGGACGAGCTGATGATGTTCGGCGGTCGGTACTCGCACGCCGTGCGGAAGGTGCCGAAGGCCGGCGACTTCGGCGAGCAGGACGACCACGGGGGCATCGTCCGCGACCACGAGCCGACAGCCGAGCAGAATGCGCTCGTCCGGCGCGCGGCGGCATGCCACCCGGTTCCGGTGTACGGCCGGGTGGATCTGGTGCGCGACAACGCCGGCCGGGTGACGGAGATGGAACTCGAACGGATCGCGCCGGACCTCTGGCTCCGCTGCCACCCGCCCGCCGGCGAGGCCTTCGCCGCCGGCGTCGCCGTGTTCCTCGCTGAGAACGCGTGACCCCGATGAAACACCAGATCCTGATCGTCGTGGCCGGGGTACTAGCGGTGTCGGCCGGCGCCGCGCCGCCCGAAGAGCTACTCGACCGGGCGAACAAGGACGACGGTCGCGCTCAGTTAGCGCTGGCCTACACCTACCGCGACGGCACGGGCGTGCCGCGGGACCACGCCGAGGCGATGCGGTGGGGCCGGCGGGCGGCCGACCGCGGCGACCCCGCCGCGATGGACTTCGTCGGGTGGATGTTCTTCGCGGGGCTCGGCGTCCGCCGCAACCCCGAGGTCGCCGCCGGGTACTTCCGGGCTGCAGCCGGGAAGTCCGCCGCGGCGGCGTGGAACCTCGGCCAGTGCTACTTCGCCGCCCAGGGGGTCGATCACGACATCCCGAAAGCGCTCGACACCTGGAAGAAGGCGGCGGCGATGGGCCACGGCCGGGCCGCCGCGACCGCGGCGATGGTGTACCTGGCCGGCGACGGCGTCCCGGCGGACGCGAAGGAAGGGCGGGCGCTGACCGAGCGTGCCGCGGCGCTGAACGACCCGTCGGGCCTCGTCGTCCTGGGCGAACTCCACTTCCAGGCGGGTGAGGTCGAGGCGGCCCGCGCGCTGTGGGCGAAGGTGTCGCGGTCCGGGCCGGCGGCCCGGCAGGCTGCCGACCTGCTGAAGCTGGCGCCGTACCGCGGCCGGACGGCCGAGCCGGGGGCGTTCGCGCTGGTGTCGCTGCCGCACGTCCACCAGGGCTGGAACAACTGCGGGGCGACGACCTGCGCGATGCTCGCCCGGTCGCAGGGGAAGGCGCTCGGCGCGTGGGACTACAAGAAGCTCTGCCCGGGGCCGCTCGGCACCGGCACCGACTGGGGCGACCTGCTCGGGACGTCGAAGCGGGTCGGGCTGCGCTGGAAGCTGGTCACGTTCCCGCCGGACGACGCCGGGTTCGTCACGGCCGCCGCGTTCGCCCGCCGCGAACTCGACGCCGGCCGGCCCCTCGTGGTGGACTTCAAGTACACCGGCCCGCAGTACCCCGGCGGCGAGGCCGGGCACACCCTGGCGCTGGTCGGGTACGTCGCCCGCGACGACCTGTACGTGCTGTGCAACCCCGCCCTCCCCACGCCCGGGTTGCAACTGATGACCGCGGCCGAACTGAAGCGCGACTGGCGGTCCGATCACTACGGGGCGCTGTCCGGGAACGTCCTCTCGCGGCCCGCCATCGTGTTCGACCCGTGACCCGCCCGGCGACCGAATACTCTGACACAGGCCGTGACGTAGAGCGTCGCGGGCGTGGGGCCGGTTAGAACCCGGCCCCACGCCCGCGACGGCCCGGAGCGAGCGAGTCGTTCCAACCCGCTCCGGCCGAAAGCGATCGGCCGTCGCGCCCCTACTTCATCTCGCCCGAGTGGCCGCGGATCTCGCCGAGGGGCTCGGCCCGCCCGCCGAGGTGCCGCGCCAGGAACAGCTCGGTCACGGCGTTGAAGTGCAGGCGGTTCTCCGGCCGCGCGAACCCGTGGCCCTCGTCCGGGTACACCACGTACTCGACCGCCTTCCCGTTCCGCCGCATCGCCGCCACGATCTGGTCGCTCTCCGCCACCTTCACCCGCGGGTCGTTCTTCCCCTGCCCGATCAGCAGCGGCTTGGTGATGTAATTCACCCGGAACAGCGGCGACCGCTCCTTGAGGAACTCCTCCTCCTTCTCCAGGTCGCCGACCCGCTTGGCGAACAGCGCCTTCGCCGGCGCCCAGTACGCGGGGACGGTCTTGAGCAGCGTCACGATGTTGCTCGGGCCGACGATGTCCACCCCGCACGCGAACTCGTCCGGCGTGAACGTCAGCCCGACGAGCGTGGCGTAGCCGCCGTAGCTCCCGCCCATGATCGCCACCTTCTTCGGGTCGGCCACGCCCTTGCCCACCAGCCACGCCTTCCCGTCGATCAGGTCCTGGTGCATCTTGCCGGCCCACTCCTTGTTGCCGGCGTTCAGGAACGCCTTCCCGTACCCCGTGCTGCCGCGGAAGTTGACCTGCATCACGGCGTACCCGCGGTTGGCGAGGAACTGCACCTGCGGGTTGTACCCCCACGAGTCGCGCGCCCACGGCCCGCCGTGGACGAGCAGCACCGTCGGCAGGTTCTTCGCCGGCACGCCGACCGGCGTCGTCAGGTAGCCGTGGACCGTCAGCCCGTCCTTCGCCGCGAAACTCACCGGCTCGGTGCGGGCGAGCCGCGCCTTCTCCAGCTTCGAGTTGTTGACGAACAGGAAGTCCGCCTTCTTCGCCGCGCGGTCGTAGAGGTAGTACCCCACCGGGCCGTCGTCGGCGTTGTACGACACCACCCACTTCGCCCCGTCGGCGGATTGGCTGGTCACGCTGAAATCGCCGCGGCGGACCTTCGCCAGCACCTCGAAGTCGGCCTTCACGCCAGGGTCGAGCGCCGTCCACTCGGTCCGGGCCTTGTTCACCGACACCGCCAACGGCACGCGCCGGCGGTTGTCGATCATCGCGCCGCCGACGTCGTACTCCTTGTCCTCCGCGACCACGTCCTCCTTACCGTCGGCGAGGTTGAGCTTCGTGAGCCGCATCGTGTTCGACTTGTCGTTGCCGATGACGTAGAGCGTGTTCGCGTCGGCGCCGAAGCCGGCGGCCTGGCCCTGCTCCTCGTTCGTGTAGGTCTTCACCGTCTTCCACTCGGCGCCGGGCTTGTCGCGGACCATCACGTCGTACCCGCCCGTCTTCATGTTCACGGCCGTGGCGGCGCGGACGACGAAGTCCTTGTCGGTCGTCCAGCTCAGGACGAGGCCGGGGTTCTCGGTGTCGAGCCGGTCCTCGCCGGTGCTGATGGTGATGCGGTGGGCGTCGAACGCGGTCTTGCTGCGCTTGTTGAGTCCGACAACGACGGCGTCGGGGAACTTCTCGTCGAGGTCCACGCCCTGCACGCGCACGCCGTCGTGGGGCGTGAGGTCGCGCGTCTTGCCGGTGGCGAGTTCGGCGGCGTAGAGGTGGAAGTTCTCGTCCCCGCCCTTGTCCTGGAGGTAGAGCAGGTGCTTGCCGTCGTAGGCCCAGTAGTACTGGCGGACGCCGCGCGTCTCGTCGCTGGTGACCTTCTTGGCCTCACCGCCGCCGACCGGGCGGACCCACACCTGGAGGACGTTCTTGTCGTCCGGGGCGAGGTAGGCGAGCTGCGTGCCGTCGGGACTGATTTGCACCCCGGCCTTCTCCGGGTTGCCGAACAGCACCTCGCGCGGGATGAGCGGCGGGAGGTCGGCGCGGGCGTGCCCGTTGAGCATGGCGAGCGCCACTCCGGCGACTACGAAACGTGTCATGCGGCCACTCCGGTGAGGGGGGCGACGCTCCCAGTTTATGGGACGGCCGGCCGACGATCGGACGAGCCCGAACCGCCCGGCCGCCGCCACGAAGTCGGCCTCCTGCACCCCGACCAGGCCCGGCCGGCCCGACTTCCCGGGCGGGGCGAGGGCGGCCGCCCTCTCGACCCCGCCGCCGCGGTCCTGGCGGGCCTGCGACTCGCCCTAGACGAGCGGCCGCCCGTCGGCCGGTTCGGCAGCGGCGACGACCTCCCGCCGGAATCCGTACATGCCGTCGCGGCTTTCGATGGTCCTGAGAGTGAATACGGCGTGAGGGCGAACCCGGCGGCATCGAACAGGTTCGTGTCCACGACGACGACGCCTCGGGTGCCACCGGCATCTCCGACGCGGACCGAGGAGACGGGGTGAATTACCCTCCCGTCCCGCGACCATCAGACGACTACAACGGGCCGGGCGTGCCCCCACCGACATTGGTTCTGTGGCCCATGGCTGTGGAGTCGGGGTCCCAGGGGGCGTGCATTCGTCGTTGTGCGGCGGTAGGAGGTGAAGGGGGCGGAAACGAAACCGCCCCGGAGTAACCGGGGCGGGTGGTTTGGTGCAGAGTTTGGTGCACCCGTCAAAAGCCCTTACTTTTCTAATATGCCCGACAGGAGTTGAACCTGTAACCTTCGGCTCCGGAGGCCGACGCTCTATCCAGTTGAGCTACGGGCACGTACTTCCGCCAACCGAATTCTAGCCGGTCGATCACGGGTTTCAACCGCCGCGCCGGTTTTCACGGCGCCAACTCCGGGAACAACTGACGACGCACCTCGTCCCGGAACGCCGCCTCCGCGAACGCCCCCGGCACACGCTTCCGCGCCAACCCGCAGTCGTACTGCCGCCGACCCAGCCAGTAACCCGCCGCGAACACCCGCTCCGGCTCCCACCCCAACGGCTCCGCCTTCCCGAACAACGCGAACTCCGGCGGACCCGCCAGCGGCGGCAATTCGACCCGCGACAACGCCTTCCCCGACTCGTCGAACAACCCCACCACCACGTCGCCGCGGCCGCGGTGGAGCAGGTGCCAGCGGAAGTGGATGCCCTCCTCCACGTTCAGCCCGCCCGCCGTGCTGTCGCCGCTCAGCCAGGCGATCCGCGCGCCCGGCGGCGCCGTCGCCTCCACGTGCCGCACCGCGTCCCACAGCAGGTGCGCCCGCGCCGCGAACTTCTCCTGCTTCCCCACGCCCGCCACCGCCACCACCGCCAGACCCGCACACACGCCCGCGAACGCCGCCTTCTTCCACGCCGTCAGCGGCACCGCCACCAGCGCCGTCAGCAGCAGCGCCACCAGCACGTCCAGCCCCCACACCGCCGGCATCGCGTACCGGCCCGACATCATCGACAGCGGCAGGTACACCACCACGCCCGCGGCGACCAGCAGCAGCGCGGCGAGCACGGGGGCGGGCGCCGACAGCCCGGGAACGGCTGCTTCCGGGCTCTGCCGCCGCGCGCGCCACACCGCCAACCCCGTCAGCAGCAGCCCGGCGGCCATGAACTCCAGGCTCACCGCCCCCTTCAGGCCGCTCAGCATCCGGCCCAGTTGCGCCGCGGTCGGGCCGTGCGTCTCGTACTGGCCCGGGTGCCAGTGCGCCTTGAAGTACACGAAGTGCGCCGCCGGCAGCGCCAGCGTCACGCCCAGCAGCAGCGACCGCACGCCGTTCCGCCGCACCGCCTCGCGCAGCGTCACGCCGTCCGGCCACATCCGCAGCAGGATCTGCACCGGCACCAGCGCCGCGAACGTGTTCTTGCACCCCAGCGCCACCAGCACCGCCAGCGCCGACGCCAGTTCCCACCGCAACGGGGTCGGGCTCGACGCCGCCCGCCGCGCCGCCACCAGCGCGAACAGCGCGTACGGCATCGCCACGCCCTCCGACAGCGTCAGGCTCGTCCAGATCTCGTTGCGGTACGGGTTCCACATCGCCAGCGCACCGGCCAGCAGCGCCGCCGCCGGGTGCGCCCCCAACTCCGCGAACAGCCACAGCAGCATCGCCGCCGACAGGGCGCACCACAGGAAGCGGTACACCCGCCACGCCGCGGCGCTGCCGTCGAACAGGTTCGCCTGCACCTGCCAGTGCACCCACAGCGTCGGGCGGAACGGGCCGAGGTGCTCGTAGTTCGCCTCCACCTTCTCCCACCACAGCCCGACGTGCTCGCCCGCCGACAGCCCCGGCGTCGGGTAGACGAGGTTGCCGTCGTCCACGAAGTCGAACGGCGTGCCGAGGGTGGGGAGGTACAGGGCGGCCAGCAGCAGCCCGCCGGCCGGGACCCACGAGAGGGTGCGGGGGGTGTCCATGCCGCCGACCCTACCGCGCCGCCCGGCCGCGGGGGAAGCCCGACCGGTGGACGTTCGCCCGGCCGGTCCGCATCCTGACACCACCCCGCCACCCCACCCAAGAGCCGCCCATGCAGCAGACCCTCATCCTCCTGAAGCCGGACGCCGTGCAGCGGCGGCTCGTCGGCGAGATCACCGGCCGGTTCGAGCGCAAGGGCCTGCGGCTCGTCGGCCTGAAGCTGGTGCAGGCGCCGCGCGACCTCGCCGAGAAGCACTACGCCGTCCACAAGGGGAAGCCGTTCTACGACAGCCTGCTGTCGTTCCTCACCAGCGGCCCGACCGCCGCGATGGTGTGGGAGGGGCGCGAGGCCGTGGCCGTGTGCCGCACCCTCATGGGCCTCACCGACGGGGCCAAGGCGCCGCCCGGCACCATCCGCGGCGACTTCGCCCTGAGCGTGCAGAACAACCTCGTCCACGGCAGCGACAGCCTCGAGAACGCCGCCGCGGAAATCGCCCTGTGGTTCCCCGAGGGGCTGGTGACCGTCGCCGGCGTGGACGCCCAGTGGGTCGGCTGATTCTTCATTTGCGTCGGCCCCGGCCGGGGTGGATAATCCGGGCGGTTGCCGGGCACTCCGGCCCGGCGACCGCGCCGCCCGGGAGGATGCTTCGATGACTCGTGGGTCGTGGGTGTTCGCCGCCGCCCTGGTCGTGTTCGGGACGGGCATCGGGTTGTTCGCGTTCCGCCCCACCCCGTCCGCCGCCCAGCCGGCCGCCGGCGGCAGCGCCGGGGGGCCGAAGTACACCGTCGTCGAGACGGAGGGGACCAACCTTCTCGTCGTCGACAACTCGACCAACACGATGTTCTACTACACCGTCGAGCCCGGCCAGGAGGTCGGCGCCCCCCTCCACCTCCGCGGGTCGATCGACCTGAACCAGGTCGGCAAGGCGACCCTCACGCCGTCGTCGGCCAAGAAGGGCGGAAAGGGGGCCGCGCCGTGAGACCGACCCTCGCGCTCGTCATCGCCCTCGCCGCGGCCGCGCCCGCGGCCGCGCAGGTGGCGGTCCGGAGCGGGTACAACCCGTACACCGGGCGGGCCGGCACGACGGCCGTCGCCCGCAACCCCTGGACCGGTGCCACCCAGGCCCGGACCACGACCGTCAACCCGTGGACCGGCTCCCGCACGACCCAGGCGGCCGGATACAACCCGTACACCGGCGTCACCGCCCGGGCCGGGGCGGCCTACAACCCCTGGACGAACCGGGCGGCCGGCTACCGCACGTACCGGCGCTGACCCCCGCCGGGGGAGGGCCGCCGTGCTTCGCCTCGACCCTGCCACCACCGCGCTGCTCGTCGTGGACGTGCAGAGCGGGTTCACCGACCTGTGCCCCGCCGAACTCCCCGTCCCCGGCGGCGCCGGCATCGTGCCGGCGGTGAACCGCCTGCTGGCGCTCCCCTTCGCCCGCGTCGACGCCACCCAGGACTGGCACCCGCCGGACCACCGCTCGTTCCTCGGCCGCGCCGACAACCTCTACCCGCCGCACTGCGTCATGGGCACGCCGGGGGCCGAGTTCCTCCCCGGCCTCCACACGCACCGCTTCCACGCCGTGTGGCGGAAGGGCTACGACGCGACCTTCGAAGCCTACGCCGTGACGGCGCAGCACCCGGGGTTCGCGGCGTTCCTGCGCGCGAGCGGGGTGCGGGCGGTGGTGGTGTGCGGGCTGGCGACGAACATCTGCTGCTTCTTCGCCGCGCGGGACCTGCGTGCGGCCGGGTTCGAGGTGTGGCTGGCGGAGGACGCGGCGGCGGGGATCGACGTGCCGGCCGCGGGGCTGTTCCAGGCGCGGGCGAAGGCGGAGGGGCAGGCGCTCGGCATCCGCTACGCGACGGTCGCCGACGTGGCCGCGGCGCTGGGGGCGGGGTGAACACCCGAGTCGGCCCAGGGGACTTCGCCGAGCGCGTCAGAGAAAGTAGACCAGGCCCACGCCGAGGTCCATGACCGGCCTGGTTCTCGATGTCGTCGCAAGTTCGTTGGCACATGACTGTACTGCCAGAGCCAGCACCGCGAGATTCGCCAAGCCGTCGTCGATCTGACGACGAGACATGTTCCCGCGACCCGGTGAGGGGGCGGTGGGAGAATCATCCGAGACCTCCCGGCGTGCAGGCGTTGCCCCCGCGCGCCAGCCGGCGACCGCAACCCGTTATCGGGGCACGCGATCCGCCGAGCCGCTGAATCGGCAAGAAGTCGAATCGATGTCACTTTAACCGCGTGACATGTTTCCGCGACCCGGTGGGGGGCGCGGCGGAAACAATAATTTCCGCCCCGGAGACGCCCGCCGGCCCGTTGCGGCGGCGCGGCCGGCGTGGTCTACTCGGGCCATGTCCGACGCCCCGCCGAAGCCGCCGCACGGGTGCTGGCTGTTCGCCGGCCTCGTCCTCGCCGGCGCCGCCGGCTTCGCCGGCGCGGTCGTGGCCGGGGTCGCGTTCGACGCCCCGTTCCCGGTCGTCGCCGGGCTCATGTTCGGCACCCCGGGGCTGTACGTCGTCGGGCTGGTCGTGCTGTCGGTCCGCCACGCGCGGACGTACGGCCCCGACCTCACGCCCGAGCAGCGGGCCGCGTGGCCGGTCCTGTGGCCGCTCCTCGCGGCGTTCGGGGCCGTCACGGCGCTGTCGTTCGGCGGCGTGTTCCTGGCCTGGGCTCTCGGCGCCCCCGGGTGGGTGACGCCGGTCGTATTCTTCGCCCCGGTCGTGCTGCTCAGCTTCTTCGCGTGGCCGTACCTGAAGGCGCTGCCGGACCGGCTGCGGCGCGCCGCCCCGTCGCCGGAGAAGGCCGCGGCGCTCGCCGCGGCGCCGCCGCGGGGCAGGGAGCCGGCCGCGACCCCGACCGACCCCGACACCTTCCCGACGGTGCCGGCCGACCCGACGGGGCCCGGCCGCACGCTGGCGCGCCGCCTGCCGCCGTCCGACGTGAGCGCCGGCTGCGCGTGCGTCGGCGTGCTGGCCGCGGCCGCGTTCTGGAACGGCATCGTGAGCGTGTTCGTGTGGCAGGCGGTGGACGCGCTTCGGCGCGGGAACCCCGAGTGGTTCCTGATGGTGTTCCTCATCCCGTTCGTGCTCGTCGGGCTGGTGCTGGTGGTCGTCGGGGCGGTCGCCGCGGGCGTGTGGGTGGTCGCACTGCTGGTCGGCAAGGTGACGGTCGAGGTGGACGCGCACCCGTTCGTCCCCGGCGGAACGTACCGCGGGCGCGTCGACCAGGCGGGGCTGTGCCGGCTGCGGAAGGTGGGTGTGGCGCTGGTCTGCACCGAGTCGGCAACCTACCAGGCCGGCACGACCCAGAGCACCGACCGCAAGGAGGTAGCGAAGGAACCGGCCGACCTGCCGGAGCCGCTGCCGGCGGCGCCGACGGACTTCGCGGTGACGGTGCCGGCCGGCGCGATGCACTCGTTCGAGGCGAAGAAGAACGAGGTGACGTGGAAAGTGACGGTGTGGGGCCGGGTGCTGGGCGTGCTGCCGTACGAGCGCGGGTTCGAGGTGGTGGTCCGGCCGGGGGCGAGCGATGCCGGGTGAGCCCGTGGTGCGCGTCGAGATCGCCGGCTTCCGGTTCCACCCCGGCGACGAGGTGGGCGGCGCCTTCGTGCTGCCGGGCGGCCCGCCGGACGACTGCGAGAGCGTCGAGCTGTCGGTGCTGTGGCACACGTCCGGGAAGGGGACCGAGGACATCGGTGTGATCCACTACCAGGGCTGGACGGCCGCCGACGGGACGCTGGCGGCGCTGCCCAACCCGGGCACGTTCTCGGCGCGGCTGCCGAACACACCGTGGAGCTACGACGGCACGCTGGTGAAGGTCCACTGGGTGGCGCGGGTGCGGGTGCGGTTCGGCACGTCCGCCGAGGCGGTGGCCGAGGCGCCGTTCGTGCTGGCGCCGCGGGGGCGGACGTGAGCGGGCGCGTGGGAGCGCTGCCGCGGGTGAACCCGTTCTCGGCCCGCTTCGTGGAGCCCGGGGCGATCCCGTACCAGTTGCCCGGCGGTGTCGCGGATCTGGCGGCTCGCTTCGAGGCGGCCGGCGGGTGGGGCGAAGTCGTCGGCCCGCACGGCAGCGGCAAGTCAACGCTGGTGGCGAGCCTGCTGCCGCACCTGGGCGCGTGGAGTGTCCGCCGCGTGCGGCTGAGTACGGCAGCGCGGGCGCTGCCGGCGGACCTGTGGCCACTGCCGGGGCCGCGGCCGCTGCTGGTGATCGACGGGTTCGAGCAGCTCGGCTGGCTCGCGCGTCGGCGGGTGGTGCGCGAATGCCGCCGCGTCGAGGCCGGGCTGCTGGTGACGACGCACCGCTCCGTCGGACTGCCGCCGCTGCACCGCACCGACGTGACGCCCGAGGCACTGGCGTGGGTGCTGGCCCGGCTACTGCCGGCGAACGCGGGCAGGGTGCTCGCCGAGTTCGACTCCGCGGCCCGACTGCGTTCCCACCACGGCAGTCTTCGCGAGGTGCTGTTCGAGTTGTACGACCGGTGGGAAGGTTGCGACCGCCCTGCCCCGTCCGCTACACTCGCGGGTACGCCCCCTCCCCCGGGTCCGACATGCTCCCGCTCGCCGGCCGACCCGCCCGCCTCTGCTCCGGCCCGTCCCGCCGCGAGTTCCTCCGCGTCGGCGGGCTGACGGTCGGCGGCCTGTCCCTTCCCGCACTCCTGCGAGCCCGTCCGGGTCGCAAGGCGAAGTCGTGCATCCTGATCTTCATGGACGGCGGCCCGAGCCACCTCGAGCTGTGGGACCTGAAGCCCGACGCGCCCGCCGAGGTGCGAGGCGAGTTCGGCCCCATCCGCAGCAGCGTCCCCGGCCTGACCGTCGGCGAGTTGCTGCCGCTCACGTCGCGCGTGATGCACCACTTCGCGCAGGTGCGGTCGGTGCGGCACGGCGTGAACGACCACAACGCCGGCGCGTACTACATGCTCACCGGCCGTTACCCGGCGGAAGGCTCGAAGCTGGTCGTCGCCGACGGGCCGCAGAACTTCCCGCCGTTCGGCGCCGTCGCCGCGAAGCTGCAACCGGTGGGGAAGCCGCTGCCGGCGTTCGTGCACCTGCCCGAGTTCCAGTGGAACAACGGCGCCGACATCCCCGGCCAGTCGGCGGGGTTCCTCGGCGCGCGGTACGACCCGTTCGTCACCGGCGACCCGAGCCTGCCGGACTACCGCGTCCCGGGGCTGGACCTGCTGCCCGAGGTACCGCTCGACCGCCTCGCCGGCCGCGACGGCCTTCGGCAGACGCTCGACCGCGCCGTCGCCCGGATGGGCGATTCGGACGCGATCGGCCGCATGGGCGTGTTCCAGCGGCAGGCCGTGGACATCGTCACGTCGCCGGAGACGCGGGCGGCGTTCGACCTGACGCGCGAGCCGGCGGCGGTGCGCGAGCGCTACGGCACTGACCCCGGCAGCGACCGCGGCCTCGAAGCACGGAAGTTCGGCGGGTTGCCGCACATCGGCCAGACGTTCCTCCTGGCCCGCCGGCTGATCGAGGCCGGCACGCGGCTCGTCACCGTGATGACCGGCCGGCGCATCGACCAAGCGTGGGACACGCACCGCGACCACTTCGGCCTGATGCGCCGCTCGCTGTGCCCGCCGTTCGACCGGGCGCTGTCGGCGCTAATGGATGATCTCCACGTACGCGGCCTTCTTGACGAGACGCTGGTCGTCGTGATGGGCGAGTTCGGGCGGACGCCGAAGGTGGGGTTCGTCACCAGCGGCGCGGGGGCGTCGAAGAACGACGGCCGCGACCACTGGCCGTACTGCTACACGGTGCTGTTCGCCGGGGCGGGTGTACCGGGCGGCGCCGTGGTCGGCAGCAGCGACCGCACCGCGGCCTACCCGCGCGAGAACCCGGTGAGCCCGGAAGACATCGCGGCGACGATTTACGCTGCGCTCGGGATCGACCCTACGACGGAGCTGCACGACGGGCAAGGCAAGCCGTACACGCTAGCGACCGGCCGCCCGATCACGACGGTGCTCGGCTGAGCGGTCCCACTCACGGAGGTCCCCATGTTCCCCCTGTTACTCGCCCTCGCAGCCCCGGCGGCCGACCCGCTCCCCACCTACGTCGCGCCCGGCGCCCGGCTCGAAAGACTCTGGGGCGACGGCGAGTTCACCGAAGGCCCCGCCGAAGGGCCGGACGGCGCCGTCTACTTCTCCGACATCGGCAACCGCATCATGCGGTTCGACCCTAAGACCGGCAAAACGACCGCCTTCCGCGACCCATCCGGCCGGTCCAACGGGCTGAAGTTCGACGCGAAGGGCCGGCTCATCGCGTGCGAAGGCGCGAACACCGGCGGGAACCGCCGCATCAGCGTCACCGAGAAAGACGGCACCGTCCGCACCCTCGCCGACAGGTACGACGGCAAGCGGTTCAACTCGCCGAACGACCTCACGCTCGACGGCAAGGGCCGCGTCTACTTCTCCGACCCGCGCTACGTCGGCAGCGAGCCGCGCGAGCTGGACCACGAGTCGGTCTACCGCATCGACCCCGACGGCACCGTCACCCGGGTGACGACCGACGTGCGGAAGCCGAACGGGCTCGTCATCTCGCCGGACGGCAAGACGCTGTACGTGTCCGACCACAGCGGCGAGGCGTCCGGGTCGCGGGCGCTGGTGGCGTACCCGCTCAACGCCGAGGGCTCGGTCGGCCCGCGGCGGGTGCTGCACGACTTCGGCAAGGAGCGCGGCATCGACGGCATGACGGTCGCGGCCGACGGCACGGTCGTCGCCACGGCCGGAGCGAAGGCGGCGGGCGGGATCTACTTCTTCGCCCCGGACGGCAAGAAGCTCGGCTTCCTGCCGACGCCGGAAGACCCGAACAACTGCTGCTTCGCCGGGCCGGACCGGCGGACGTTGTACGTCACCGCCGGGAAGTCCCTGTACCGCGTCACGCTGACCCTCGCCGGCGCCCCCGCGGCGCCGAAGGAGTAGCCATGCCCCCGAAGAAGGTCGCCGCGGTCGTCACCGAGTACCGCCGCTGGTCGCACGCCGACGTCATCCTCCGCAACCTCCTCGGCGGCTACCCCGACGGCACTCGCCCCGACCTGCAACTCGTGTCGCTCGTCACCGACCAGGTGCCGAAGACCGACATGAGCCGAGAACTGGCGAAGCGCCACGGCTTCCGCATCTGCGCCACCGTGAGCGAGGCGCTGACGCTCGGCACCGACACGCTCGCGGTGGACGGCGTGTTGTCGATCGGCGAGCACGGGCAGTACCCGACGAACGACCGCGGCCAGCTCCTCTACCCGCGCCGCCGCTTCTTCGCCGACATCGCCGCAGTGTTCGAGCGGACGAAGAAGTCGGTGCCGGTGTTCAACGACAAGCACCTCGCGGCGACGTGGGACGACGCGAAGTGGATGTACGACGCCGCCCGCCGGCTCATGGTGCCGTTCCTCGCGGGGTCGAGCATCCCGGTGACGTGGCGCAAGCCCGACGTGGAACTGCCGCGCGGCGCCGATTTGGTCGGCGCCGTGCAGATCGGCTACGGGCCGTTCGAGGGGTACGGCTTCCACGCGCTCGAAGGGTTGCAGTGCATGGTCGAGCGCCGCGGCCGCGAGGAGACGGGCGTGGCCGCGGTGACGTGCCACACCGGCCCGGCGATGTGGGCGGCCCTCGACCGCCACGCCTGGGCGAAGCCGGTGCTGGAGGCGGGGCTGCGGCTCGTCCCGGCGCACGCCAAGGGGGACGTCCGCGAGCTGTCGGCGAAGGCGCGCGACGCGGGGACGTTCGAGGTGGAGTACCGCGACGGGTTCCGGGCGTTCGTGGTGATGCCGAACGGCTGGATCCACGAGGGCGACGGCGGGGCGTTCATCTTCGCGGGTCAGGTCCGCGGCCGCGACCCGGTGGCGTGCCAGTTCTACCTGCAACAGCCCGACCCGTTCGCGCACTTCGCCGAGCTGACGAAGGCGATCGACGCGCTGGTCCGTACCGGCCACGCCCCGTACCCGGTGGAGCGGACGCTGCTGACGACGGGGATTCTCGACGCGGTGATGACGAGCAAGCACCGCGGCGGGGCGCGGGTGGAGACGCCGCACCTCGACATCCGATACCGCCCGACGGACTGGGGGCCGGCGAAGGGGGCGATCCCGCCGGTGCAGAAGATGTGATGCGGTCGTGGGGCCGGTTTCCAACCGG
>JBGAQM010000135.1:12838-14881 GCA_044220735.1 Urbifossiella sp. | reverse complement strand
GACCGCCTCTGGTCGTACCATGCCGCGCGCGACGATGCCGATCCCGATCAGCTCACCGTCTTCGTCAATGGCACCCACGTTCGAAGTATCCGTGGGCTCACGCCCCCGGCTCGCTGGCGTGTATCGAACCGGTTGTCCCATCCTGAACCGCCGAACTTCCTCGGGGCCGAGCGCCACACCCGGCGTCTCGCCAAGAGCCTCCGCCATCGGCCGCATCCGGGCCGCGAGTTCGGCAGGCTTCTCGTCCACACCAAACCCCTGCTCCGCGGTGTACGGGCCGACGCGCGTGCGCCGCAAGCTCTGAACCAGGCCGCCGACGCCGAGCGCGGCGCCGAGGTCGCGGGCGATCGAGCGGATGTACGTCCCCTTCCCGCAGTCCACCTCCAAGTCGAGCCACGGCCACGCGAAGCCGACCACGCGGATCGCGTCGATTCGCACGGGCCGCGCCGCCAGTTGAACCTCCTTGCCGGCCCGCGCCAGCGCGTGCGCTCGCTGGCCCGCCACCTTCATCGCCGAAAACGCCGGCGGCGACTGCTGCACTACTCCGACGAAGCGCGCCAGTGCTGCGTCGATCGCCTCCGTCGTCACCGGCACCGCACCCGTCTCGGTCACCTCGCCGTCGGCGTCGTCGGTAGCGCTGGTCGCGCCGAGGCGGAAGCGCGAGGCGTAGCTCTTCCCCATCACCTGCACGTAGTCCGCGAGCCGGGTTGCCGCGCCGACGCACACCACCAACACGCCGGTCGCCAGCGGGTCGAGGGTGCCGGTGTGGCCGATCTTCGTCTTGCGCGGGAACCAGCGCTGGACGCGGTTCACGGCGTCGCGGGAGGTCATGCCGCCCGGCTTGTCGATTACCAGAAGCCCGTTCATCGGTCCGCTATGATGGTGGACATGACGCCCGCGACCTGTGTGATTTATAACCCCGCCGCCGGCCGCGGGAGGGCCGAACAACTCTTCAGGGAGTTGGCCGCTCGTCCCGGGGTTCACGGCGAACTGCGCCCCACGAACGCTCCCGGCCACGCCGAGGAACTGGCCCGCGCAGCGGCCGACGAGGGCTTCGCCCGCGTGGTCGCGGCCGGCGGCGACGGCACCGTTCACGAGGTCGCGAACGGCCTCATCCGCAGCGGCCGGCGGGACGTGATCTTCTCGACGTGGCCGGTCGGCTCCGCGAACGACTACGCCTACACGCTCGGCCTCACCGCGTGGTGGGCGAGGCGGGCCGAGCACCCGCCCCTCGAATCGCTCGACGTGGACGTAGCCCGCGTCACGGCCGGCGGCCGCGAACGGTACGCGGTGAACGCGGCCGGCGTCGGCTTCAACGGCATGGTCACTGTGGAGTCGCGGACGATTCGCTACCTGCGTGGGATGCCGCTGTACGGTCTCGCGTTTCTTAAGGCGATGGTCCGTCACTTCGCAACGCCGCGGATGCGCGTCTGCTTCGACGACGAGGAAGTGAACGGCCCGACACTGGCGCTGACGATGTGCCTCGCCCAGCGCGAGGGCGGCTTCCCCCTGATGCCGGCGGCGGAGCTCACCGACGGCCGCCTCGACTACATGCTCGCCACGAATCTCCGCCGCTGGCACCTCGTGCGCTACCTGCCGGCGCTGGCGACGGGGCGACTGCCGGCCGACCACCCGCTGATCCGGCTCGGGCGGGCGGCGCGGGTAACGGTCGAGAGCGAGGCGCCGCTGTGCGCACACGCGGATGGGGAGTTCGTCTGTCAGCCGGCCGACGGGGTGAAGGAGTTGGCGGTTGAGGTGTTGCCGGGGCGGTTGCGGGTCGAGGTGTACCCGCCAGGGCTGTACGGCGGGCGACGCCCACCCTGCGGGACGGGTGGGCGGTAGGCGGCGTCAGTTGTGCGGGATCTCGATCTTGCACCAGCCGATGTCCACGTGGGTGCTCTTCCCCTCGTTGATGAAGATCTTCGGGTGGAGCGAGTAGACCACGAACCGGCCGTGCTTCTCGTCCTGCACCAGGCCGGCCTGGCGGAGCACGCCCAGGTGGTGCGACACGTTCACGATCTCCACGTTCAACAACTTGGCCAG
>JBGAQM010000135.1:0-12807 GCA_044220735.1 Urbifossiella sp. | reverse complement strand
GCGGATGCGGTTCGGCTCCGCGAGGGCCTGCAGCATCTCTGCACACGCCTTCGCCGTCTTCGGGTCCGTCATGGGAAGAAACCCCAGAATCGAGAGTGGTGGGACATGACGACCGCTCCCTAGGCGGTCGCCAACGGGCAGGGCGAATCAGCCGGCGGACACCCGCGGCGACATGGCAACAAGCCGCAGGTTCATTTAAACATACAACTTAGCGGCGGCCGCGCGGGGGGGCAAGTGCGCTTTACCGTTCTTTTTTCCGATGACACGAAAACACGTTCCCCGGACAACAGAACTGTCAAGTCTTAACCCACGTTCACGACTTGAGCCCTGCGAGCGGCCCATTATCATATCCTACTTAAAAACGTCACCGGGTTCCACGGGGCGGGGAAGAATCAGGGGTAATCCCCTCACGGCTTTCGACCACACCACGCCGCCCCGCAGGGCGGCCCGTCGCCGCGGCAGTTCGTTGCTGGGGCAGCGTCCTTGACCCGACCCTGGGCCGGAAGTCCAATCAAGCGGCGGACTTCTGACTTGCCACACGCCGGGCAGGCGGTCGGGTCGCCACTCGCCTTCGTGACGAGCGCGTCGAACACGTGGTCGCAGGCGGCACAGCCGTATTCGAAGAGCGGCACGGGTTACCTCCGACGCTTTTTGTAGTGCTCCCCGGCCCGAAAGAGGAGCTCCCGTTCCTCAGGCGTGAGACTCTCCTGCCCGTGCTGCGATACTTTCTCCAACAGCCGATCCACGCGATCCTCAATGCGGTCCTCGGCCACCGGACGGGCCGGGGGGGGTTCGTCGGTGTCACCGGGGTCGTCGGCATCGTCCGGCGGCACTACACGGAGTCGCGGCTGGCGCTGGCGTCCGGTCGGGCCGCGAGACGCGAACACGCCCGTCAGACGGATGCCACCGAGGTAGTAGAGGGCGCCGAAGGCGGCCCCGGCCAGCGCGACGAACGGGAACCCGGACCCGGCTGCGACGCCGAGGGCGTTGAGGGCCACGAACCCGACGGCGGCGCCCCACACCGGCACCGGCAGCACGAAGAACAACAGGATCCGTTGGTGCGGGTAGTGAAACGCGAACACGATGAACGCCGCGTCCACGGCCGCGTTCGAGCCGAGCACGAGCGACGGCGCGACCACGCCGGTCAGTTCGGCGAGGAACAGCGTCAGGTAGGAGAGTACGCCCGCGGCGAGGTAGAAGGCCAGGAACTCGCGCGACCCGTACCGCTCCTCCAACTGCCGCCCCACCCAGTAGAGCACGAGCATGTTGAAGATGACGTGGAGCAGCCCGTTGCCGGTGTAGAAGTGGATGAACGTCGGCGTGAGGAGCCGCCACACCTCGCCGCGGAGGACGTCCCCGCCGGCGTAGACGCACCAGCCGGTCAGGCCGCCGCCGTCGGCGTGCCGGGTGGCGATCTGCACGACCCAGGCGGCGACGGTGATGCCGATGAGCCACGGGGTGGCACCCCGGCTCGCCCAGCCGTCCCATCGCCCGCCGTCGTCGCGGTAGTACTCGCGGTCGTAAATCCCCATGCCGCCCCCGCGTCCCTGGGCCGTCTTCCCTGTGCAGAATACCAGACCGCGCCGCCGGGTGTTAGCCCCCGGTGTCGGCCGCGCCCCCCGCGAGCTTGACACGAAATCGTGCCGTGCGTATCGCCCGCCCCACGCGCAATCAGACGCCACGCCGCCGCCCGGGACTCAGGGGACGCCCGATGACCGCCTGCCGCTTCCGCCGCCGGACCCGGACCGCCCTCGCCGCCGTCGCGGCGGTCGCGGCCCTGGCCTGGGGCCACGGGGCGTCCGCCCAGGACGGCGGCCCCGTCGGGCGGGTCGTGGCCGACGTCATTCCGGTATCGGCCACCCGGATGCACCCGCCCGAACAGATTCTCGGCGTCATGCACACCCGCCCGGGCCGGCCGTACGACGAGACCGTCGCCAACGAGGACGTGCGCCGGCTCGTCGCAACGAAGTGGTTCGTCCCCGGCGGCGTCCGACTGCACACCGCGCTGGAGCAGAACGGCAAGGTCACCGTCTACGTCCACCTCACCGAATTGACCGGCACCGTGCAGGAGGTCACGTTCGACGGGGCCGAGCACCTCAGCCGGGACAAGCTGCGGACGCTCACCGGCGTCCGCAAGGGCGACCCGATGAACCCGATGGCCAACGACCTCGGCCGGGCCGCCATCCTCCGCGAGTACCGCGAGGCCGGCCGCGCGTACGCCACCGTCGAGCTGGTCGAGGGGACCAAGGCCACCGACACCCGCGTCGCCTACCGGATCGTCGAAGGCCCGGTCGTCCGCGTCAGCGGCGTGGAGTTCCGCGGCAACGAGGCCGGCATGAGCGGCCGGCTCAAGACCGTGCTGGCGACCAAGTCGGCCGTCGCCGGGTTCATGGGCGGGAAGTTCAACCCGGCCTCCCTCGACGCCGACCTGAAGAAGCTGACCGAGTACTACCACGGCCTCGGCTACCTGGCCGTGCAGGTCGAGCCGGAGGTGATCCCGTCGCCGGACATGGCGACGGTCCGCATCGTCTACCACGTACGCGAGAACGCGCAGTTCCAGGTGTCCGGCCACGACATCAGCGGGAACAAGACGTTCCCCGCCGAGCAGCTGGCCGTGGCGACGACGATCAAGGACGGGAACCGCTACGACCGCTGGGTCGCCCAGGCCGACGCGAAGCGGCTCGAAAACTGGTACGGCATGCGCGGCCACCGGGTGGCGGTCGAGGAGGTGCAGCACCTCATCCCCGATGAGCCCGGCAAGGTGCAGGTGACGTACCAGGTCCACGGCGACAAGGGCGCCCCGACGCGCGTCGGCCAGGTCCACATCCGCGGCAACGAGATCACCCGCGACAACGTCATCCTCCGCCAGCTCGACGTGCGGCCGGGCCAGATCCTCCAGTACCCGAAGCTGGAGGAGGCGCGGATGCGGCTCGCCCGGCTCGGCATCTTCGACCCGCAGAACCCGCCCGAGGTGCTGGCCCTGCCGCAGGACCTGGACAGCGACTTCCAGGACGTCGAGGTCCGCGTCCGCGAGACGAAGACGGGGCAGTTCATGGTCGGCGGCGGCGTCAACTCGAACGCCGGGTTCAACGCGAGCATCATGCTCAACGAGTCGAATTTCGACCTGTTCCGGTTCCCGACCTCGTGGGACGACTTCCGCATGGGCCGGGCGTTCCGCGGGGCCGGGCAGAACTTCCGACTGGAGGCCCAGCCCGGCACGCAGTTCGGCCGCTACTCGGCGACGTTCAGCGAGCCGTACCTGTTCGACACCGAGTTCGGGCTGTCGAACAGCATCTACTACTACAACCGGGCGTACCTGGAGTACAACGAGGACCGCGTCGGCGACCGGCTGAGCATCTCGCGGCGGCTCGACCCGATCTGGCGGGCGTCGTTCACCACCCGCGTCGAGGGGGTGAACGTGAAGGACGTGGCGTACTACGCCCCCGAGTCGATCAGCAGCGACATCGGCTGGCACTTCCTGCTGGGCCTCCGCGCGGGCATCACGCGTGACACCCGCGACTCGTTCCTGTTCCCGACGACCGGTAGCGTGCTCGACCTGGGCTTCGAGCAGGTGCTCGGCGACTACACGTTTCCGATCGGCACGGCCGAGTACACCAAGTTCATCTCGTCGGAGTACCTGCAGCGCGAGGACGGCAGCGGCAAGCACGTGCTGGCGCTGCGGTCGCAGATGCAGGTGACGGGGAGCAACGCCCCCGTGTACGAGCGGCTGTACGCCGGCGGGTTCCGCAGCCTGCGCGGGTTCACGTTTCGCGGCGTCGGGCCGGTCGAGAACGGCCTGCACACGGGCGGCACGTTCTCGTTCCTGAACACGATCGAGTACCAGCTGCCGCTGTTGCAGAACGACAAGCTGTTCTTCGTGACGTTCCTCGACCACGGCACGGTCGAGAGCGACGTGAGCATCCGCGACTACCGCGTCAGCGCCGGGTTCGGGTTCCGGGTGGCGGTGCCGGCGTTGGGGCCGCTGCCGCTGGCGTTCGACTTCGCCTTCCCCCTCAACCAGATGGACGGCGACAACCGTCAGCTGTTCAGCTTCTACGTCGGGCTGTTCGGCGGGAGCTGACCGTCAGAGGCAGAGGGCAGACAGCAGATCGGTTTGCTGTCTGTCCTCTGCCCTCCGTGCGCTTCTTACGAAGGGTCGTCCGGCAGCCGGTGTGGGAGCTTCACGGTGAACGTGCTCCCCTTCCCGACCACGCTCTCGACGCGAATGCGGCCGTGGTGCTGCTCGATGATCTGGCGGCACACCGACAGCCCTAGCCCGGTGCCGCCGCGGCCGCTCTCGTCCGGCTGCTTCGTCGTGAAGAACGGCTCGAAGATCTGCCGCAACTGCTCCGGCGGGATGCCGACGCCCGTGTCGGACACCTTCACCTCGGCGGTCTCGGCGGCGGCGTTGTCGCGCACCTCGACCCGCAGCCGCCCGCCGTTCGGCATCGCCTGGCGGGCGTTGATGACGAGATTCACGATGATCTGCTCGACCTGCCCCGGCACGGCCCAGACGACCGGCCGGTCGGTGTAGCGGGCCTCGACCTGGACGCGGTTCTTCCCCAGGTCCTTCTCGGTGAGGATTAGCACCTCCTCGACCAGCCGGCCGAGGTCGCAGCGCTGGCGGTGGGTGCCGCTCTTGCGGGCGTAGCCGAGCATGCCGCTGGCGATGGCCGCGGCCCGCTGGCCGGCCTTGGCGATCCGCTCGAAGGCGAGTTGCTTCTCGGCCGGGTCGGCGTTGCGGGCGCCGAGCTTGGCCGAGTTGGTGATCGTGGTGAGGATGTTGTTGAACTCGTGGGCGATGCTGGAGGCGAGTTCGCCGACGCTGCTCAGGCGCTGGGCCTGGAGCAGCTGCTGGCGGAGCGCCTCGGTCTCGCTCGCCGGCGCCAGCACCTCGTGGCCGGTCATGCAGTCCCCCTCGCGCCGCCGGGCCACCCTGGGCCGCCCCGGTTCCCTCCGGGCTCGGCCACGGGCGTGTCGGGATGGCCCCGCTGGCAAGAGGTATCGGTCGCGCCGGCGCGGGCACTTCATCCGAACCGCGTGTTGGGCTTGCACAGTAAAGTTTCGCTACCCCTGCGACTTCTCGCCGACGCCGGTGGGGGCGCCTGCCGTGAGCGCCGCGACCGGGGGCGGGACCTGGAGAAGCCCGGTCGCCGACCACCCGCCGGCCGTGCCGACCAGTTCGGACGCCGCGAGGTTCGGCACTCGCCCGAGCCGCTTCCACGCCCCCGGCCCGTACCCCGGCAGTAGGCAGAGCAGCAGCACCTTGCACACCACGCCGTGCGCCACCACGACCACCCGCCCGCCGGGGTGAGCCGCCGCGACCCGCTCGAACGCCGGCACCAGACGCCGCCGCAGGTCGTCGAACGACTCGGCGCCGGGCGTGGTGAACGCGGTGTCGCCGGTCTCCCACTGGTCGATGGTCAGCGGCCACGGCCCGCCCTCGGACGAGAACGACGTGCCCGACATCGCACCGACTCGTCGCTCGTGCAGGTCGGGTTCGATGAGGTGCGGCACGCCACACGCCGCGGCGGTCGGCGCGGCCGTGTCACGCGCCCGCAGCATCCCGGACGACACGACAGCGGTGACGCCGAGCGGCGCGAACCAGTCCGCGGCGGCGGAAGCCTGTCGGCGGCCGAGGTCGCTGAGGCCGATGTCGGACTCGGCCCCGTGGAACACCGTCGGGCGCGACGTTTCGGCGTGGCGGGCGAGCCAGATCGTGACCATGCGGCGGACTCCGTGGCGGCGTGAAGCGCCCATGTTACGCCGTCGCGACTTGCCGGACGCGGCCTGACCGGAGAAACTGGAGAAGCTCCGACGGAGGCGCCAGATGCTCGGTTCGACCACCGTGACGCTGCTCTTGCTCGCTCCCGCGGCGCCGGTGCCGGCCGGCGCACGCCCCCCCGGTGTGGCCGCGGACCCGGCGAAACTGGCGGAGTTCGGCAACCTCGTCTACACCGCGGCGTCGCAACTGTCGGCCAACCGCCCCGACGCCGACGAAATCGGGTTGGCGACGGGCGCCGTCCGCGGGCTGTTCGAGGCCGCGGGGGAGCGCGTGCCGGACGATCTGCTCAAATCCATCCGCGACGCGAAGCGGCACGAGGACCGGGCGCTACTGATCGGTGAGGCCCGTGGCCGGCTCGCGGCGGCGCCGCCGCTGCGCGGCGTGAGGGCGTTCCTCGCCGCCGCACACGGGTTCCGCCACGCCTTCGACCCACTCTCGGGTCTCTCCACCCTCCGGTCCGGTGCGTCCGTGTCCGTGGACATGGACTTTGGTCTCGGGTTCGAGCTCGACGGCGTCGAGGGCCAGCGAGTGACCGCCTACCGGCTCGAACGGCTGATCGCCGCCGGCCAGGTGCCGCCGACCGGCTTCCTCGACCCGCCGCCGCGACCGAATACGATCGCGTCGCCCGCGTCGTACCCGTGGCGGGTGCGTCGGGTGGTGCCCGGCAGCCCCGCCCACCGGGCGGGGATGCGCGCCGGGGACATCATCACCCACCTGAACGACGACGAGGTCACGCCACCGGCCGCGGACCGGCTGTTCGGCAAGCTGACCGACCCGCCCGACGGAGGCATCGATCCCAAGACGGGCGTGCTGCGGTCCGCGAAGTTCGACCTGGAACTCCGCCGCGGCGGCGCGACGAAGCGCGTGGAACTGGCCACCGACGAGTACACGCCGACGAACGTGGCCGGCTGCGTGTTGCGCGACGACGGCACCTGGGACGGCATGCTCGACCCGGTGAAGAAGATCGGCTACTTGCGCGTCGGGGCGATGGAACTGCGCACGGGCGAGGCGGCGACTGCTCTGATGAAAGACCTCGACGACCGCGGGTGTCGCGGGCTGGTGCTCGACCTGCGCTGGTGCCCGGGTGGGTACGTCGATCCCGGGACGGCGATCGCCGGCATGTTTTTGCCCGAGGGCTCCGTGATCGCCAAGGTGGCGTTGCTCCCGAACGTCGTGGAGCGAGAAATCGAGTACACGGCGCCGAAGGGTGCCCGGTTCCCCAACCTGCCGCTGGTCGTGCTGGTCGGCCCGGACACGCTCGGCGGGGGTGAGTTGATCGCCGCGGCGCTCCAGGACCACAAGCGGGCGGCCGTGGTGGGACAGCGCACGGCGGGCCGCGCGGCGACGCAGAAGCAGTACGACCTGAAGTACGGCAACCTGATGTTCAAGGCGACCTACGGCACGACGCTCCGCCCGAGCGGGAAGCCGCGACACCGCACGCCGACCAGCCTACCGACCGACGACTGGGGCGTCCGCCCGACGCCGGGCCTGGAGGTGCCGCTGACGCCTGCCGTCGCCGCCGAGGTACGCGGGTGGGCAGAGGAGCACGGGTTGCGCCCGGCCGGCAGCCGCGCCGGGCTCCCCTTCGACGATCCCGACCGCGACCCGGTCCGGGCCGCGGCGCTGGCCCACCTGCGGAGGCAACTCGCGGCCGCTCCGGCGCAGGATTAACCCGGGGCCGGCTCCCAGCCGGCCGTCTTGGACGCGGCCGGCTCCCAGCCGGCTCCACGGTCAGCGCGGCTTCAGCCCCGCCGCCTGCGTGCGACGACCACCCGGGACGCGCGGCCGGCTCACCACCGTCTGCGGCAACACGCCCTCGCCGTACTCGATCAGGTCCAGCCGGCTCTTGATACCGTCGGCGTAGTCGGGCGACAGTTCGCACCCGAGGTGCTTGCGACCCAGTTTCTTCGCGACGGCCAGCGTGGTGCCGCTCCCGCCGAACGGGTCGAGCACCACGTCGTCGCGGTCGGTCGTCACGCGGATGATGCGGTCGAGTACCGCCTCGGGCATCTGACACGGGTGGCCGGTCCGCTCCTTGAACGTGCCGCACACCCGCGAGGCGTACCACGTGTCGGCGCCCGGCTGGAAGTGGTCGTCGGACTCTTGTGGACGCAGCACCCAGGTGTCGTCGGGCAGTTTCCCGACCGGATTGGCCCGGCGGTCGGCGTAGGTCGTCATCCGGGCGCTCGGCACCCGCACCGGGTCGGGGTTGAACGTGAACCGCTGCGGGTGGCGGGTGTAGTACAGGATGTGGGCGTGGCTGCGGTTGAACTTGCGGCTGCAGTTCACGCCGAACGTGTAGTGCCACACGATCCAGTTCCGCATGGTGAACCCGAGGGCGTCGAGCCGCACCTTGTACTCGGCCGCGTACTCGTCGCCGATGGCCACGACGAACGACCCCGCCGGCGCCACCACCCGGGCCGCGGCGGCCAACCAGGCGTCGGCCCAGGCCAGGTAGTCCTCCTTCGCCCGCTTGTCGTGGTACACGTCGTAGTCGTACCCGATGTTAAACGGCGGGTCGGCGAACACCAGGTCCGCGGACCCGGCCGGCAGGCCGTTCATCCACGCGACGCAGTCCCCGACGTGCAGCTGGCTGTCGATCATATCGCCCCCGGTGTGATCCCGCTCGTCTGAGCTCGCGGGCCATTGTGGCACAGCCCGCGCAATCGCGCAACCCGGAATTTCCGGTCAGCTCACGCACGCGGTTGTGACGATTGAGCGGGTTGGTGGGGGATGATACGCGGCAGCGCCGGGGGGCGCAAGCCCCCGCCGCGGCGGAAAGTTGGGGTAGCCTGGGCGGCCGGAGTTGGGTAACTTCCGCCGACCGGCCGCCGACCGCGGAGTGGGTCCGCGTCGTACACGGGGTCACGGATGATCGGGCACCTGACGGCCGTCTGGCGGTTCCGCCATTTCCTGATGGCGCTGGTCCGGCTGGACCTGCGCCTCCGCTACCGGCGGTCCGTCCTCGGCGTCGGGTGGTCGCTGCTGAACCCCATCGCCATGACGGCGGTGTTCACGATCGTCTTCAGCAACATGCTCGGGTCCGGCGCGTGGGACTACGCCCCGATGCTGCTCACCGGCATGGCGGTGTGGGGCTTCCTGAAGGAAGCCGCGACGGTCGGCAGCCGGTCGCTGATCGCCAACGAGGCGTATATCCGCCAGAGCCCGCTGCCGTACACCCTCTACCCACTCCGCACGGTGTTCGGGCAAGCCATCCACGCTGGCATCTCGCTCCTGGTCGTGGTGGCGCTGCTTGTCATCGTGCAGAAGAGTGCCGGGCCGCTGATGATGCTCCCGGCGCTGTTGCCGGGCCTGTTGCTCGCGTTCCTGGCGGCGTGGTCGGTGGCGACGATCGCGGCGTTCGCCAACGTCTACTTCCAGGACACGCAGCACATGCTGGAGGTGGCCGCGCAGATCGGCTTCTTCCTCACGCCGATCATCTACCGGCGGAACGTGCTCGACGACAAGGGGTTGTCGTGGGTGGTTGACTTGAACCCGGTCAACCTGTTCCTGGAACTCATCCGCGAGCCGCTGCTGACGAATCACCCGCCCGCCGCGGGCACCTACCTCGCCGCCGCGGCCGTGACCGGCGTGCTCGGCCTGCTCGCCGCGGGGACGACCGCGTGGCTCCAGAAGCGGGTCGTCTTCCACCTGTAGTTCGCGCCCCGGCCCCGCCCTCACCCGGAACCACCGCCGATGGCCAGGATCGAACTGACCGACGCATCCGTGACCTTCACCGTTCGCGCCCAGAAGAAGGTGACGCTGAAGGAGTACCTCGTCCGCGGCCTGTTCCGCGGGTCGGTCAACCCCGCCGTGCAGGTCCACGCCCTGTCCGGCATCAACCTGAGCGCCCGCGACGGCGACCGCGTCGGCGTCATCGGCCACAACGGCGCCGGCAAGAGCACGCTGCTGAAGCTGCTGGCCGGCATCTACCCCCCGACGGCCGGCGACCGGCAGGTGGACGGGAAAATCTGCTCGCTGTTCGACATCTCGCTCGGGTTCGAGCCCGAGGCGTCGGGGTGGGAGAACATCACCTACCGGGCGTACCTCCAGGGCGAGACGCCGGCGACGCTGAAGGGGAAGATCGAGGGCATCGCCGCGTTCACCGAACTGGGCGACTTCCTCGACCTGCCGGTCCGACACTACTCGGCGGGCATGCTGATGCGGCTGGCCTTCTCGATCGCCACGGCGATCGAGCCCGAGGTGCTGCTGGTGGACGAGGTGCTGGCCGTCGGCGACCTGTCGTTCCAGCACAAGGCGCAGGCCCGGATGAAGGAGATGATGGCGAGCGCGGCGGTGATGGTGATCGTGGCCCACGACCTGACCACCATCCGCGACATGTGCACGACGGTGGTGTGGATGGAGCATGGGCAGGTGCGGATGCAGGGGAACCCTCAAGACGTGATCGACGCCTACGTCGAGAGCGTAAACGGCCCGGCCCACCCGCGCGCCGTGGCCGCCTGACCCGGGGGCCGCGTGGGCGAACGGCTGGTCACTGTGCTGATCGTGAACTTTAACGGGAAGCGCCACCTCCCCGCCTGCCTCGCCGCGCTCGCGGCCCAGACCCTCCCGCGTCACCGCTTCGAGGTGGTGGTCGTGGACAACGCCTCCCGCGACGACTCGGTCGAGTGGCTCCGCCGCGAGCACCCGTGGGTGCGCGTGGTCGCCCGCCCGGACAACGGCGGCTTCGCGGGCGGGAACAACGCCGGTGTGCCGTTCGCCCGCGGCCGCTACCTCGTGCTCTTGAACAACGACACGATTCCCGACCCGCACTGGCTCTCTGAGCTCATGTCGGCAGCTCATCCAGGCGCCGCTGCCGCGTCGAAGTTGGTTTTCGCCCACGACCCGACCGTGCTAAACAGTGGCGGGCTCGACCTGCTCCGCGACGGCCGCGGCGCCGACCGGGGCTTCCGCCAGGTGGACCGCGGGCAGTTCGAGCAGGGGGGCCCGGTCTTCGCCGGGTGCGGCGCCGCGGTGTTGTTCGACACGCACGCCCTTGACGGGCCGCTGTTCGACCCGCGGTACTTCGTCTACTACGAGGACCTCGACACGTTCTGGCGGGCGCAACTGGCCGGCCGACCGACGCGGTACGTTCCGCGGTCGTTAGTGCGGCACGTTCACGGCGGGTCGGCGGGGGAGGAGTCGCCACTGTTTCGGTACCATGTCGAGCGGAACCGGGCGCTGACGAGCCTGCGGAACGGCGACCTGTTTCTGGCCGTGACGGCCGCGTTCGGCCTGGCCCTGCGAGCGGCGCGGTCGGTGGTGAAGTGGCTGGCCGGCCGCGAGCGGCTGCCGATGACCTGGGCGACCGTGCGGGCGTTCGCTGCCTTCCTGCTCCTAACCCCGGCCGTGCTAGCTGAGCGAGCCACGATCCGGGCGGGGGTCTGATGCGCGTCCTTCTCAACGGCGTCTCGACGCTTCGCGCCAAGACCGGCGTCGGCCACACGACGGCGAACCTGCACCGCGCCCTGTGCGACGCCGCAACCGGCGACGACACCTTCTGGCTGTACCCGGGCCGAGCGATCGCACAAGCCGCCGGCCGATTCGTCGGTCGCCCTGGGGGCGGCGTGAAGGGTGGGGGCAGCAGTCGCCTCAAGTCGGCGGTGAAGGAGGCGGCGAAGGCGGCGTACCGGCTGCACCTCCGCGCCGCGGCCCGCTGGGGCGGGTACGACCTGTACCACGAGCCGAACTTCGTCCCCGTCCGCACGCACCTGCCGACCGTCGTCACGGTTCACGATCTCTCTGTGATGCTGCACCCTGAGTGGCACCCGGCGGACCGCGTGGCGTTTCACGCGAAGCACTTCGAGGCCGGGCTCCGTCAAGCAGACCACGTCGTCGTTGTGTCCGAGAGCGTGCGGCGCGAGTTGATCGCTGAAATGGGCTTCCCGGCGAACCGCGTCACCGCAGTGCTGAATGGCATCGGCGACGACTACCGCCCGCAGCCGCCGGGGGCCGTCGCCGCTCTCCGGTCGCAGCTCGCACTGCCGGCGCGCTACTTCCTCGCGGTCGGGACGATCGAGCCGCGGAAGAACCTGCTCACGCTGTTGCGGGCGTTCTGCGACCTCCCCGCGCCGCTGCGCGAGGGGTGTCCGCTGCTGCTGGCCGGGGGGTGGGGGTGGAAGTCGGACGCGGAGCGGGCGTACTTCGAGTCGGAGGCGAAGGCGAAGGGCGTGCGGCACCTCGGCTACGTCGCCGACGCCGATTTGCCGGGGCTGTACGCCGGGGCGGCGGCGCTCGCGTACCCGAGCTTCTACGAGGGCTTCGGCCTGCCGCCGGTGGAGATGCTGGCGACCGGCGGGGGCGTCCTGGCTTCGACCGCCGCCGCGGTCTGCGAGGTGGTCGGTGGGCACGCGCGGCTGATCGACCCGCACGACCTCGCCGGCTGGCGCGACGCCCTGCACGCCGTCGCCGCAGACCCGGCCGCCCTCGACGACACCCGCCGCGGTGGCATCGCACACGCCCGCCGCTTCACCTGGGCCGCCGCCGCCGCACGGACACTCGGCGTGTACCGCTCCGTGCTGGGACACGTCGCCGACGCCGCGCACTCACTTCAGGCCGCCGCTTAACACGAATAGCACCGAAACGGCGTTGAACAGCCCGTGGACGAGGAACGGGGCCAGGACGCCGTTCGTCCGCACCGCGACCCAGCCGAGCCCGAGGCCGAGCGCAAACAGCGGGATCGGCGTCGGCCAGACCGCCGAGTGAACGGCCGCGAACAGCGCCGCCGAGCCGTACACCCCGCGGTCGACCGGCCAGAGCCGGGCGACGAGCCAGGTCGCCACCACCAACCCCGCGAACACACCGGGGCCGACGCCGCCGTACCAGATCGCGGCGCCGCCGGCTGCGGCGAGCACGACCCACGTCAGCCACTCCTCGACGGCACGAAGTGCCATCAGGACCACGCCGCGAAAGATCAGCTCCTCGACGAGCGGCGCGAGGAAGCACGCCTGCGCGACCAGCACGACGGGGTGCGGCGTGTCTGTCGCCAGCGGGTGCTCCTGCACCTCGTGCCCGGTGGCCAG
>JBGAQM010000134.1:0-15047 GCA_044220735.1 Urbifossiella sp. | reverse complement strand
GCGAGGCGCACCGGAGGCAACTCGCCGCCGGCCCGGTGCCGCGGTTGACGTTCAGGCACCTCGCCGACGAGTTCCTCACGGCCAAGCGGATGCAGGTCGGAGCCCAGACGGCCGCAGACTACCGTGCCCGGCTCGTCCCGCTGCTGGCGTTCGCCGAACTCCCGGCGACCCGCAAGCGGTGGCCGCTGGCGGCGGACGTCGACGGCGCGTTCGTGACCGAGGCCAGGGCGTTCCTGTACTCCCACCGCACGACGCGGAACGGACGGCCCGGCGGCGAGCCGCGCCCGCTGTCGGCGCGGCAGGTCGTGAACGTGATGGAGACCCTGCGCGCCATGCTGGCGTGGGCTAGCGACCCCCGGGTGAACAAACTGCCGCCGGGGTGGTTGAACCCGGTCACCCGCAGCTCGGTCGGCACGCCGCCGGCCAAAGACCCGTTCCGGCGAGACCCGCTACCCTTGGACGAGCGCACGCGGCTGGTCGGGCTGATGGACCGGTGGCAGCTCTGCACCCTCGTGCCCTCCCTGGTCCTCCCCATGCGGCCGGACGAGGCGGCCGGTCTACTCGTCGAGGACGTCGACTTCGGGCACAGGGAATTGTTGTTCGGGGCGAACCTCGGGGACATCAACTTCACAAAAAAGCGCGTGTCGTTTCGGCTCCCGTTCCCGGACGAGTTGCGCCCGATTCTTCAGGCCGCGATCGACGGTCGCGGCGGGGGGCCGTTGCTGCGAAGTCGCAGGGTGTTCGGGCCGGGCTTGAGTCCGGGCGTCACCTCGCCAGCCGACCTCAAGAGCAGGTTCGACGAGCGGCTACTCGCGGCCAAGCCCGGCACGATCCAGACCGACCACGACCGGAAGCTACTGTTCCGCCGTCTGCTGCGCGACCTCGGCGGGGTGGCCGAGGACGCCATGAACCGGGAGTTCAAGTCGCTCCTGGCGGCGGCGGGGGGCGGCAGCGGTCCGACGCTGTACACGGTCAGGTCGTCGGTGACCACGTCCATGAGTACCGGGGCGAAGCTGGCGCACCTGGAGCTGACGTACCTGACCTCGCACAGCACGGGGGACATCCTGAATCGCTACACGAGTCTCGACGTCCACGGCGAGATGCTGCGGTACTTCGAGCACATCCGCCGGTTACTCATCGCAGTACGGCGGCGGTGCGAAGAGCTGGGCATCCACGGCGGATGATGCAGTGGTGAGGCTGACCGACCTTGCCCGAGCGGGCAAGGTCGTTTCGCTGCCTCCAGACCCTTCTCCGCGGTTTCGCGGTGCACGCGTGGTGCACGTTTGGTGCACACGACCCCCTATAATGCCCCTCAAGCCGGGCTCGTGGCCCGGCCGATGAGATGTTGCGAACGCCTAGTTTTTCCAGTAAATCAGTGCGATCAGGGGGCAGTCGTCGAGGGGGCCGAAAGTGGGTCAGGAGATTCCCTCCCTCTCCGCTGCAGAAGAGCCCGCTCCCGCGGGCTCTTATTATTACCGCAGTTCCCGCGTCACGACGCCGGGCAGCCGCCGCAATTGACCCGCTACATTCAGCCCGCTAGGAATATAGTCTGTTGCCATTGATCGGGGTGGGCGACAGGATCGCGGTCAGAGAATCCCTCCCTCTCCGCTGCAGAAGAGCCCGCTCCCCCGGGCGCTTATTATTACCGCAGTTCCCGCGTCACGACGCCGGGCAGCCGCCGCAATTCCCAATTCCAGAGCCCGCCCGCAACACGACGGTGACCCACCACCGTGAATCCCAACCGTCCGTAGGCGGGGACGACCGTCTCGTCCTGCGTCTCCAGGTAGCACGGGTGGCCGGTCTCATCGGCGGCCGTGAGGATCGGTCGAAGTACGGTGCGAGCCAACCCCCGACGGCGGGCAGACGGATCGACGCCGAGGAGTGTCAGATACCAGTGCGGCCCCGGGACGTGACGCCGCCGCGCCCGGACGAACTGTGAGTCCAGCCGCCACAACAGCATGGCGCCCAACACACCCAACTCTCGCACCAGAGGGAGGAGGCCGGCGCGGAGCAACCCGGCGACCGCCGGATTCGGGTGAGCTGGTGGGAGCCAACACGCCACGGCCGCACCGTCCGCCGTCGCGTATGCCGTCCCCAGTCGGGTCGTGTAGCGGACCAGCATCCCGCAGAACGCCTCAACGGCGGCCGGGCTATTCGGCGCGATGGCACGGAATAAGGGATAGTCGGCGAAAGCCGCCGCGAGCGTCCGCGTGGCCGACAACACGTCGGCCGGGGGGAGCAGTCTCGCCGTCACCGGAACGCCACCGTCGCCAGCCGTCGCAATTCGGTGTCGATGTCGTCGCCCTCGTAGAAGGACAGCCAGCCACGCACGGCGCGGGACTCGCCCGGGGGGCAGTCCGCTAGCACCGGGTCGGCGTGGACGCACGGGCACGGCGGGTTCCCCCACGCGCGCCCGCAGCGCTCCCAGCCGGTGACCACCCACCGTTGCCCGGCCGCGTCGCGGGCCGCGGCGAATGGCGCGGCCAGCACTTTGTTGTCGTTCGTCCGTGCCTCGAATCCAGTCAGCCCGGCAAGCATCACACACATCTGCACCCGCAGCCCTGTGAGCTTCTCCCCGGACCCGTTCGTCACGCGGAACTCCGTCCGTACGCCCTCCGCGGCCGGCGTGACCGTCGAGGTCATCGTGACCTTGTTGGGAAGCGCCCGCACCAGCGACAACTTGCCGTCCGGGTGGCGCGTCCATTCCATCGGGTCGAGCATCACCTTCTGGCGGTCCCAGACCGTCGGGACGTGGGTGTGTGCGAGGTAGAGCAGTTCGGGTTTGCCCGGCGTCGGCTCGAACCACACCGCCTCGGGCACATCTGCGACCGCGTACCCGCCGCCGAGCCACGGGGCGAACACGCTCACCTTCGCCTCCCGTTGCGGCCGGATAGCCCCGTCCCGGAAGCCGATGCGCGGGTGCCGCCCGCCCGGGTACGGCAGCACCGTCAGCGGGTCGCCGCCCTTCCGCACCGGACGTCCGCGAAGGCTCACCCCGAGTCGCGCGGCCTCGGCGACGACCTGGTCGGCGGTCAGTCCCAGCGCGGCGCCGGCCTCGGACGGGGTGAACTGGTGGTGCCCCAGGGCGTTGTCGAGCCAGTACCTCAGGTCGGCGTCGTCCTTCGCGGGGCGGGCGTTGGCACCGTCCGCCTTCCGCTCGACCAACCGCTTCCGGTCCTCGATCACGCCAAACGGGTCGGTCGGCGTGACGTCGGGATCGACGTACCGGGCGAGGTCGCGGAGGGCGATGACGGTGTACCGCTCGTCGGCCAGATGCTTCAAGAACTCCTCGAACCGCTCGCGCTTTGTGCTCACCCAGTCGTGGGCCGTGTCCGGCACGCCGTGGAACTGCAGGACGGCGATCTTGCCGTGCCGCGCCTGCGCCACCGCCGCCTTGAGGTCATCGAGCGTCCAGTGCGGGCGGGCGTCGCCGGCGGTCGGAACCAGGAGCGGGTGGTCGAGGCCCGGCTCGTAGGCGAACCCGCGGCCGTCCTTGTACGGGTGCTCGGGGGCGCCGCCGCGGCGGGCGAAGCGGATGCCGTGCTCCTTCAACACCGCGAGCGCGTCCTTCGTGATCGCGTTCCCCGGGTAGGCGAAGCTGACCGGCTTCGGGATGCCGTGCTCCTTGCAGCGGGCGTCGATGCCGCGGAGTTGGGCCGGCAGGTCGCGGAACGACTTGTCCGTGACCGAGACGTGACCGAGGGTGTGGTTGCCGATCTCGAACCCGTCCGAGTGAAGCCGGGCGATCTCCTCCCAGGACATGTAGTCGCGCTTGTTCGTCGGCGCGTCCCAGCCCTCGGTGACGAAAAACGTCGCCCCGAAGCGGTACTTCTGGAGGAGCGGCCGGGCGACGGTGAAGTGCGACTTGCTGGCGTCGTCGAACGTTAGCACCACGAGCCGGTCGGGGATCGGGTCTACGGCGCGGGCCGGGGCGGCGAGGGCGAGCAGGGCGACGGCCGCCGGTACGAGCCGATTCATCGTATACCCGGGGGATGTGACGGGGCTCGTGCGAATGCGTGGTTACCGACACGGGAACGCCCGCCCGAATCGGCGGGCGTTCCCCACTTGTCACCGCACGGGCAACACCATTGGCGTCGGCTCGGTGTTACCGGCGGTGTCCTCGGCACGGGATTCGAGCCGCGTCGTACCCGGCTCCAGCTCGATCTCCCAGTCGGCGAAGTTCGGGCTCGTCGCGCGGGCGGGGCGGCCGTTCACCGTCACCTTCGTCACCGTGCCGTTGTCCGTACAGCTGCCGCGGACGAGCAGCCGGTTACTCTCCCGAATCACGCGCGTGATGACGGTCGCCGGCGGCAGGTCGTCCACGACCGCGGGCGGCTCCGGGAACGGCACAGGTGCCTTCAACTCCGCGACGCGGGACTCGTTCCCCGTCAGCGGCGCCTCGGAGCGGAAGGCGTCCGGGTCGGCCTTGTACTCGCCGGACTTCACGCTCACCACCACGGCCGTGCGGCCGGGGCCGAACCAGTCGTGCAGGTACACCGACACGCCCTTCTCGCTCTTCGGCACCGGCCGCGGGCCGCCGCCGAGGTTCACCAGCGCCCGCTGCCGGCTGTTGTCCGACCAGTTCAGCGTCCGCACGTTCCGCAGGTGCGTGACCGCGGCGCCCGTCGGGTTGTCGTCCGAGATCTGCACCAGCGGCATCCCGCCCGAGCGGCAACCGTCGAACGTCAGGCCGTCCACGACGAGCCGGCCGTACTGCACACTCAGGTCGTCGTGGGCGCGGTTGAACGGCTCCGTGTTCGTCTGGCTGACCAGCACATTCTTGTAGAAGTGGCCGTCGTAATTCGGGTGGTACACTCCGTAGGCGACCTTGTGGACGGTCAAGTTCTCGACGCGCAGGTTCGGCACCTGCGGGCGGAAGCCGTAGTGGACGTCCCAAATCTTCAGGTTCTTCACCACGAACGGGTGCCGCTCGTCGGGGCCGACGCGGTTCACGCCCTCGCCGAGGTTCACGCCGTAGAGGCCGTTCGAGCTGTGGACCTCGTTGTCCTCGAACCGCACGAACGGCAGCGTCCGCGGGTCGGTGGCCTTCCGCGAGCCGTCGGCCTGGCGGATCGGGAACGACAGCTTGAGCGCGCTCGTCGGCGTCGCCTCGTAGCGAAACCCGTACTCGCCGCACTCGGCGGCCACGTTGCGGGTGAAACTGTTGAGGCTGCACGTCCACCAGAACCCGGCCCCCTCGTTGGCGTCGAACGGGAGCACCTGCTGCGGCAGCCGCTTGCCGCGCTTCGCTCCGACGGCGAGGTTCCGGTCGATGACGTTGTAGACCTCGGTGCCGTCCTCCAGGAAGTAGCCGTGACCGACGCTCTTGTAGCCGACGTTGTCGCGGACCACGAGGTAGTCAGTGCCGTGGATGGTGAGCCACCGGTTTTGGCTGTCCCAGATCGAGTTCCCGACCACGAAGCTGCCGCGCATCGTCTCGCGGCAGAGGTGGAAGTGGAGGGCGTACTTCCCGAGCACGCCGGGCTTGCCGAGGTGCCGGAACTCAGCGTAGCTCAGCGAACCCATGCTGCCGCGGTGGTACATCGTGTGCCCGCGGACGCCGGCAGGGTCGGCGCTCTCGACGACCACGTTGCGGCTGAGGTTCGCCACCTCCGCGCGGTAGTCGCTGTCGCCCAGGTGGGCCATCGTCAGCGGTTCGTTCAGGGTCACGTTCGCGCCGTCGGTCGAGACGATCGTGCGCTCCTCCGTCGTGGACTGCGTCTTGGCCGGCCCGTGCGTGCTCGTGCCGGTGATGATGATCCGGTCGCCGGCCTTCCAGCCGGTCACGGGCGTTTCGAGTGTCACCTTGGTGTCACCCACCTTCGCCGGCGAGCCGAGGCGTACCCAGGCGAGGCTGAGCGGCTGGCCGTGCAGGTCCATCCGGCCGCCACAGTTCACCACCGCCGGGCACTTGTCCTTGTCCATCCCGGCGACGTAGTGGAGCCGCACGAGGGCTGTCTTGCCCGCGGCGACGGGCCGGTCCGGCGTGCCGATCACCAGTTCCGGGCGGACGGCGGTCGGGTCGGCGGCCGGGGCGTGGTCGCAGTCGAAGCCGTCCTCGCTGTACTCGTCGCCGGCCTGAATCTTGATGAGGCCGACGTTCAGGATGGTGTCGCGGTCGGTAGCGAACACCACGGAGCCGGAGATGTTCAAGCCGCGGACCACGGCGTCGGAGCGGGTGTCGTACGTGACCGTGTGGCCGGCGTGGACGACGACGCGGCTGCCGGCGCCGGGCACGGCGTTACCGACCCAGGTGGTTGGGTCGGACCAGTTGCCCGACCGGGCCGAGCGAAGGATGGGCGCGTCCTGCGCGACTGACACCGACGGCAAGAATAACACCAGGAGGGCGGCGAGGCGCACGGACGGCTCCGGGGATGGGAGAGTGGGGCGGGTAGTCGATAGTGTCCGCCGGGACTTCGCGCCGGTCAACCCGTATTCTGGGCGGCAGGCGCACACCTCACGGGGCGGACGCGATGCCCGACGGCAGCATCTACGACATCCCGGTCACGGCCCTCGACGGCACCCACGGGACGCTCGCGCCGTACCGCGGGCAAGTGATGCTGATCGTGAACGTGGCGAGCAAGTGTGGCTTCACCCCGCAGTACGCCGGGCTCGAAGCGCTGTACCGCACTTACAAGGATCGCGGGTTCGTCGTCCTCGGCTTCCCGTGCAACCAGTTTCTCGGCCAGGAGCCGGGCAGCTCCGGCGACATCGCCGCGTTTTGCTCGGTGAACTACGGCGTGAGTTTCCCGCTGTTTGAAAAGGTGACGGTGAACGGCTCCGCCACGCACCCGTTGTACCGGCACCTGAAGGCGGCCCGTCGCGGCTTCCTGTGGACGAAGGCAATTAAATGGAACTTCACGAAGTTCCTCGTGGGCCGGACGGGGGACGTGGTGGCACGCTTCGGCACGTCCACGAAACCGGAGGCGCTGGCGGGTGCGATCGAGAAGTTGCTGGGTTAAACAAGGTGGGGCCGGGAGAAATCGTCGGGGCGGGACTGTCATTTATCGTTGAAGTAACCCACCCCTGCACCGTCCCGGCAGCTTCGATCATACACGTCCGCGTCTAACGGCGGTAGCGCTCGCGCAGCGCTTCGATTACTGGCACCGAGACCGGCTCCGCGGTCGTCTCGCCGACCGGTTCGTCCACGGTGTACACCGTCCCGCCGGCCTCCAGCCCGCGGATTAGATCGACGACCTTGTCCGACCAGCCGCTCAGAAGGTGCGACCGAGCGTCACCCGGGGCAAGCTGGCTCTGGCCGTAGCCGGCCAGGTTTACCGAGTACGCCCGGCACGTCGGATTCACCTTCGCGCGGTAGCGGTCGACCATCACCTGCACGGTCGCACCCTTCCCGAAGTACGTCTCCAGGTCCACCCCGCAGTTCGACGCCGTGCCGTTGTCGCCCTGGGTGTAGCAGCACAGGTCCGACAGGAAAATCACGCGGTCGAACCGCACGCCTTTCTCGGTCACGTCGTGGAGCGCGAACCACAGCCCCGTCTCGGTCCCGCCGCCGACCCCCGGCCCCGTGAGGTAGCTCGGGATCGCCAGCGCGCCCCGCTCGCTACGCTCGTCGTCGCGGCCGACGGCGTCGATGCGCTTCTTGAGCGCCAACGCCGACGCCTCCGGGTCGAGCGGCACCCACACGAGGCTGTCACCGAACACGCCGACTCGGCAGCGCGCGCCGAGCCGCTTCGCCAGAACCGCGGCGAGCGTGTTGCCGGCGTCGGCCACGCGCAGGTCCGAGCGCTTGCTCACCGCGCAGCCGAGGGCGCTGCCGCTGTTGTCCACCAGCACCAGGGTGTCGCCCGGCAGGTCGGCGAGCTTCGCCACGGCCCGGTCCATCAACTTCGCGAGTAGCGCCTTGGCGCGGTCGCCCGTCACCTCGCGCTCGGCCGAGAAGTAGCGGAACGGCAGCTGCACCGAGTCCTCGACGGCCAGCATGCGGGCCTCGACGGCGTCCCACGCCTCCGCGGCGATGCCGGCCTGCTCGAAGTTCCGCAGGTTCCGCGTCAGGGCCATCTCGCCCATCACGCCGATGCACAGCTCCCACACCGCGGCCGCGTTGCCGAGGTGCGACACCACGTTCTCCCACGTCAGCCCCGCCTCGCGGATCAGACCAGGGGTCACGTCGGTCGGGTTTTTCGTCGCGAAGAACTGACGCCGGGCCGCGAGGATCGGCGGCAGCCCCGCCTCGACGTACCTGCCGTTCACCAGGAACTCGAACATCGCCTTGCTCACCGGCCAGTGGTCGCGGTGCGAGCCCGTGGCGCGGCGCAGGAACGTGCCGATCTTGGCCGACCCGCCGACCATCATGAGCACGTCGGCGAACGTCGGCCGCTCGCCGCCGTTGTACTTCAGCAGCGCATAGTCCGACTGCGTCGCCAGCGCCAGGGCGAGCGCCTTGCGCAGGCCGTGCGGCAGCGCACCGCGGTGCTTGTGTCCCTCGGCGGCAGCCTTCGCCATGAACAGGTCGCGGTAGACGCCGAACACCTGGCGGATCTCGTCGGCCCGCTGAATGATCGCCGGGGCGTACCGCGGCACGAATCCGCGCGTCTTGGGCAACGCGGCGGCCACGGCGAGGAGCACCTGCGGGGTCGTGCGGAGCTTCAGCCCGTCCTTCGCGTCGCGCGCCCACGCGGCGACCACGAGCAGGTCTTCGGGCGTGTCGCCGGCGGCGACCGCGGCGGCGGTCTCGACCACCTCGCGCGCCTGCGCGGATAGGCCGCCGTCGTCGGTCGGCACGGTGGCGATCCTGCCCGTGGTGAGCAGTTCGGCGAAGAACGCGGCCGGCGGGCGGGCCGGGTCGTAGTAGCGCGGCTCGTTGAAGAACCCGCCGCCGACCATGTTGACGAGCTTCGTCACCGGGTCGGCGAGGTCGTGGGCGGAGCCGGGGACGTGCCGGTGGGCGACGGCGGTGTCGGTCGTGATCTCGGACACGGGGCACCTCGCGGCCGAGACCGCGGAGAGGGTTGCCGGGGAAATCATCGGTTCGGGTCGTGTTCTGCCCTTGTGGGCAAAACCGCGTGCGTGGCGGTTGAAGGAACCCGAACCTGCACCGCCCGGCGGTGGTGAAAAGGCGGAGCCGGGGAAATTATCGACCGGGGGTGTTCATTCCGTCGCTCTACCACTGAGCTACGACCCCGGCTCGCGCCGAGGTCGGTGGGAGTCGAACCCACGGCCTACGAATCCTGTTGAAGTAACCCCGACCGGCACCGCCCGGCCCGCCTGGTCGTCCTGTCTCGTCTCCCGGATGTCGGGTCAGGGAGGTTCCTTCGCGTGGCGATAGCCGCGACGGGTGAAGGAACCCGGACCCGCACCGTCCGGACGCACGCCCCGTACGGGGCCGCCTTCCGGGGAAATCGTTGGCCTGGGTTGGTGTGTCACGCGGGTGATGCCGTGACGCATTCGGTCGGACCCGTCGGCGGCGACCGGCGATCGCCGCGGGGTCGGACGGCCGGTGTGCCGGCCGCGGGACAGGACACGCCCGGCCAGCGCGGGTTCGCGCGAGCGGGCGGGAACACCTCGAAATGCGAGATCAATTCCCGACCGGGAAGCATGCGAGGTTTCCCTCGCGGTCGCGGCAAACAACCCGCCCGCCGGCCAGGGCGACGTGCGGCCACGCTACCGAGCCGAAGATGCGATCCCGCACCGCCAACTCGCTGTACGCGGTGGGGGAGCGTCTCGCGCCCTCTACCAGCGCCAACGTCCCACTGCCGCCGTAGACGACCAGCCGGCCGTCGGCCGTCGCCACGCACGAGCCGGCGTCGCCGAACGCCCCGCCCTCCCAGCGCTGTTCGCCGGTCTCCCAGTCCAGGCACCGCACCCGCTGCCACGCCAGGTAGACGTGCCCGCCGAGGATCACCGGCGTACACACCTTCGACGGGAACCGCTTCCGCCACACCTCGACCGCCCCCGTCAGCGTCACCCGCAGCTTGCAGATCGCGTTCATGTTGTAAGCGGAGGTGACCAGCACGAAGTTGTCGCGCACGGCCGGCGACGCCACGTTATTGGCGAACTCGGTCTCCCACGGAAAGGTGGCGACCGTCTTCCCCGCGTTCACGCCGTCGAGCCGGACGACAGCCAGTTGTCGCAGCGTGAGGAGGGCCACGCACGGCACGCCCTCGACCGTGATCGGCACCGGCCCCGCGGTGTGGCCGGCCTCGTCGGTCAACTCGGACCGCCACGCCTCCTTGCCGGTCCGCTTGTCGAAGGCGACCAGTGTGCCGCGGGGCGATCCGACCTCGACGAGAAGCAACCCGCCGTGAACCAGCGGGCTCGACGTGTACCCGTAGTCACGAACCGGCGACCGCCCGATCCGCGGCCGCTGCTTCGCCCCGTAGGCGTCGTAGAGGTTGACCGCCCACACCTCCTTGCCGGTGGCGGCGGTGTCGCGGCAGCGGAGGTCGCCGTCCAGGCCGAGGGTGTAGACGAACTTTGTCGGCGGGTCGTATTCGGGCGTGGACGACGGGCCGGCGTAAAACCCCTCGTCGCCGGCGTGAAAGCGGCCGTAGAGCGGTCCGGCGGCCTGCGCGACCCAAAGAGTCCTGCCGTCTCGGAAATCCAGGCAGCGGAGGGCGTCGTTGCCCCCCGCGCGGCCGAAGGCGTAGACGTGCTCGCCGACGATGATCGGGGAACTGGCCCCGGCGCCGACGCTCACCGTCCACGCGGGTCGGTCCGCGAGCCACCGCCCGTCCTTCCACCCGGACGGCTCGGCGGTATGGCCGTCGCGCGTCGGCCCCCGCCAGTACGGCCAGTCGGTCGCGCCGAGCGGCGCGGCGACGAGGGCGGCCAGGAGAACGACTGCCAGCGGGCGGGGCATCGGTGTACTCGCGCGGGGGCTCAGCGTGGGAGCGTGCGGATCAGGCCGATCGCGGCCCAGCCTGAACCCCAGTGGACGGTGACGTCGTTCATCTTGTCGGGCCGTGTGGCGAACGACTGCCGAGAGTGGCAGTCCCACGCCCCGTCAGGGCGCTGGGCGGCGAGGAGGTTGCGCCACGCGCGCCGTACGTTCACGTCGCCGCCGTCCGCCCCTGCTGCCGCGAGCGCGGACAGGCACTCGCCGGTGGTGTGCGGGTAGCTCACGCCGCCGCGGACGTACCCCCACCCGCCGTCGGCGTTCTGCACGCCCCGCAGTTCTGCGACGAGCGCGTCGGCCTCGGCAGCCGTGCCGTAGGCGCGGGCGACCTGGCCGCGCAAGGCTAGCCAGTCCACACGACGGCCCGCCTTCGCCCCCTTCAGGAACGCCAGCCCCTTGTCGCGCTCGGCGGTCAGGCCCGCGCGGGTCGAGGCCGGGAGTTTGTCGCCGAGGCGCTCCAGTTCGCGGATCGCCAGCAGCGTCCACATCGTGTCAACCTCGTCGGCCTTGCGCTCGGCGCCGGGCAACTTCACCTGATTCCCCTCGCGCCACGAGCCGTCCGCCTTCTGCCGCTTGGCGAACAGCGTCTCGAAGAACGGGTACACCTTCAGCGCGTCGCCGCGCGGCGTGGTGCCGGCTTGCGACAGGACCACGAACGCGGACGTGAGATGGAAGCCGCCGGTCTTCTCGCCGTTCTTCTCGTTGGTGGCGCAGAAGTCGAACGCCCAGGTGGCGAGGCCGTCGAGCCGGGCGCCGTCCACGGGCAGGCCGCGGGCCTTCGCCTCCGTGAATGCCCAGAGGGTGAACGGCACCTGATGGCAGGTGACGCACTTCTTGTCGGCGCGCCAGGCGGTCGAACTCGCTTCAAGGAACGCGAGCGCCTTGCCGGCGGCAGCGCGGACGTCGGCCGCGGTGGGTGCGGGGCGCGGGGCCGGGGCGGGGTCGGCTACCAGGACCACAGCGGCACACAGGAACGCGACGGTGCACATGCGAGGTGTCGGGGTGGGAGGGAGGTTGCTTCATTGAACCCGGGTGGGCGCCGCGACGCCACCCGATTCGGTGCGGCCGGGTACAACTACAGGTGGGAGGGCTGGCCGATGAGTGAGCGCCACCTGACGATCGGCGGCGTGCGCGTGCCGCGATTCCTGTACGGGACGGCGTGGAAGGAGGACGCCACGGAACGGCTCACCGGGCTGGCGCTGGCCGCCGGCTTCCGCGGCATCGACACCGCCAACCAGCGCAAGCACTACCACGAGGCCGGCGTCGGCGCCGCTCTCCGGGCGTGCGCCCTGCCGCGCGACGAGCTGTTCCTCCAGACGAAGTTCACGTTCCGCGCCGGGCAGGACGAGCGCCTGCCCTACGACCCCGCGGCCCCGATTGCGGACCAGGTGGCGCAGTCGTTCGCCAGCTCGCTCGCGCACCTCGGCGTGGACACGATCGACAGCTACATCCTTCACGGCCCGAGTCGCGGCGACGGGCTTGGCCGTCCGGACTGGGAGGCGTGGCGAGCAATGGAATCGCTGCACGCCGCCGGCCGCGTGCGACTCCTCGGCGTGAGCAACGTGACCGCCGAGCAGTTGCGGCTGCTGTGCGTCCAAGCGCGGGTTAAGCCGAAGTGCGTGCAGAACCGCTGCTCCGCCGCACGCGGCTGGGACCGCAACGTGCGGGCCGCCTGTGCCGCGGAGGGTGTCGCGTATCAGGGATTCTCGCTCCTCACCGCCAACCGTCAGGTGCTCGCGGACGCGACCGTCTCGCGCATCGCCGAACGGCACGGCCGTACCCCGGCGCAGGTGATGTTCCGCTTCGCGCTCGAGGCGGGAATGATACCGCTGACGGGGACGACCGACCCCGCTCACATGCAAGCCGACCTGGACGTGTTCGAGTTCACACTCGACGCGGACGAGGTCCGGCGGATCGACGGCATCATGGGTCGGTAACGGTTGCGCCGACTCGTGCCGATACCCGGACGTCATCGCGTTCCGGTCCGGGATCGTCCCGTTCGCCCGCTCGGTCTGACGAGTCCGACGGGTTGTTCGAGCCGCTGGCATTGTGTGTGGCAGTATCGGCGAGGGGTTCCCAGACGCATTGAGCCGGCCAGACGAAAGTTGGCCAGACCGACGCCGCGGCTCGACTCGCGGGATCACACCAGGTTCGATCAGGACTTGTGACCCACGGCTACGCCATTCCGGACCCGCCCGCCCCTGTCCTCCGGGGCTCTCAAACTGGACTACCGAACGGGAAAGGTGATGGCGACGCGGAACCCGCCGCGGGGCTCGGTCGGCAGCGCCTTGTCGCGGGCGGCGAAGCGGACGCTGCCGGTGCCGCTGCGGACATGACCGGACCCGACGAGCCGGCGACGTTCCAGGACGTGAGCCTGTTCGGCGGGCTCACCCTTAGCGATGAGCTGTTCGTCGGGTGACGGCGTGGCGCACGCGGCGGGTGTCGGTCCCGCCCCGCCCCGCCGCCCGGGGATACATTGAAATCGG
Organism: Urbifossiella sp.; assembly: GCA_044220735.1. GTDB lineage: Bacteria > Planctomycetota > Planctomycetia > Gemmatales > Gemmataceae > Urbifossiella. The sequence goes on along the minus strand of JBGAQM010000134.1, from coordinate 1,706 downwards.
GACAAATCTTCCGCCGCCGCGCTCCGTCCGGGTCGCGGCGGCGCTTCGACCGGCAGAGGCCCCGCATGACTCCGCCGGACCCGGTACCGAACCGCCCGCTGGAGGCGTTCCGGTCGTACCTGCTGCTCCTGGCTCGGGTCCAGCTCGACCCCGGCCCCGGGCGGCGGATCGACCCGTCGGACGTGGTCCAGCAGACGCTCCTGGAAGCTCACGCAGGCCTCGCACGATTCCGCGGCGACGACGACGCCCTGGCGGCGTGGCTCCGGCAGGCGCTGGCGAACAACATCCGCGACGCCGCCCGCGCGCTCCGACGCGCCCGGCGCGACGTGCGGCGCGAGGAACCGCTCGGCGACCCCGACCGCTTGGCCGACCGCGTCGCCGCGCTGGCGGCGTCCGGCTCGTCCCCGAGCACCCGGGCGGCGCGCGCCGAGGACGTGATTCGGCTGGCCGACGCGCTGGCACTCCTGCCCGACGGCCAGCGGGAAGCGGTCGTACTCCACCACCTGCACGGGCAGCCGTTGGCCGAGACCGCCCGGCGGCTCGGCCGGACCGACGCGGCGACGGCCGGGCTGCTCCACCGTGGCCTCAAACGGCTCCGCGAACTCCTGGCCCCCGGAGGCTGACCGTGGCCGACGACACCCTCCCCCCGGACCGCGACGCCCGCCTGGAGCGGGTGCTCGCCGACTACCTCCACGCCGCCGAAGCCGGTGCGCCGCCCGACCGCGACGCGCTCATCTCCGCGCACCCCGATCTGGCGGTCGAACTCGCCTCGTTCTTCCGCAACCGGTCCGTCGTCGAGCACCTCGCCGCCCCGCTCCGGAACGAGCCTCCGCTCGCCCCGACGCTCGACGGCGCCGACACGTCCGGCAACCCCGGGCCGCGAACGGCCGTGCGCTACTTCGGCGATTACGAGGTCCTCGGCGAGATCGCCCGCGGCGGGATGGGCGTGGTGTACCGCGCACGGCAGGTGAGCCTGAACCGGTCGGTGGCGCTCAAGATGATTCTCCGCGGGGAACTGGCGACGCCGGCCGACGTGCAACGGTTCCGCGCCGAGGCCGAGTCCGCCGGCCGGCTCGACCACCCGAACATCGTCCCCATCTACGAAATCGGCGAGCACCGCGGGCAGCACTACTTCAGCATGAAGCTGATCGACGGCGGCAGCCTCGCGGGCCGCGTCGAGGAACTTGTACGCGACCCGCGAGCGGCGGCCCGGTTGATTGCCACCACCGCCCGCGCCGTTCACCACGCCCACCACTACGGGGTCCTGCACCGTGACCTAAAGCCGGCGAACGTGCTGGTCGATTCGGCCGGCGAGCCGCACGTCACTGACTTCGGCCTCGCCAAGCGCGTCGGCGGCGACGACGGGGCGACCGTGACGGGGGCGGTCGTCGGCACGCCGAGCTACATGGCCCCCGAGCAGGCGGCCGGGGCGAAGGGGCTGACCGTCGCCGCCGACGTGTACGCCCTCGGGGCGGTGCTGTACGAACTGCTCGCCGGCCGCCCGCCGTTCCGCGGCGACGGCATTCTCGACACGCTTCAACAGGTGCGCGACCGCGAGCCGGCCCGGCCGCGCTCCGTGAACCCCGCCGCCGACCGCGACCTGGAGACGGTGGCGTTGAAGTGCCTGGAGAAAGTGCCGGGGAAGCGCTACGAGTCGGCCGCGGCGCTGGCCGACGACCTCGACCGCTGGCTCGCCGGCGAGCCGA
>JBGAQM010000133.1:0-15175 GCA_044220735.1 Urbifossiella sp. | reverse complement strand
CCCCCACCCCAACCCTCCCCCACAGAGGGGGGAGGGAGCCAAGCCGGGGGGACCGGCGCGGGTGGCTCCCACGCGGACCGTGAAGGCGAAGCCGCGTTCCCGGAGGCGCCGCGATGACGCGGGTGACCGCCCCGAGCCGGCTCCACTTCGGCCTGTTCCACGTCCCCGCCGGCGGCGACCCCGCACCCGCCCGCGCGTTCGGCGGCGTCGGCCTGCTCATCGACCAGCCCGGCCTCGTCGTCTCCGCCCGCCCCGCCGACTCGTGGCAGTTCGAGGGGCCGCTCGCCAGCCGGGCGCAGGTGTTCGCCCACCGCTTCCTCGCCGGCCGGCCCGAGGCGCGACCGCTCCAGGTGCTCGTCGAGCGCGCCCCGGCCGAGCACACCGGCCTCGGCGTCGGCACGCAACTCGGGCTTGCCGTGGCCAAGGCGCTGGCGGTCGAGGCGGGCGAGCCCGACCTGACGGCGCCGGAACTGGCGGTGTGCGTCGGCCGCGGCGAGCGGTCGGCGATCGGCGTGCACGGGTTCGACCGCGGCGGACTGATCGTGGAACCGGGGAAGTTGCCGGGCGAGGCGGTGTCGCCCCTGCTGACGCGGGTGCTGCTACCGGAGTGGTGGCGGGTGGCGGTGTTGCGCCCGAACGTCGGCGCGGCGTGGCACGGCGGCCGGGAGCGCGAGGCCTTCGCGGCGGCGGCCCCGCGGCCTTCTTCGGCCCTGTTCGACGCCGCCAGCCGGACGCGCTGCTGGGGGATGCTGCCGGCGGCGCAGGGCCGGCGACCTGACCGGGTTCGGCGACGCGGCATGAGTTCAACCGCTGGGCGGCGAGCCAAGTTCAAGGCGTCGTGCAGGGCGGCGCCTACGCCGACCCGGCCGTCGCGGCGCTGGTGGACGCCGTCCGCGGCCCGGTGCGGGTAGTAGAAATTCGTGGGCCAGTCGGTGTTCGCGGTAGGCCCGGCGGACGAGGCGGGTGCTGGAGTCAAGGCAAGGCTCGGCGGCGTCCGCGGCTGGGTGCGCGGGCGTCCGCCGGGCATTCGGTGGATCGCGGCTGAGCGGCCGGCGTCGGGGTCGCCGGTGGTGCGGCGTCAGGATCATCGACACGACGGCGAGGATCAGGAAGACGACGAGGAGCAATTGCCCGATCCAGGCCGCCTCGCCGGCAATGCCGCCGAAGCCGAAGAGGGCCGCGACCAGCGCGATGATGAAGAACAGGATCGCCATGCGAGCCATGACTGGCCTCCGTGGGTGAACCGACACCCGTGCTCTGATGCACGTCGCGTACCCAACCCGGGCCTGGCGGGTAAAATTCGCCCGGGGCCGGCCGTTTGACACCGCCAGGCACCCGGGTTGGCCTGACCCGGCACCAGCGAACGGGGCCACCGATGTCGAACGACTTCAAGCGAGCGCCGCACGATAGCCTGATTGACGAAGCGATCGCGGCGAAGGGTCCGGATTACTCAGAGGCGTCGGCCCGCACGTTCCGTACGGACGCGCTCGCCATACTGGACTGGAGGCGCTGGCCGCGGAGGCCGACGAGGCGGCAGTCGCGGCGGCCCTGGAGCGGCAGGGGTTCCGACCGTCGGGCTCGTACTCGACCACGCTCCGGGCTCTCGCCGCCGTCGCCCGGTCGCGCCGCCCCGCGCCGTGATCGGCGGGGGAAAGCGAATCGCATCCGAGGGGGTCCGCCCATGCGTCACATCCTGGTCGCCTTCGGCGTGTGCGGGCTCGTGTGCCTGTCCGGGGCGCAGACGGTCGAGCCGAGCCCGTTCGGCTTCCCCAAGGAGGGCGCGGCCGGCGGCGTGGGGGCGTTCCGCGTCTGGTACGACGACGGGGCGTGGCACCTCCGCAGCAGCACCGAGAACAGCACCGGCAAGAAGGACGTGCTGATGATCTTCACCGGTACCGTCCGCTGCGACGGCAAGTTACCCGCCGAGCCGGTGAAGCTGGAGAAAGGCAGCGGCAAGACGTCCGACACGCTCACGCCGTCGGCCGACGGCAAGGGATTCGACTTCGACTTCCGCACCTACGGCGCGGTGGACGAGGTGAAGTTCAAGCCCGCCGCCACCGCCCGGACGCTGACGTTCAAGTTGAAGATCGACGGCCAGCCCGCGCCGCCGTTCCGCATCCTGATCGGGGCAAAGAGCGACCACCCCGACAAGAACGAGTTCAAGCTCGCCGCGCACCCCAAGAAGTGACCGGCTGCTCACGGCATCGACGGCAGTTGCGGGCCGGGCTTTGGCGCCAGCTTCACGTACTCCATCGAGTCCATCGCCCGCTCCCGGCCGCGCGCGATTTCACCACCAGCGCCGCGACCGGGATGCCGATCGCCGCCGGGCACATCATCCCGTTGATCGCGTTCCTCAGCACAGCCTTCAGCTTCGCGTCGCCGAAGTGCGGACCCGCGGCACCGCCGACGAAGCACGCGCTCCCAACAGGACGCCGAGGAGGAGGCCGAGGCGGAGCACCCAGCGAACGCGTCTCCTCATAGGCCGGACCGATCATCTTCATCTGGTAGTGGCCGCACTGTGGGCACGGCACCGAGTCGTGCTCGGTCCGCAGCCGCCGTGAGACCACGCCCTCGGCCTCACGCGGCCCAACCAGTCCCGCGCGGACGAGGAACCACGACGTGTTCGACGAGCTGCCGCGGCGGGTCATCCAGTACCCTTACCCGGGGCCGCACCCCTTGCAGGTGACGAACTTCGGAGCCTCGCCCCTGGCGGTCGAGGTGTAGCGGACGCCGATCATGGGCGAGCCGCCAAACTGGGCGGCGCGAAGCCGCAAGCGTTCGCTCGGGTGGTTCCGTTGCCGCTTGCGGTACCGCGTTGTAGCGCCGCGCCGCGAGCGTTCGCTCGAGTGGTTCCGTTGCCGCTTGCGGCTTCGCGCCACCGCGCTACGCCGCAAGCGGCGGGGTTACTTCTTCCCCGCGTACACCGGGTGGTTGCGGCGGCCGCCGGACTCCAGGTACGCCAGCAGGTCCAGCACCTCGTCGCGGGTCAGCACGTCGGCCAGGTTCGCCGGCATCGGCGACAGCTTCGACGGCACCCGCCGCTCCAGGTCGTCCTTGCGGATCACCACCCGCTCCGGCGACAGCGGGTCCGGCTGCACCGCGATGCTGTCCTTCGTCTCGTCCACCACCCGACCGGTCACGCTCTTGCCCGAGCCGGTCGTGAACACCTCGTTCTGGTACTGGTCGCTCAGCGTCTTCGACGGCTCCAGGATCGACTCCAGCACCTCGCGCCGGCCGAACCGGCTGCTGATCGCCGTCAGGTCCGGGCCGACCGCGCCGCCGTAGTCGCCGATGCGGTGGCACTTGGCGCACTTCGCCGCCAGGTACGCGTCCTTCCCCCTCTCGTAGCTGCGGCCCTTCTCGAACCCGTCGGCGAGCAGCGGCGTAATCTCGTCCATCGTCCACTGCTTCACCACGGGCCGCTGCTTCACGTCGAACTGCGGGGTGATGTCCTTGTTGATCCCCGTGATCGTCGCGGCCAGGTCCTTCTGCTCGGCCGGCGACATGGCCGCGACGTTCTCCTTCAGGAAGTTCTTGAGGAAGTTGTTGAAGCTGTTCCCGTTCGCGTACGGCCGGCCGGCGTCGTCGAACCACTTCGTCAGGTCCGCCGGCTGCTTGAAGTCGGGCCGCTTGGTCCAGTAGCCGAGGTACGTCTTGCGCTGCTCCGGGGTCCAGTTGCCGACGCCGACGTTGCGGAGGTGGAACAGGTCGAAACAGCGTCTGCTGGTCCTTCGCCGCGGCCATGCGGGCGAGGCCCTTCGTGACGATTCCCGGGGCGTTGAGGTAGACCAGCATCTGGAACTGCTCGCGGTTCAGCTCCTCGTCCGGGCCGGGGAAGCCGGCCTCGACCTCGGCGATGAGCTTCTTCGCGCCGCCGGCCGGCGGCCCCGTGCGGATGAAGGTCAGCTGTAGGGCGCGGAACTTTTCCAGCTTCTGCTCGCGGCTGAGCTTGGCGAACGGCAGCTTTTCCAGCGCGCCGAGGATGGCCGGCTGGTCGTTCGCGGTGCCGTAGCGGGCCAGCGCCACGAGCGCGTTCAGCGCCGCTTGCGGGTCGCTCTCCGCGAGCGCCTTCGCCTTCCAGGTGTCCACCGGCTGGAACTCGACGGCCACCCGCGCGGCGTTGCGGACGAACCGGTCAGCCGCCGGCGCGGCCAGGCGGCGTTGAGCGCCTTCGGATCGACCTGCCGTGGAACGCCTCCAGACCGTGCCGCAGCTCGCGCTCCTTCGCCCCGGCCTCGTTCTCCAATTTCGCCGGCGGCTCGCTAAAGGGGCCGTTGTACGTGACGCGGTACAGCGCCCCCTGCGTGTTGCGACCGCCGGTCGTGAAGTACATCGCGCCGTCGGAGCCGATCACGGCGTCGGTCAGGTTCAGCGCCTTCTTCGGGGCGCCGGCCTTCACCAGCCCGAGCGGGGCGACGAAGTTCTCGAACGTGGCCGAGTAGCTGGAGCCCTTCGGCGTCGGGTGGACGGCCATGAGTCGACCGTAGGTCCAGTCGCAGATGTAGATGGCCTTTTTGTACTTCGCCGGGAACGCGGCTCCGACGCCGTTCGTGACGCCGGTCGGCGAGCCGAGGCCGATGTCGAGGGTGGTGGGGAGGCTGTCCGGGTAGTAGTCGGGCCACACGCCCGAGCCGTACCGCCAGCCGAAGTCGGCGCCGCTGACGCAGTGGTTGATGCGCGTCGGCCGGTACCACGGCATGCCCCAGTCCCACTCCATGTCGCTGTCGAACGTGAACAGTTCGCCGTCGGGGTTGAAGGCCATGTCGTAGGCGTTGCGGAAGCCGCCGAGGACCATTTCCCACGCCTTGCCGTCGGGGTCGGTGCGGAGGACGTAGACGGGCCGGGGCTGGCGTACGGTGGCGGGCTGCCGCCATCCGGGCGCGGCCGAGCAGGTGGTCTTCGGCGTTCCGCAGGGCGCTGGTGGGCGCCAGCCCGTCGGGGACGTTGGTGTGGTTGCCGTTCATCACGTACAGGTGTTTATCCGGGCCGAGCACGACGGCGTGCGCCCCGTGTTCGCCGCCGTCGCCGAAGATCTTCATCACCTGCACGTCGAAGCTGCCGTCGTCGCGCTCCTTGCACTTGTAGAGGCCGTAGCCCTTCGGCCCGGCGCCGGTGACGTACAGGTGGTCGAAGGCGTACAGCAGGCCCATCGTCTCGCTGATCGGCAGTTTCAGCTGGCTGACGCCGTCCACCTTCCCGTCCTTGATCGTGAACCGCAGGACGGGCTGCCCGCCCTGGCCGCCGACGATCAGCCGGCCCGGCTTCTCGGCGCACATGTTGATCCACGACCCCTCGGTGGCGGGGTCGGCGACGTACAGTAGCTCGACCTTGAAGCCGGGAGCGACGTACAGGTCCTCGGGCTGGGCGACCTCGCGTTTCTTGGGCGGGTCCTTCTTCTTGGGCTGTTGCGCCTCGGCGGCGGAGTCGGTGGGGCCGACGCCGGCGGCGACGAGCGCTGCGGCGAGGAACAGGGCGGCGCCTGCGGAACGGATCACGGATTCGACTCCGGGGAGGGGCGTGGGTGAGGGCAATCTCACCTGCCGGCGCGACCGGGAAGCGCGAACCGGTTCGGTTGCCGCTTGCGGCTTCGCGCTTGGCAACGCGAAGCCGCAAGTGGCGGCACTACAACAACTCCCTCCCTTTCCTCCCGGGTCGCGCCATGAAGTTTCTCCGCCCCCTCGCGGTCGCCCTCGCGGCGCTGCTCGTCGCCCTCGGCCCGCCCGCCGGCGCGCAGGCGCCGGACCTCACCGCCGCCGTCCGCCCGTACGTCGAGCGCGAGGCGCTCGCCGGGGCCGTCTTCCTCGTCGCCGACAAGGAGCGCGTCCTCGGCCGCGACGCCGTCGGCTACGCCGACATCGCCGGCCGCGCCCCAATGAGCCCGGACGCCCTGTTCTGGATCGCGTCCATGAGCAAGCCGATCACCGGCGCCGCGCTCATGATCCTGGTGGACGAAGGCAAGGTGAAGCTCGACGACCCGGTGTCCGCCTACCTGCCGGAGTTCGCCGACGTGAAGGTGCAGCCCGACAAGGCCAAGGCCGAGTTCCGCGCCCCCAGCCGCGCCATGACCGTGCGCGACCTGATGCGCCACACCAGCGGGATGCCGTTCGCGTCGGCCGCCGAGTCGCCGACGCTCGACGGCCTGCCGCTGAAGGACGCCGTGGCCAGCTACGCCAAGACGCCGCTGCACTCCGACCCGGGCACGAAGTACCAGTACGCCAACAGCGGCATCAACACCGCCGGCCGCATCATCGAGGTGAAGTCGGGGATGAGCTTCGAGGCGTTCCTCGACGCCCGCCTGTTCGCACCCCTCGGCATGACCGACACGACGTTCTGGCCGACCGAGGCTCAGGCGAAGCGGCTGGCGACCGGCTACCAACCCGGCAAGGACAAGAAGGGCCTCGTGGCGACAAAGGTGGCGCAGCTCCGCTACCCGCTGACGGACAAGGCGACGCGCTTCCCGATGCCCGGGGGCGGCCTGTTCTCGACGACCGACGACGTGGCGAAGTTCGGCCGGATGGTACTGAACGGCGGCGAGTTGAACGGCAAGCGGGTGCTGAGCGCGGCGGCGGTGAAGGAGATGACGACGCGGCAGACGCCGGCGGAGATGAAGGAGAGTTACGGCCTGGGCTGGGCGGTCGGCGGCGACGGGTACGGCCACGGCGGCGCGTGGGCGACGAACCTGTGGGTGAACCCGTCGGCCGGGCGCGTGTACGTGTGGATGGTGCAGCACAACGGCTTCCCGGCCGACGGCGGCCAGGCGCAGGGCGCCTTCCGCCGCGCCGCCGACGCGACGTACCCGGCGGCGAAGCGGTAGCGGGCCATCCGGCGAACGGCCGGCGTGAGTCGGCTGGTCGGGGTGGCAGGTGCCTGCACCAACGACCAGCCGGCTCACGCCGGCCGTTCGCCCGGCGGAAGGTCGCCCGTCAGCCCAGCCGGGCGGCGACGGCCGCCCACACGTCCTCGATCACCTTCTCGGCCGTGGCCTGGAGCAGCCCCTTTGGCACCATCCGCAGCAGCCCCGTCACCTCCGCGAGCTCGCCGGTCCACACCACGCGCGTACCACCGGGCGCGTCGTGGAACGCCAACCGCACGTTTACCGTGCTCGACGCCCCGATGGCCTTTGTCACCACCCGGAAGCCCACCGCCTCGCCCGGCCGGTGCTCGGTCCGCTCCATGATCGTGTCGAGGTGTCCGGCGATGAACGCCAGCTTCGGCTTCATCCGCCACGCGGCGCGTTCAGCCGTTGTTTCCGTCACCTGGACGTCGGGGAGCGTGCGAACGAGCCAGCCCACGTCGGACAACTTCTCGGCGAGTGCCGACACCGTCTGCGGGAAGGAGCGGTCGCCGGCAAACGCGATCACGAGTGCATCCTTTCGGCAACGGTCCCTATCATTGTAGGTGCCCGCCGGCGGAGCCCGGTCGGCCGGGGCGGGCGGATTTCGGCGAGAAATCCGCCAACGGTGTCCTATTTTAACCGTACCCCGCCGCACGACCGCCAGGAGCCGAGCCATTTCGACCGCCTCACTCCCCCGGGTCACCGTGCCGTCGATGCCCACCGTCTCCGAGTCCACCCGCCGGGCCGTGTGGCGGCGGCTGCGCGGCATCCCGTTCATCCTGATCCACGTCGCCGCCCTCGCCGGTGCCTGCCTGGTGACGCCGACGTGGGAGGCGGCGGCGCTGGGGGTGGCGCTCAACGTCGTCCGCATGTTCGGCATCACCGGCGCGTACCACCGCTACTTCGCCCACCGGGCGTACAAGACGAGCCGGTGGTTCCAGTTCGTGCTGGCGTGGATCGGCTGCACGGCGATGCAGAAGGGGCCGCTTTGGTGGGCCGTCCACCACCGCCACCACCACAAGTACTCCGACCAGCCGGAAGACCCGCACTCGCCGATCGTGCGGAGCGTGTGGTGGTCGCACGCCGGGTGGGTGATGTCGGGGCTGTTCCGCCGGCCGAACTACGCGGAGATCAAGGACTTCCACAAGTACCCCGAACTGCGGGTGATGAACAAGCTGTACTGGGGGCCGGGCCTGCTGCTGGCGCTGGGCTGCTACCTGTGGATGGACCTGCCGGGGCTGGTGTGGGGTTTCCTGGTCTCGACCGTGTTCCTGTACCACGGCACGTTCCTGATCAACTCGGCGTGTCACCTGTGGGGCTTCCGTCGGTACGACACGACGGACCAGAGCAAGAACCTGTGGTGGGCGGCGATCCTGACGCTGGGCGAGGGCTGGCACAACAACCACCATCACTACCAGAGCTGCGCCCGCCAGGGGTTCGTGTGGTGGGAGGTGGACATCAGCTACTACGTGCTGCGCGGGCTGGCGGCGGTGGGGCTGATCTGGGACGTGCGCGAGCCGACGCCGAAGGCGCTGGCGTCGAAGCGGATCGGCGCCCCGGCCGCGTGAGGGCTAGTGCGGTGCGGCGAGTGACGCGGCCCCGGTCGATGACCGGGGCCGCGTTGCTTTTCGACCCTCACTTGCAGGGCTCACGCGCCACGAAAGGCTGACGGGCTACGGGTTTGGGGCTACACCCAGGGCATCGGGAGGATACCCGGTGCCCCTCGCGCTGACCACGGTGTTCGCGCACCTGCCCGACCCGCGGCGGGAGCCCAAGAACACCCTCAACCGTTTCACCGACAACCTGGTCATCGCCACCTACGCCATCATCGCCGGGGCCGCCGGGTCGGAGCAGGTCACGGCGTACGGGAAGGCGGTCGCCATGTCGCACTCGGTCAGCGGCGATGCCAGGATGCGGCTTCTTGGGCCAAAGCCGTGAAGCGAAGAGATTTCTGGTGCCGGACCGGCGGCAACCGTCGGGCATTCGTTAACCCGAGCCTCTCCCGAAGTCGATGAACGATAGGGGCCAGAGTGCTGGCTTGGCAGGAGCGTGGAGGTAACAAGAACCGCAGATGAGGCGAGGTCGTGACGGAACGCCGCTTCGCCAGATTGCCTGCGCCGCCGCGCTGCTCGTGGCCGCGCACCTGGCTGGTTGCCGGGGGCCGGCGACCTGCGACCGGGCGTGCGTCTCGCACGACGTGGCGGCGAGGACCGGGCACGCCGTCGGGTCCGGGCCGCGGGCCGACCGGGTGATCGTTCCCGACGGGCTCGTCGCCGGGCGGCCGCTCGCCGAGGACGAAGCGGTCGTCCTCGCGCTGTGGAACAACGCCGCGTTCCACGAGGCGCTCGTCGAACTCGACCTCACCCGCGCCGACCTCGTGCAAGCCGGCATCCTCCCGAACCCCGAATTCTTCTACTCCTGGCCCGTGCCCGACCGCGTGTTCCGCTACGTGTTCGACTTCCCGGTCGAGTCCCTCCTCCTCCGCCCGTTCCGCCTGAAGGTCGCCGCCGCCGAGGGCGACCGGGCTTGCGCGAAGGTCACGCAACTCGCACTCGACCTGGTCCGCGACACCCGCCAGGCCCACTCCGACCTGCGCCTCGCCGAGGACCAGGTGCTCGTCGCCACACGCGCGGTCGGGCTTCGCGGCGGCATCCTGAAGCTCGCCGAGACGCGGCTCGCGGCCGGCGACGCCAGCCCGCTCGAAGTCTCCGCCGCCCACATCGACGCCTACCAGGCCGCACAAGACCTGACCCGCGCCCGCGGCGAGGCGGCGGCGGTCGCCGAGCGGCTGCGGAACCTCACCGGCCTCTCGGACGTGCCCGGGCCGCTGTCCGCCGCCGACTCGTCGGCCGACACGCGCACCGACGTCGGCGTCGATCAGCTGGTCGCGGAGGCCGTCGCCACCCGCCCGGACGCGGTCGCCGCCGCGCACGCCGCCCGCGCCGCCGCCGAGCGCGCCCGGCTGGCCCGCGTCGGCTGGTTCCGCGTTCTCGCCGTCGCGGACGCCACCAGCGGCAACCCGGGGAACACGATCGGGCCGGCCGTGCGTGCCACGCTGCCGGTGTTCAACCAGGGGCAGGGGATGAAGGCCCGCGCCGACGCCGAGCGCGACCAGCTCGACCGCCGGCGGCTGACCGTCCACAACCAGGTGGTGCAGGACGTGCGGACGGCGTTCGCCCGGTACGAGCAGGCCCGCGGCGAACTCGACATCGTGCGGGCGAACACGCGGCCGGAGGTGGAGTCCGCGATCCGCCGCGCCGAGGCGGCGTACAAAGAGGGGAACGCGACCTACCTGATCGTGCTGGAGGCGAACCGCCAGCTGGTGACGACGCTCGCCCGCGAGGCCCAGCTGTACGCCGACCTGCGGCGGGCGTGGGCCGAACTGGAGCGGGCCGTCGGCCGCCGTCTCGCCCCGCCCCCGGTCGTGGAGCCGCCCCCCCGATGACCTACCGCAGCGGCGTTCTCACCGGGGCCGCGGGCGCCCTGCTGCTGGCCGGCGCGGTCGCGGCCGGGTGGTGGGTCGTGGCCGGGCCGACCGCGGGCGGCGGCAGGCCGGCGCCGCCGCCGGTCCCCGCGACCGTCCCCCAGGTGTTCAAGGAAGCCCAGGCCACGTCGGTCACGCTCACGCCCGAAGGCGAAGCGCGGCTGGCGATCCGGACCGCCGTGGTCGAGCGGAAGCCGGTCCCGCGGGCGCGGGTGTACGGCGGCGAGGTCGTGATCCCGCCCGGCCGGGCGGTCCTCGTGGCCGCGCCGCTCGCCGGCGTGCTGCGGCTCGCCGACAAGGCGCCGGTCGCCGGCCTGGCGGTGAGGCAGGGCGACCACGTCTTCCAACTCCTGCCCCTGCTCGACCCCGTCGGCCGCGCCAACCTGACGGTGGCGAAGGTGGACGCCCTGGGCCAGTTGGAGAACGCGCAGGAGCAACTCCGCGGCGCCAACATCGGCCTCGACCGGGCCAAGAAGGTGCTCGCCGGCGGGGCGGGGACGCAGCGGGCGGTGGACGAGGCACAGGTACTGGTAGACGTGGCGACGAAGGCGCTCGCGGCCGCGGCCGCGCGGAAGAAGCTGATGGACGCGGTCGTCGGCCAGGTCGAGGCCGGCACCACCGCCGCGGTCCCGGTCGAGGCGCCGGCCGACGGCGTGCTGCGGGCAGTGTCGGCCCAGCCGGGGCAGACGGTGCCGGCCGGGGCGGCGCTGTTCGAGGTGGTGGACCTGTCCCGCGTGTGGGTGCGGGTGCCGGTGTACGTCGGCGACCTGCCGGACGTGGACGCGACGGCCCCGGCCGCGGTCGGCGCGCTGACGACCCGGCCCGGCGACCCCACGCGGCCGGCCACGCCAGTCGCGGCGCCGCCGGCCGCCAACGCCGCCGCCGGGACGGCCGACCTGCTCTACGCGCTCGACAACCGCGAGACGAAGTACGCCCCCGGCCAGCGGCTCGGCGCGACACTCTCCCTGGCCGGCCCGGCCGACGCCCTGGTGGTGCCGGCCGCGGCGGTCGTGTACGACGTTCACGGCGGCGGGTGGGTGTACGAGAGGACCGGCGACCGCGCCTACGCCCGCCGCCGCGTCGTGGTCCGGTACGTGGCGAACGGCCTCGCCGTGCTCGCGGCCGGGCCGCCGGTCGGCACCGCGGTCGTGACCGACGGCGCCGCCGAGCTGTTCGGCACCGAGACGGGGTTCAGCAAGTAGCCCGCCCGAGGCGCCCGCATGCTGTCCTGGCTCATCTCGACCTCCGTCCGCCTCCGGGTCGTCGTCCTGGCGCTCTGCGCGGTGCTGCTCGTCGTCGGGTCGCGCTCGGTGCAGAAGGCGCCGCTCGACGTGTTCCCCGAGTTCGCCCCGCCGATCGTCGAGGTCCAGACCGAGGCGCCCGGGCTCTCGACCGAGGAGGTCGAGTCGCTCGTCACCGTGCCGATCGAGAACGCGCTGAACGGTCTCCCCGGCGTGAAGACGGTGCGCTCCAAGTCGGTGCTCGGCCTGTCGCAGGTGGTGCTGATCCTCACCGAAGGCGCCGACCCGCACCGCGTCCGCCAGATGGTGCAGGAGCGCGTCGCGTTCGAGACGCCGCGGCTGCCGACCGTCGCCCGCCCGCCGGTCATCCTGCAACTCCTCTCGACCACCAGCCGGGTCATGAAGATCGGCGTCTGGTCGAAGGCGCTCACGCAGCAGGAGTTGACCGAAGTCGTGATGTGGACGGTCCGCCCGCGACTGATGAGCGTGCCGGGGGTGGCCAACGTCGCGGTGTGGGGGCAGCGCGACCGGCAGTTCCAAATCCTCGTGGACCCCGACCGGCTCCGCGCGAACGTCGTCACGCTCGACCAGGTGACCCGGGCCGCGGCCGACGCGGTGGCCCTCGACACCGGCGGGTTCGTGGACACCCCGAACCAGCGGCTCGCCGTCCGCCACCGGTCGGGCGTGCGCACGGCCGACGACCTCGGCCGCACCGTGCTGGAGTTCCGCGGCGGCGCCCCAGTCCGCCTCGCCGACGTGACCGACGTGACGGTCGGCACCCCGCCGCCGATCGGCGACGCGATCATCAACGACCAGCCGGGCCTGCTGCTGATCGTCGAGAAGCAGCCGGGGTCGAACACGCTCGAACTCACTCGCGGCGTCGAGGCGGCGCTGGAGGCGCTGCGGCCCGGCCTGAAGGACGTCGAGATCGACCCGACCATCTTCCGCCCGGCGACGTTCATCGAGCGGGCCATCGACAACCTCACCCACGCCCTCGTCGTCGGGTGCGGGCTGGTGGTCGTCATCCTCGTCGCCTTCCTGTTCGACTGGCGGACCGCCGTCATCAGCCTCACCGCCATCCCGCTGTCGCTCGTCGCCGCGCTGCTGGTGTTCGCCTACAGCGGCGCCACGATCAACACGATGGTGCTGGCCGGCCTCGTCATCGCGCTCGGCGAGGTGGTGGATGACGCCATCATCGACGTGGAGAACATTGCCCGCCGGCTGAACCTGAACCGCGCCGCCGGGAACCCACTGTCGGCGTTCCGCGTGGTGCTCGACGCGAGTCTCGAAGTGCGGTCGGCGGTCGTGTACGCCAGCCTCATCGTCGTGGCCGTGTTCCTGCCGGTGTTCTTCCTCGACGGCCTCGCCGGGTCGTTCTTCCGGCCGCTCGCCCTCGCCTACGTCGTCGCCATCGTGGCGTCGCTGTTCGTGGCGCTCACGGTCACGCCGGCGTTGTCGTACATGCTGCTGACGGGCCGCACGACGCACCGCCCCGAGGCGCCGCTGGCGCGGCTGCTGAAGCGCCTGTACCGCCCGCTCCTGCCGCCGCTCGTCGCCCGGCCGTGGCTGTGCGTGCTGGCGCTGGCGCTGGCGTTCGGGCTGTCCGCCGCCGCCGCGGCGCGGCTCGGCCAGGAGTTCCTCCCGGACTTCCAGGAGACCGACTTCCTGATGCACTTCGTCGAGAAGCCCGGCACGTCGATCGAGGCGATGGACCGCGTCACGGTCCGCGCCAGCAAGGACCTGCGGGCCGTGCCCGGCGTGCGGAACTTCGGGTCCCACGTCGGCCGCGCCGAGGTGGCCGACGAGCCGGTCGGACCGAACTTCACCGAGCTGTGGATCAGCATCGACCCCGACGCCGACTACCAGGCCACGCTCCGGCAGGTCGAGGCGCTGGTCTACGCCTACCCCGGCCTGTACCGCGACGTGCTCACGTACCTCCGCGAGCGCATCAAGGAGGTGCTCACCGGCGCCGGCGCGACGGTCGTGGTGCGGCTGTACGGCCCCGAGCAGGAGGTGCTGCGGTCGAAGGCGAAGGAGGTCGAGGCGGCGATGGCGGCCGTGCCCGGGGTGGTGAACTTGAAGGTCGAGTCGCAGGTGCTCATCCCGCAGATCGAGGTGCGGCTGCGGCCGGACGCGGCGGAGCGGTTCGGCCTCACCCCCGGGCACGTCCGCCGGGCCACGACCACGCTCGTCCGCGGGCAGAAGGTCGGCGAGGTGTTCGAGGGGCAGAAGAAGTTCGACGTGGTGGTGTGGGGCGTGCCGACCACCCGCACCGACCTGGCGGCCGTGCGGGCGCTGCCGATCGACACGCCGCTCGGCACGCAGGTGCGACTCGGCGACGTGGCCGAGGTGGCGGTGGTTCCCGCGGCGAACGAGATCAAGCGCGAGAACGCCAGCCGCCGGCTCGACATCACCTGCAACGTGAAGGACCGCGACCTGGGGTCGGTCGCCCGCGAGGTCGAGGCGGCGGTGCGGGCGGTGCCGTTCGACCGCGAGTACCACCCCGAGTTCCTCGGCGAGTACCAGGCCCGGCAGGCGGCGGCGCAGCGGCTGTACGCCCTCGCGGCGCTGTCGCTCGTCGGCATCGTGCTGCTGCTGTACGTGGACTTCGGGGCGTGGCGGCCGACGCTCCTGGTCGCGCTCACCATCCCCTTCGCGCTGGTCGGCGGCGTCGCGGCGGTGCGGCTGACGGGCGGCGTGTTGTCACTCGGCTCGCTGGTCGGGTTCGTGACGGTGCTCGGCATCGCGGCGCGGAACGGCATCATGCTAGTGAGTCACTTCCGCCACCTCGAGGCCGAAGAGGGGGTGCCGTTCGGACCCGGGCTGGTGCTGCGCGGGGCCGAGGAGCGGCTGGCGCCGATCCTGATGACGGCGCTCGCGACCGGGCTGGCGCTGCTGCCGCTGGCGGTGACGGGGAACAAGCCGGGCCAGGAGATCGAGTACCCGCTGGCGGTGGTGATCCTCGGCGGGCTGGTCACGTCCACACTGCTGAACCTGTTCCTTCTCCCGCCGCTGTACGCCAAGTTCGGCCGCCCGGTCGGCCCCCGCGCCGAGGCATAGGCAATCCGTCCCGGACCCGCTCCTCACGGGCCGCTTCGGCGACCCGCGTAGTACGGGGACGCGGTGGGCCTCGACCACCCACTGTGCCACACGGCGGCCGCGGTCCGGGCGACAACGGATTGGCCGGGGTGAATGCCCACGCGCGAACCGCGGGGCGCCCGACCCCCGGCGATTCGGAGAGCGGCACTGTCACCCGTTGATCGGGGCTTGCCGGTCGGGTCGAAGAAGCGGAACCGTTCCCACATCCCGGCCGGCCGCGTAAAGTGGTTGCGATGTCAGACATCGTTTCCCGGCCGGCCTCAGTGGTCGGCACGGGCACGGCGGCCGACCTGCTCCCACTCGTTTACGACGAGCTCCGCAGACTCGCGGCCGTCCGGATGGCGGCCGAGCGGCCGGGGCACACCCTTCAGACCACCGCCCTCGTCCACGAGGCCTACGCCCGACTCGTCGGCGCCGACCCGGGCCGGGTCTGGAACGGCCGCGGGCACTTCTTCACCGCCGCCGCCGAGGCGATGCGCCGCATCCTCGTCGATGCCGCCCGTCGGAAAGGCCGCG
>JBGAQM010000132.1:0-14990 GCA_044220735.1 Urbifossiella sp. | reverse complement strand
GGCGGCGGGTGACGGGAACGTCACCCGCCGCCTCACGGCGGTCGGCCCGCCGGCGCGATTACTGCGCCGCCTTGCGCCGCCGCGCCGCCCAGCCGGCGGCCGCGGCCATCCCCGCCAACCCGGCGACGAGCGTCGAGGGCTCGGGCACGGTGTTCGGCGAACACGGGTCGTAACAGTGGTGGTGCGGCGGGGGCACCACCGGCGGCGGCACGATCGGCGGCGGCGACACCGGCGGCACGAACGGCGGCGGCGGTGCCGGGGGCACCACCAGTACCGGCGGCGGCGGCGACGGCGTGACCACCGTCGGCGGGTTGGTCGGCCACCACGGCGGGAAGAACGCCTGGGCCGCGTTGGCGGTGAACGTGAACGACGTGGCCGTCAGCGTCACGGTGGCGGCCACCTTCTTCCAGCCGGCGCGGGGGGCCATGGCCTCCTCCTCCTGGGGCGGTCGCCCCGAACTCGCGGATTACGCCCCTTCCTTCGGCCGCCCCGCCCGCGCCGCTTGAGCCGTTTGTGCCACCCGCGCCACACCCGTAGGCCCCCCGCACCACCCGGTCGGGCAGGTGGTACGGGTTGCGCCGCCCGCCGCGGGAAGAAGGTGAGGTGGGGCCGGCACCGGGGGCAGGGGAACCCACGCCGGCCGGCCGAATAAAGACCCGACATGACGTGTCGCGGGTGGAGAGCCCGCACGCGGCCCTGGGCTCACCCCCGGGCGGCCGCGGACGTGTCAGGAGGACCGTACACATGCGCCGCGTTCTGCTCGGCGGGCTGGGGCTCGCGCTCGGGGTGATGGGCCGCCCGGCGTTCGCCCAGGACACCCGGCCCGTCGGCTCCCCCGACCCCGTTCACCGGGCCGCCCGCCTCGGCCGCCCCAGCGTCGCCGGGTCGCCCGTCGGCGACCCCGGCGTCACCCCGGCGGCGGCCGTGCTCGTTCCCTTCCAGACGCCCCCGGCGGGCGGCGGCACGCCCGCCATCCCCGCGCCGATGCCGGGGCCGATGGGTGCCGCCCCCAAGACCGGGACGCCGCCGAGCGTCACCGTCAGCCGCGACCCGCTGCCCACGACCGGCCTCGGGGCGGCGGTCAACCCGATGGTCATCGGCCAGGGCGCGCCGTTCGTTGTGGGGCCGGGCGCGCCGGTCGTGGTCGGCCCGGACGGCGGCGTCCCCGGCGACTGCGGCCCGATGGGCTGCCCGACGCCGGTGATGGACGCGCCGATGGTCGCCGGCGCGCCGCAGTACCCCGGCCTCGGCCGGCTGTTCGGCCTGGGCCGCGGCAACACCTGGGTCAGTGCCGAATACCTGATGTGGTGGACGAAGAGCACGCAGGTGCCGCCGCTGGCCGCGACCGGCGTCGTAGACCCGACCGGCGCCCGCGGCATCGTCGCGCAGCAGAACCTCCTGGCCGGGTCGTTCGGCGACACGCTCCACAGCGGCGCCCGTTTCGGCTTCGGCCACTGGTTCAGCGACGAGCAGCGGCGCGGCGTGGACGCCCGGCTGTTCTTCCTGTCCACGAACTCCTCGACGTTCACCGCCGACTCGTCGCAGTACCCGACGCTGTTCCTGCCGTTCAACAACGTGAACACGCCGGTCGGCCCGGCCGGGAACGTGGTCGCCGCCCCGGGCATCGCCGCCGGCGGCATCGCCGCCACGCTGGAGAACTCGCTGTGGGGCGCGGAGGTGAACTACCGCCGGTTCCTGATGGGGAACGCCTGCGCCCGGCTGGATGGCCTCGTCGGCTTCCGGTACATGAACTTCTCCGAGACGCTGACCATCACCGAGACGTCGGCGCTGCTGCCGACGGCCCCGTTCGCGGGCGCCCCCGGCATGATCAGCGACCGCTTCCGGGCCGAGAACAACTTCTACGGCGGCCAGTTCGGGCTCACGGGCGAGGTGCGCCGCGGGCGGTGGTTCCTCGACGGCCGCGCGACGATCGCGTTCGGCACGGTGTTCCAGAGCGGGGAGATCGCCGGCGGGCAGTCGCGGTTGCTGCCGAACGGCACGGTGGGGCAGTACGCCGGCGGGCTGTACGCGCTGCCGGGGGCGAACATGGGCACCTACACGCAGAGCAAGTTCGCGGTGATGCCGGAGGCCGGGTTCAACGTCGGCTACCACATCACGCCGGGGTGGCGGGTGTTCGTGGGGTACAACTTCCTGTACCTGAGCAGCGTGCTCCGGCCGGCGAACATGATTGACTCGAACATCGACGCCAGCCGCATCCCGAACTTCGCGGTCCCCGGCAGCCCGGCGCCGCTGCCGTTCGCCCGGCCGCAGCCGATGATGACCACCACCGACTTCTTCGCCCAGGGGATTACCTTCGGGATGCAGTGGACGTGGTGACGTGAGGTCGGCGGGCAGGTTTCCTGAGGCAGCCCCGTCAGGTCGAGCGCCGCGCTCTGACCCCTGACGGGGCCGCCTCAGGCGTTGGTGACGTGAACAGGACCAGCAGCTCGCCCGAACACCAGCGTGCCGACGACCGCGGCCGTCAGGCCGGCGACCAGCACCGCCCCCGCGGCGATGTCCAGGCACCGACGATCCCGCCCTTCGCCTCCTCGTCGAGCCCGTGGAACAGCGTCTCGATCGCGCGTTCACCAGCTCCGCCGTCATCACCCCGCCGACGCACAGGAGCACGACGCACCACTCGCCCACGTCGAGCCCGAGGACGGCGGCGGCGGTGAGGGCGAGGGCGGCGAAGAAGAAGTGGACGCTGAAGCTGGAGTGCCCGCGCACGCCGAGCTTCACCCCGCGGGCGGCCTCGCGGAACTTGTCGCGCCACGGCCGCGGGCGCCTGGTTCGCTCCATCCGCACCTCGCTCACCGCTGGCCGAACCCGCCGAGCCCGCCGCCGAGGCGGTTCTGCGCCGAGTACGCCACCAGGTTCGGCACCAGCAGGAACTGCACCCCGAAGTTGTTCACCAGCGCGTTGTACGTCACCCCGACCGTGAACGTCATGTCCGCCCCGGTCCGGGTCAGGCTGAACGAGTTCGTCAGCGCCTGCTGCATCCCGAAGTCGTAGCTCACGCTCGCGTTCGTGAAGTACCGCCGGCTCAGCTGGTAGCCCACCGCCCCGGTCACCGTCTTGCTGTTCAGCGGGTCCGTCTGCCGGTACCCGACGTAGAAGCTCGTGCGGTCCGGCCGGTCGAGGCTCGCGCCGACGTTCCAGTAGCGGGCGCCGAGGTCGAACGGGTCCACCCACCCGGCCGACATCAGCGCCACCCGGTCGCCGACGTTCCACAGGGCGTCGTAGTCGAGGAACGCCCACGGGTGGTCGAAGTTGTCCCGCGACGGGTTCGGGAAGAACGACGCCCCCGCGTTCAGGGTGAACACGTCCACCGTGTGCTCGAGCCCCGGGTACCCGCGCTTCGTCTGGAACCGGTTGCGGTTCTCCAGCCGGAGCACGTGCATGTCGTCGAGCGTGTCGGTTCGGTTGTCCACGACCCGACGGATGGCGTACCGCTGGGCGTCGTACACCGGCGAGAACGCCAGCGCCTCCCCCTGCGGGCCGGGGAGGAACTGCGGGACGTAGGTGCGGGCGTAGTTGTAGGTGTAGTCCGTCGTGTCGTCGTTCAGCCGGTCCAGCTGCGGCAGGTTCGTGTACGGCGTGCTGGACCGGGCGTAGTAGTAGTCGGCCCCGACGCTCGCCTTGTGGTACAGCCCGCGGACGTTCAGCAGCTCGCTCGACGCCCCCTCGTACAGCCGCGAGAACGGGAGGTTGGCGCGGACGCCGCCGCCGCCGTAGGCGCGGCCGCGGTCGGCGCCCGTCAGGTCCTGCGTGTAGTACGCCAGGTCGAGGGTGCCGTAGGGGGCCAGCCGCACCGGGCCGAGGTCGAACGGGGCGCTGATCTCCTGCAGCAGGTCGAACCGGCCGGTGTCCACCGCCCGGTCGGTCGGGAAGACCGAGAACGGGTTCTGCTGCGACGGCCGGAGCATCGCGTAGCCGGCGCTGGCCCGGGCGTTGTAGTTGAACAGGTCCCAGAACGACTCGCCGGTGATCGCGCCGTCCACCCGCGGGAGCCACATCGTCTGCGTCAGCCAGTTGCGGTCGATCTTCGGCTGCACGAGCGCCGCGGCCCACATGTTCCGGTAGCGGTGCGTCAGGTACGCGAACGTGTCCTGGTTCGGCCCGAGGTCGAACTCGGCCTTGTAGTACTGCTCGAGGAAGTTCTGGTCGCTCAGGTACGACAGCTGCCCCTGGAAGTACGTGTCGGCGCTGAACAGCTCCTGCACGTGCCGCCACTGCGCCCGGCCGCGGAAGTCCGGGTGCGTCGGCTCGACCCCGCGGCCGCCGCCGATGATGTCCACGCCCTCGTCGGACAGGCCGTAGAGGCGCACGAACCCGCTCCCGGGCGAGTACCCGCGCTCGGACGGCGCCAGGGTGTAGTCGTAGTTGGTGCCGGCCGCCGGGCCGCGGTCGCTGAGGTAGTCGAGTTCGAGGCGCCACCGGTGCCCCTCCGGCGGCCGCAGCGCGAGCAGCTTGTACACGTCCCAGGTGCTGTACACCTGGGTGCCGAAGATGCGGTCCTGGCCGAGGCCGAGGGCCGTGAGCGGGCCGAGCGGGTCGTTCGCGTCCACCCGCAGGTACGGCAGGTAGAACACCGGGACGTCGGCCAGCCGGGTCACGGCGTTGCGCACCGTCAGGACGCGCTCGGAGCCGATCACCGGGTTGCCGTCGAAGTCGCGGTACGGGCGGCCGAAGATGTTGGTGAGCGCCACCTGCCGGTCGCGGAGCGTGGTCCGCGGGCTGGTGAGCTGCAGCCCGGGGTCCGACGGCAGCTTGCTGGAGAACGTCGAGCCGTCGAGGATTTCCCAGTTCTCGCGGTCGAGCCGGCGGATTTCTTTCCCCGTCAGGTGGACGCCGTCCGGCGCCTGCTTGGCCGCCAGCTCCAGGTCGGCGTTCACCGCCACCGCCCGGTTCCGCGGCACGTCGTAATAAATCTCCTCGGCCCGCAGCGTCTGCCCGACCGCGTCGCCCTTCGGGTTGTAGGACACGGTGCGGATGACGACGTTGCCGGTGAGGTACAGTTCGACCTCGCGCTTGGTCTCCGGCCCGGCGTCGAACCCCTCGGTGGGGTTGGCGACCTTGGCGCCGGTGACCCAGGCCACGGCCGAGTCGGTGGCGAACTCGATGGCCGGCTGGTCGCCGCCCGGCGACACCGACACGATGACGCCGCCCATGAACACGATGCGCTGCGTGTTGGGGTCGAGTTGCTCGCTGCTGACGTTGAACCCGCGGCCGTAGCGGCGGGCGAACTGGAACTTCCGCCCCGGCGCCCCCGGGAGCGGGATGGTGGCGCCTTCGGGGAGGTTCAGGTCGGGGACGCGGGTGCGCGGCGCCGCCCCGGGCGGCGGCGGGGTGACGGCCGGCGGCAACTGGTAGGCGGTCCGCGGCGGCACGGCCGGGACGGGGGCCATGAGCCCGTCGGTGGGGAGCGGCGTCTCCGCCCCCGGTTGCGCGGCGACCGGCAGCCCGCGGACGGGGCCGGGCTGCGCCGCGGCCGGGGCGGCGAGGACCGCCCCGAAACAGAGTGCCAGCCAACGCCTGACCACGGCGCCTCCGAGGTCGCGCGGCCCCCCGGCCGCGGTCGCATCGATGTCGTCGCGTGACGAACGAGCGGCGGCGTATAAGCGGGGGCGCGGGGCGATTCAAGTCGGGTCGCGGGACGGTGGCGTCGCCGTTTGGGGTCCGTGCCGCCGCCGACGCTCGCGCGGAAATGATTGTTTCCGGCGACCCACCCACCGGGTCGCGGAAACATGTCACGCGGTCAGATCGAGTCGCGTCGCACGGTCGTTGCGACGACCGACACCCGGGCGTGACGGGACAAAGGGTTGCGGCGCAGCCGGCGGTCATTCGGGCCGAAATGATTGTTTCCGGCGACCCACCCACCGGGTCGCGGAAACAATTGTGTCTGTTTGATTATCCACCGCGGTCGCGCCGGCGAACACGTTCGAACACCCGCGCGCCACGGGCCAGTCCCTCCAACCTGAGACGCGACCCGAAGTGCCTCAGTCCCCCTGCCCCCCGGTCCCCGGTTCCTCCCCGAGCTCGAAGTCGAGCAGCGGCTCGTCCGCCAGCCGGGCCGCGACGCGCACCGTGAACGTGCTGCCGCGGCCGAGCTCGCTGTGCAGCGCCACGTCGCCGCCGAGCAACTTCGCCAGCTCGCGCACGATCGACAGCCCCAGCCCGGTGCCGCCCTGCTCGCGGGTCAGCGGGTTCGCCGTCTGCCGGAACTTCTCGAACACCAGCTCCTGCTCCTCCGGCGCGATGCCGACGCCCGTGTCGGCCACGGTCAGCACCAGCTCGGCGCCGTCGGACGCGGCGCGCACGGTGACGCGGCCGCCCTCGGGGGTGAACTTCACCGCGTTCGACAGCAGGTTCGTCAGAATCTGGTGCAGCTTCCCGGCGTCCTGCCGCACCGCCGGGGTGCCGGCTTCCGCGAGCACCTTCAGGTCGATGTTCTTCTTCTCGGCCTGCTGGCGGAACATCGCCGCCGCGTGCTCGCACACCGCGGCGACCTCGAGCGGCTCCGGCCGCAGCCGCATCTTTCCGGCCTCGAGCTTCGCCAGCTCCAGCACGTCGTTGATGATCGCCAGCAGCTTCTTGCCGCCGTCCATGATGTTGCCGGCGTACCGCTGCTGCTTGTCCGTCATGTTGTCCGCCGTCAGCAGCACCTCGCTGAACCCGATGATGCTGTTGAGCGGCGTCCGCAGCTCGTGGCTCATGGTGGCGAGGAAGTCGCTCTTGAGGCGGTTGTTGTCGTACAGCGCCATGTTCACCCGCGCCAGCTCGTCCACCTTGCGGTCGAGGTCGGCGATCAGCTTCTTGTTCCGGTCCTGGGTGTTCGTCAGGTTGCGGATCATGCGGTTGAAGGCGTGCGACAGGTCCTCGAACTCGTCGCCCGTCTGGATCTCGCTGCGGATGTTCAGCTCGCCGCCGGCGATGGCCTCGGACACCTCCTTCAGGTGCTTGACCGGCTTCACGATCACGTACCGGATCATGAGGTAGCTGCCGGTGATGATGAGGATGGACGTGCCGATGGCGAACGAGATGAGGACGGCCCGGTTGGTGTGAAAGCCTTCCTCGATCTCGCGGGTGGTGAGGCGGATGCGGACGATGCCGATGAGGTCGTCCGGCCGGAGGTCGGGGCGGGCGAGTTCGGGGCGACCCATCTTCTCCGGGTCGCGGTGGCAGGCCACGCACGACGGGCCGGCCCGCAGGCCGGCGTAGTAGTAGTAGGCCTTCTCGGCGTCGGCCTCGCGGTCCCACTCGGTGCGGCCCGGCTCGCTCACCTTCGACACCGCCGGCCGGTCGTCCACCTCGGCCCGGTGCTCGGGGTCGTCGGTGAGCGGCACCCGGATGAGGCGGACGTTGTAGTCCTTCAGCTGCGCCGGCCAGTTCACCTCGATCCGCTTGGCGAAGTCGCGCATGGCGTCCTCCTGCTCGGCGCGGACGTGCAGCCGCGCGAGCACGGGGGCGACGAGCGTGCGGCCGGTCGTCTTGAGCTGTTCGTGGGCGAGGCCCTCGGTCTGGATGGCGTACACCCAGAAGCTGCCGGTCATGAGGACGAGGACCATCGCCCCGAGGAGCCACCGGCACTTCCGCTCCAGGCTCGTCTCGCCGAGCAGCTTCTTGAAGGCGCGGTAGGACATCGGGGGACTTTGGGACCGGGGGACGGTGGGACTCAGGGACCGGACTGCTTCGCGCGCCGCGCCGCCGCTCGCGGCGTCGCGTTCTGACACTTCGGACAGTAATGGGAGGACCGCCCACCCAACACGACGCGCTCGATCGGCGTGCGGCACGTCACACACGGCTCGCCGGTGCGGCCGTAGACTCGGTGTTCGAGCTGGAACCCGCCGGCGAGGCCGGACCCGCCGACGTAGTCGCGGATCGTGCTGCCGCGGGCGGCGATGGCGGTCGTCAGCACGTCCTCGACGGCGACCCGCAGCGCGTCGCACTCGGCGGGGGTGAGCGAGTCGCCGCGGCGGGCGGGGTGGAGGGCGGCACGCGAACACGCCTCGTCCGCGTAGATGTTGCCGACGCCGGCCACGACCGTCTGGTCGAGGAGGATCGCTTTCAGGGTACGGGCCGAGCCGCGAACGACATCGCGGAACGCGGCGGGGTCGAGGCCGAACGGCTCGGGGCCGAGGCCGGCGTCGGCGAAGAACGCTTCCACGGCCGGTTCGTCGGCGAACCGCGCGACCGAGCCGAACCGGCGGACGTCGCGGAACCGGAGCTCGGTGCCGTCGTCGAGGGCGAAGACGAGGTGCAGGTGGTCGGGCGCGGGCTCGGCCGCGGCGACGGCGGTGAACTGGCCCGTCATGCCGAGGTGGACGATCAGCCGCGGACCGTTCAGCTCCACGACGATCCACTTGCCACGACGGCGGATCGCCGCGACGCGCCGGCCGACCACCTCGGCCTCCCACGCGGCGTCCCACGGCGTGCGCAGCGGCTTCGCGCGCCGGCGACACGGCGGACGGTCCGGCCGACCGCGCGCGCGCGGAGGTCGCGGACGACGGTTTCCACTCCGGGCAGCTCCGGCATCCCGGAATTCTACCAGCCCGCCGGGGCGTGCTACGCTTCGGGGGCCGCCGGTTTCCAACCGGCCGGTTCAGGCATGGCCGGCTGGAAACCGGCCCCACGACAACACCGGGGGCGGACCATGCTGGACGAAGCGGGAACGGACGGCCGGCGAAGTCGTGGCCGTGGCCGTGCTGGCGGTCGGCGCCCTGAGCGTGAACCCCGGCGAGTACGCGGCCCGGCTGCAAACCGGGATGACGCCGGCGGAGGTCGAGGCGGCCCTCGGCACCGCCGGCCGGCCGGACTACGCCACCGAGAGCCTGCTGCACGCCCCGCGCGACCTGTCGGACCTGTGGAGCCCGGCGACGGTCGAGCGCGAGCGGGCGCTGCGCAAGGGGGAGAGCTGGATGTACCGCGACTACGACGTCGGCTCGTGCGCCGTGGCGGTCGCGTTCCGCGGCACCGAGGGCGACGAGCGCGTCACGTCGGTGAACGCGTACCGTTCCGCCCGGGCTGGCACGTCGCGCCGTGGCTCGCCGGCGGGTCGCCGCCGGGCTGCTGGCGGCCGAGTGGCTGCGGTGGCGGCGGGGCGGCGCGCCTGCGACCGAGCCAACATCGGGCGGCGCGGCAGTGTGATTGGCGACGTGGAACTACTAATCGGCAGGTCGTCTGGGTTGCTGGCGTGGTTGATGGCGGCCAGCGACCACGCACCCCACCCGAACAACCTGCGGGTCGGTAACGGGGCGAGCCTGTGGTCGGCGCGCTAGAATAAGATGGACCCACCTGACGACTACGGCGCGGCCTGCTCCCGTCTCCCGGCCGACGCCTGGAAGGACCGGCCTACGGCGGATCCCGAAAACGCTCGTGTTCGCGCTCCACGATGGCGACCGCGCGCTTTTCACCAGGACGCCAAGACCGACCCCGCGTTCCTCGCCGAGTTCGACCGGCGGCTGAAGGAGTACGTCGGCCGGCCGAGCCGGCTGTACTTCGCCGAGCGGCTCACCGCCGAGGCCGGCGGCGCCCGCATCTACCTCAAGCGCGAAGACCTGAACCACACCGGCGCACAAGATCAACAACGCCCGAAAACCAGGCGTGCTCGGCATGGGAAGACGCGCGTCATCGCCAGGGAGCGCGGGCGGGGATGCACGGCGTCGCCACCGCCACCGCGGCGGCGCTGTTCGGCATGTCGTGCCGGGTGTACATGGGCGAGGAGGACATCCGCCGGCAGGAGCTGAACGTCTTCCGCATGAAGGCGATGGGCACCGAGGTGTTCCCCGTGTCGAGCGGCAGCAAGACGCTGAAGGACGCCACGAACGAGGCCATGCGCGAGTGGATGAGTACGGTCGAGGGGACGCACTACATCATCGGCAGCCCTTTCCGATTCCCGATGATGGTCCGCGACTTCCAGAGCGTCATCGGCCGCGAGACGATCGAGCAGTCGCGGGAGCAGTTCGGCCGGCTGCCCGACGCGGTGATCGCGTGCGTCGGCGGCGGGAGCAACGCGGCGGGGATGTTCTTCCCGTTCGTGGACGAGGCGGGCGTGGAGCTGATCGGCGTCGAGGCCGGCGGCCGCAACAAGGACCGCGGCCAGCACGCGGCGACACTCACGTTCGGCGCCGCCGGCGTGCTGCACGGCAGCTTCAGCTACGTGCTGCAGGACGACGACGGCCAGACGGCCGACGTGCACTCGGTGAGCGCCGGGCTGGACTACCCCGGCGTCGGCCCGGAGCACAGCTACTGGCGCGACGGGAAGCGGGTGCGCTACTGCAACGTGAGCGACGCGGAGGCGCTGGACGCCTTCCACCTGTGCGCCCGGCTGGAGAGGATCCTGCCGGCGCTGGAGACGGCGCACGCGGTGGTCGAAACGCTGCGCGAGGCGGCCCGGCGGCCGAAGTCGGACGTGGTGGTGCTGTGCTTCAGCGGCCGCGGCGACAAGGACTGCGCCGAGGTGGCGCGGCTGATGGCGGGGAAGAAGGCAGAAGCAAAGGCGGATTAACCACAGAGTCACAGAGAGCACAGAGGGAAGAGCGAAGACCGAGACGAACCAGGGTTTGAAACCAAAGTCTCCTCTTCCTCGGCTTTCTGTCTTCCCTCTGTGACTCTGTGATTAATCCAGCTGCTTCCGACAGCTCTTGACCGCGCGGAAAGAATAGCACCGACAAGTCCGAACCCAGGTGTCCACCCGCCGCAGTTGCGGCGGCGGAGACCGCCGTGATCCCCGACATCATCCACAAGCGGGGCGCCGTCCACCTCGCGGCCGAGGCCGCGGAGCCGTCGGTCGTCCCGCTGCCGACGCCGCCCCCACACGTCCTCGAACTCGTCCCCGAGTCGGTGGCGCGCGAGAACCTCGTACTCCCCGTCCGCCTCGACGGCGAAACGCTGTTCGTCGCCGCCGCCGACCCCAACAACCTGTCCGTCGCCGACAAGCTGACGTTCATCCTGAACAAGAAGATCCGCCTCATCAGCTACCCGCGGGCGGCGCTGCTCCAGGCCATCAACAAGCACTACGGCTGGAGCGAAACGCAGTCGGTGGACTCGATGCTGGTCGAGTTCACCGACACGGCCATCGACTTCGCCCGGGTCGAGGGTGATGTCTCCGACGCGGACCTCGTCCAGCACTACGCCCCGAAGGCGAAGCGTGCCCGAATGCTCGGCGCGCTGCGGAAAGACCTGTGCGAAGTTACCCCCGCGCTCCGGCGGGAGCCGTTCGCACCCGTGCAATCACCCACCGCGCGGCCGATGCCGCCGGGGCTCGACACCACCCCTGACTACGGGACCGCGTCCATGTGGTACTACACCGTCGAGGAGGGGCAGCGGGCGCTCATGGTCCGCAAGGACGGGAGCATGGAAGTGGTCGTCGGGCCGCGGCGCGTGTGGGCGTGGCGCCGCCGGTTCGAGAAGATGCGGCACTTCGTCGCGCACCCCGGCGAGTTCCTCGTCGTCCGCTTCCGCGACGGCCGGCAGGAGCACGTCCCCGGCCCCGCCGACCTGTGGTTCGACCCGCGCGTCCACGAGACCGTGCAGCGCCAGGACGCGCTGCAGCTCGCCGCGAAGGAGGCGGTCATCGTGTACAGCCGGGCCGCGGGGTCGGACGCCGTCACGCGGCGGATCGTGTACGGGCCGACGCTGTTCGTGCCGGCGCCCGGCGAGTGGCTGCACACGTTCGCGTGGCACGGCTCCGAGGGCGGCTCGCAGGGCGTGCGGAAGGTCGCCAAGGGGCTCGTCTTCCAGAAGCTCTGGCTCATGCCCGACCAGATGTACCACGACGTGCCCGAGGTCCGCACCGCCGACGACGCCGTGCTCACCATCAAGCTCATGGTCTTCTTCGAGCTCATCGACATCGACCGCATGCTGGAGGCGACGCACGACCCGATCGGCGACTTCATCAACGCCGCCACGTCGGACGTGGTGGACTTCTGCGGCCGCCGCACGTTCGAGCAGTTCAAGCACGACACCGGCGGCCTCAACGAGCTCGACGCCTACCGGCAGCTCACGGCGCGGGCGGCGCAGAACGGCTACCGCGTCAACAAGGTGGTGTACCGCGGCTACGCCGCCCCGGACCGGCTCCAGGCGATGCACGACCAGGCGATCGAGTCGCGGACGCGGCTGCAGCTGGAGCGCGCGACCGAGGAGCAGGCGCAGACGCTGGAGGACTTCAAGCTGAACGCCCAGATGAACCGGGCGACGCGGCGGCGCACCGAACAGACGGCCGAGGTGGAGGCCGAGATCGAACTCGGGCGGAAGCGGCAGGAGGCGGAGTTGCGGGCGAAGGAGGCCGAGCGCACGGCCGTGCGCGAGCAGCGCCGCCGCGACGCGGAGACGGAGTTGGAGGTGCGCCGGTCGTCGGAGGAGCGTCAGCGGCAGCACCTGGGGGCGCTGCGCGAGATGGGCGTGGACCTGACCGCGTACCTCACGCAGGGCCGCGCCGACCGCGTGATTGAGCTCCGCGGCCAGGGTTCGACGCCGCACCTGCATTTGGACCGCGCCGCCGAGCGGAATGGGGATTAGCGCGCGAAGCCCACCCGCCGCGGCGGGTGGGCCGGAGCAACAGATTGGGGAATCTGGGTAAGATAGGTTGAGTCGGGCACGCCGGTCGCTAGAGTCGATGGGAAGGGGGCGGTTGACTCGCCCCCGCACCCGGAGACACCCCATGCGACGCGCCGTGTTCGCCGCCGTCCTGGCCCTCGCCGCTCCCGCCGCACCCGCCCACGCCAGGCCGACCCCCACCACCCCCACCTTCCCCCGCCTCACCCCCAGCGGCCCGTACACCAACACGTACTACTACGGCTGGGCCTACGGGTGGTACGCCAACTACAACTACAGCCACGGCCCGTACGCGAACTGGTGGTACTACGGCCCCTACGCCACGTACGGGTGGGGCGCGCCGGCCCCCGGGTACGCCGACCCGTTCGCCGGCACCGGCGCCGCCACCCTCGTCGTGGACCTGCCGGAGAGCGCCGTGCTGAAGTTCAACGGCGTGTCGTCGCCGTCCACCGGCAACTCGCGGACGTTCCGCGTGCCGGCGCTGAGCTACGGCCAGGACTACGGCTACGACCTCGTCGCCGAGGTAACGGCGGGCGGGAAGACGTCGAAGGCCACGGCCCGGGTGGTGGTGCGGGCCGGCGAGACCGCCCGGGTGACGATCGAGGTGAAGTAGCCCGGGCCGAAAGCCCGGGGCCGACCGTCCCCGGGCGTTTCTGGGTGGACCCATGCGGCTCGACCTGGCGTCCATCCCGCAGCTGGCCCGGAACCTCACCCGGGTGGTCGAGATCGTCCGCACGCTGGCGAAGTACGGCCTCGCCGACGCGGTGGTGCGGCTCGACCCCGGGTTCGTCCGCCGGTGGGCCGCGCGGACCGAGATCGTCCGCCTGTCGCAGCTGACGTTCGAGGCCCGGGTGCGGCTCGTCCTCACCGACCTCGGCACCACGTTCATCAAGTTCGGGCAAGTCCTCAGCACCCGCCGGGACGTGGTCGGCTCGGCGCTCGCCGACGAGCTGTCGGAACTCCAGGGGAACGTCCCCGCCGACCCGTTCGAGGTCACCCGCGACGCCGTCGAGAAGGAGCTCGGGCGGCCGGTGCCCGAGGTGTTCCCGCACTTCGACCCGGTGCCGCTGGCGTCGGCGTCGATCGGGCAGGTCCACCGCGCCACCCTCCACGACGGCCGCGCGGTCGTGGTGAAGGTACAACACCCCGGCATCGTCCGCCGCATCGAGAACGACCTGTCGATCCTGGCCGAGCTGGCCGAACTCGCGGAGCGGTTCCTACCGGACCTGCGGCCGTACCGGCCGGTCGCGGTCGTGGCCGAGTTCCGCCGGGTGCTCCTCCGCGAGCTCGACTTCCGCCGCGAGTTGCGGAACTTGCAGCTGTTCCGCACGGCGTTCGCCCAGGACGGCGGCGTGGCGGTACCGGAGCCGTACCCGGCGTTCTCGACCGGCCGCGTCCTCACGATGGAGTTCCTGGACGGCGTGCCGTTCACCCGGCTCGAGAAGGTGAAGTCGGCCGGCGGCGACCTCGACGACCTGGCGGCGCGCGGGGCGCACGTGTTCCTGGCGATGATCTTCCGCGACGGCATCTTCCACGCCGACCCGCACCCGGGGAACCTGCTGTACGTGCCGGCGACGCCCGCGCACCCGCGCGGCCGCATCGGGCTGCTCGACGTGGGGATGGTCGGCCGGGTGGACGCGAAGCTGCGCGACCGGATCGAGCGCGGGGTGACCGCCGCGGTGCGGCAGGACTCGGAGGTGATTACCGACCTGATCGTGCAGGTGGCCGACGTGCCGCCGCGGCTCGACGCCGAGGCGCTCGAGGCGGAAGTGGCCGAGCAGCTGGCGTACTACTGGGGGATGCCGCTGGACCAGTTCCAGCTCGGCACCGCGCTGAACGACCTGACGGACGCGGTCCGCCGCTTCCACGTGCTGCTGCCGGCGCCGCTGGCGATGCTGCTGCGGGTGCTCATCATCCTCGAAGGGACGGGCCGGCGGCTGTCGCCGAAGTTCAACCTGGTGGGGCTGCTGGAGCCATACGCGCGGCGGCTGGTGATGCGGAAGCTGTCGCCGAAGCGGCTCGTGCGGCAGTTCTTCACCGACCTGGGCGAGTGGGACGCCCTCCTGCGCGGCCTGCCGCGGGAGGTGACGGGCCTGTTCCGCCGGCTGCACAAGTCGCAGCTCGCGGTGCAGCTGGACCACCGCCACCTGGACCCGTCGGTGAACCGACTGGTATTCGGGATGATGGTGAGCGCGTTGTTCCTGGGGTCGGCGGTGATGTGGGCGGCGAAGGCGCCGCCGCTCCTGTGGGACATCCCGGTGGCCGGCGTGATCGGGTGTCTGTCGGCGACGGTGTTCGGGTTGCGCCTGTTCCGGGCGATCCTGCGGTCGGGGAAGGTGGTGTACAAGTTTTTGTCGCGACTGCTGAGTTGCCGCTTGCGGCTTCGCGTGGGGCGCCGCGAAGTCGCAAGCGATCGCGCGGGTGGAGACGTTGCC
>JBGAQM010000131.1:2832-15691 GCA_044220735.1 Urbifossiella sp. | reverse complement strand
TCGCGTTTGGCGCGTCGATGTGCCAAACGCGAAGCCGCAAGCGGCAACGTCACTTTACCCCACGATTCCCGCCGCTTCCGCCCGCAGTCGGGCCAGCACCCGGCTCTTGGCGATGTAGACCGCGTTCGGCGTCGCCCCCGTCGCCGCCGCGGCCGTCTCCGCGCTCTCCCCGTCGATCACCACCCGCCGGAACAACTCCCACGTCGCCGGGGCGAAGTCGCCGCGGATGCGCTCCAGCAGGTGCCGGGTGACGGCGCGGTCGTGCTCGCGGTCCCACTCGCGGGCCAGCGGGTCGGTGTGGTCTTCGAGGCGCTTCAGGTACTCGCCGAAGTCGGTGCCGCCCTGCGCGACCGGGGCGCGGCGGCGGGCGCGCCAGAAGTCGCGGGCGCAGTTCGCGGCGATGGCGCGCAGCCAGCCGCGGAAGGCGCCGGGCCGCTCGGGATGCACGAACTCGGGGAGGCGGCGGACGACGACGGCGAGTACGTCCTGAACGAGGTCGTCGGCGTCGGGGCCGCGGGCGCCGAGGCGCTCGGCCCAGCCGCGGAGGAGCGGCCCGTAGACGCCGAGCAGCGTGGCCCAGGCGTCGGCGTCGGCCGGGTCGCGCAGGCGGGCGAGCAGCGTTGGGGACGTGTGCGCCATCGCCTTCAGTCTACGCCACGCCGCCCCGCGCCAGCTCCACGATCGTGCGCACCATGCACCCCGTGCCGCCGGCGTCGCACGACGCAGTCTCCCCCTCGGCCCACGCCGGCCCGGCGATGTCGAGGTGCGCCCACGGCACGTCGCCGACGAACTGCTGCAACAGCTTCGCCGCGGTGATCGCCCCGCCGTACCGGCCGCCGCCGGTGTTCCGCATGTCGGCGACCTTGCTCCGGATCATCTCGTCGTAGTGCGCGTCCATCGGCAGCTTCCAGGCCCGCTCGCCGGCGCGGCCCGCGGCCGCGAGCACGCGGTCGCCCCACGGGTCGTTGTTCGTCATGAGCCCGGACACGTGCGGCCCCAGCGCGATCATGCAGGCCCCGGTCAGGGTGGCGAAATCGACCATCGCCGCGGGCTTCTGCTCGGCCGCGAAGGCCAGCGCGTCGGCGAGGATGAGCCGGCCCTCGGCGTCGGTGTTCAGAACCTCGATGGTCTTGCCGAGCCGCGTCGTCAGCACGTCGCCGAGCCGCATCGCCTTGCCCGACGGCATGTTCTCGACCAGCGCCAGCACGCCGAGCAGGTTCACCGGTAGCTTCAACTCCGCCGCCGCGCGAATCCCGCCGAGCACGGCCGCGGCGCCGGCCATGTCACACTTCATGTCCACCATCTGCTCGGTCGTCTTCAGCGACAGCCCGCCGCTGTCAAACGTCACGCCCTTGCCGACGAGCGCGAGCGTCGGCCCGCCGGGGTTGCCGTTGTAGCGCAGGACCACGAGACGCGGCGGCCGGTCGGACCCGCGGGCGACGGCGAGCAGGGCGCCCATCCGCTCCGCTTCGAGCCGCTCCTCGTCCCACACGTCCACTTCAACGCCGACGGCCGCGGCCTGTTCGGCTGCGACGGCGGCGAATCGTTCGGGGTCGAGGTCGGCGGGCGGCGTGTTGACGAGGCCGCGGGCCAGCCACAGGCCTCGGGCCTCGGCGTGGACGGCCGCGACGACCGGCGTCGGGTTGAAGCCGCAGTTGCCGGGCAGCGCGAGGACGAACCGGCCGGGAGCGTGCCGTGTCGGCGTGGCCTTGCGAAGCCCGGGGCCGACGAACCCCTGCGTCATGCCGACGGCGAATGCGTGGAGCGCGTCGGCGTCCGTGATGCCGCCGCCGTGGCCGGGCGCTGCCGCGGCGAGCGTGGCGACCGGCTTCCCGGTGACGGACCGGGACGCGGCGGCGCCGGCCTCGTGGAAGCGCAGCCGCGTCGCCTCCGCGCGCTTGCCGAGGCCGACGAGGAGCAACCGCTGTGCGGTCAGCCCGGCCGGCTTCAGCAGCGGCACGAGTTCGAGGTGCTTCCCGGTCAGGTCGCCGGCCGTGGTGAGCCAGCTCAGCAAGCTGCCGGTCGCGGCGTCGAGGTCGGCGGGCGGCTTCTCGCCTCCACATGCCAGCGACGAGCCAGTCGGCGACGACGCCGGACGGCGAGGCGGGAACCCGTTCGATCGGCGTGGTGGGGATCATTCAGTTCTTCGGGACGGGGACGCGTTCGAACCGGCGCAGCATCTCCTCCACGTCGGCGACGAGCCGTGTCGAAGTCTGCCGCAAGGCGGTGACGAAGCGGCGGGCGTCGTCGGCCGGGCAGGTGAGAGCATAGCGGACGATCGCCCGGCGGACGATCGGTGCGGCGTGGGTCGGCTTCGTGAACTGGGCCAGCACGTCGGCGGTGAGGTCCCAGTAGCCCCAGCGGCGCAGGTCTTCGACGGCCTGGTCGGCGAGGTCGCAGCACGGCAGCAGCGCGGCGCAGCAGCGGAGGACGTGCGGCTTGCTCTCGGCGGGGCGGGTGACCTGGAAGAAGCGGACGGTGTTCACCGCCGAGAGGCGGTCGGCGTAGCCGCGGCGCTCGTCGGCGAGAACGGCGGCCGTGAACGCCCACCCGTCTTGCGGCTTCAGCAGGATGTACCCTGCGAGCAGTCCGCCGAACGCGGCCGAGGCGCGGTCGCTCGGCGGGTTCGGCGTCAGCATCGAGGCGAGGAACGCGGCGTCGTCGGCGGTGCCGCAACTGCCCAGGAGGAAGCTGAACACGCCGAGTCGTTCCGTCGGCGTGGCGGGGGCGGCGATCAGTGTGCGGAGTTTGGCGCGGTCGAAGGCCGGGGCGGCCTTCAGGATGTCGGCGTCGGCGGCCTTGGCGAATTCGAGGAAGGCGTCGGCCGCGACCGCGGGCTGGGCGTGGTCGAGGTGGCGGAAGAAGAAGCCGAGTTGTTTCGCCGGGTCGGCGTCGGTCGCGGCGGCGGCGGCCTTCGCGTACTCGACCACCGCCGCCGGCGCCGCGAGTCCGAAGCTCGGGTCGAGGGCGCCGTTCACCACGTCGCAGTAGATCAGGTAGTCGGGCGGCGTGTCGCCGATGACGGGGAGGTACTTCGGGAGCGTCAGCACGGCGCGGCCGCCGCGGGCGGGGTCGTCCTTCAACACGGCGCTGACGTGGAACTCGGTGGTGCCGCCGCCGGGGGCGTTGGCGTCCACGCGCGGGTTCCGCAGTTGCCCGGCGAGTACGACCTTCGCGCCGGCGTGGTGGAGGCGAAGAGATTGACGGCCGCGGAAGCCGCCGTCGCAGAAGGTACACGCGGCGGCGGGCTGGGCCGCGATGAGGAGCAGGCTGAGGGCGGCGGCCCGGGGCGCGAGCATGGCGGCCCTCCGTGACGGGAACGAGCCTTCGTGATACCCCAGGACCGGGGCGACGGGAAGAATCCGTACACCAACCCCCGCCACCCGGAGCCCCGCCGATGCCCGCCACGCCGTCCGCCCGCTCGCCGATCGCTACACCGCCGCGTTCCCCGGCTCGAAGGCCCGGTTCGAGCAGGCGAAGGAAATCTTCCCCACCGGCGTGACGCACGACACCCGGATGATGGACCCGTTCCCCGTGTACGTCAGCCACGCACAGGGGGCGCACAAGTGGGACGTGGACGGCCACAAACTCACCGACTACTTCGTCGGCCACGGGTCGCTATTGCTCGGGCACTCGCCGCCGGACGTGGTCGCCGCGGTGCAGGAGCAGATGGCGAAGGGGACTCACCACGGCTCCTGCCACGACCTGGAAATCGCCTGGGGCCGACTGGTGCAGAAACTCGTGCCGTCGGCCGAGCGGGTACGGTTCACCGGCAGCGGAACCGAGGCCACGCTCATGGCCCTGCGGCTGTCGCGGCTGTACACCGGGCGGCCGAAGTTCCTCAAGTTCCTCGGCCACTTCCACGGCTGGCACGACTACGTCACCGTCGGCTCCGACCCGCCCTACGACGCGCCCGGGGTGCCGGGCGTGCCCGAGGGCGTGGCCTCGAACTGCGTCGCCGTCCCGCCGAACGACCTGACCCGCGTCGAGGAGGCGCTGAAGCGCGACGACGGCATCGGCGCCGTGATCCTGGAGCCGACCGGCGGCCACTGGGGCGCCGTGCCGATCCGCGGTGAGTTCCTCAAGGGGGTGCGCGATATCTGCACCCGCCTCGGCCGCGTGCTGATCTTCGACGAAGTGATTACCGGCTTCCGCGTGGCCCCCGGCGGGGCGCAGGACTTCTACGGCGTCACGCCCGACCTCACGTCGATGGCGAAGATTCTGGCGGGCGGCCTTCCCGGCGGCTGCCTCGCGGGCCGCGCCGACATCCTGGCGTTCATCGAGCCGCGGCCGGGGAAGCCGAAGATGAAGCACCCCGGCACGTACAACGCCAACCCGCTGTCGGCCGCGGCCGGCGTGGCGATGCTCACCCGCGTCGCCACCGGCGAGCCGGGCCGGCTGACGAACGCGGCCGCGGTCCGGCTTCGCAGCGGACTCAACGAGCTGTTCACGTCCCGCGACTGGCCGATGATCGCCTATGGCGACTTCTCGATGGTCCGCGTCGTGTTCGACTACCACGGCCCGCGGCCGAGCACCAACGCGGGGGTGAACGACGGGCTGATCCCCCACGGCGGCGAACTGGAAAAGCTGGACGGCCCGAAGAACGCGAAACAACTCAACGCCCTGCGGCAGGCGATGCTCCTCAACGGCGTGGACTGGTGGGGCCTCGCCGCGATGACGAGCGCCGCCCACACCGACGACGTGATCGACCACACGATCGGGGCGCTCGAGGCGGCAGTCGAAGACCTACGGGCGGAGGGGCTGGCGTGACCGAGAATCCGGCGCCGACGCGCATGTCGGGAAAGTCCGTCGTGATCGTTCTGGGGACGTTCGGGGTGCTGTTCTTCGGCGTCATGCTGGTGCTGGCGCTGCGGCTGACGCCGGCCGCGGACCGGTTCCACAACCCGACGCGCGCCACCACCAACAAGTGATGCCGTTAGCGACTCAGGAGCCGCCCCCCATCAGCCGCGATAACCGCTCGGCCAACTCGTCGTCGGCGGTCGGGGTCCAGGCGAAGTCCGGCGGCGGCTTGAACCCGCCCTCGGCGGTCAGCGCCGCGGCCGGCACCGGCCGCAGCGACGCCACGCCCAACACCCGCCCCTTGTGCCGCAGCTCGAACCCACCGACCTGCGGCGTCTCGGCCGCGTCGAGGAGGCCCGGGGCGAACAGCGTCGGGCCGTCGGTGACGAGCACGTCCTGTTCCATCAGGGGCGGCGGCCGGGACTCCCCCGGGGTCGCGGCGTAAACCAGGAGTCGGCACACCCCCGCCATGCCGGGTTCGGAACTCGCCACCAGGAAGCACGGCCCCACCCGGTCGGCCTCCCCGGCCGCCGGCGGCTGCCGCACCACCCGCACCGCCCCCGCCTTGTCGGACACGACGAACCGCGTGTCGGCCACCCGCAGTGAGGCCTCGAACCGCCGCGCCGGGATTCCCTCCACCCGCTGCGAACACACCTCGCGCCCGCCGACGACCCACGCCACCGACCAGCCGCCGACGCGCCGCGGCACCTTCGGGCACGCCGCCGTCACCAACGCCTCCCGCGCCGCCAGTTGGGTACTACTCAACGGCACCGGCACCTCGTGTGCCGCGGCGGCCCGCGCGTTGCGGAACACCACCTTCAGCCCGAGGTCGGCGACCGGCGCGAGCGGCGTCGGGCTCCGCAGCACGCACGACGCCACCAGCCCGCGGCACTGCGACGCCACGAACGTCCGCGCCGCCACGGTCTCCGCCCCGAGCCGGACGCCGACCGTCGCCAGCGTGAGGTGCAGCCCGGCGGCGAACTCCGCGGCCGTGAGCACGGGCACGCTCACCCGCGCCAGGTGCTTCGCCTTCCACAGGATTTCGCCCTCCGTCGTGGCGGCCGGGACGGGGAGGCGGAACAGCACGCGATAGCGGTTGTCGGGCTCGGGGCGGAGAGTGTCCGCGGCGACCGGCTCGCGGCCCGGCAGGCGGAGGGTGAAATCGGTCTTCTTGCGCGCCGCGGGCGGGAGTTTCAGCAGTACTTCGACGACGACGGCGTCGGCGTTCCACGGCACGGGGAGGTCGTAGAGGTCCAGCCCGGCCTTCTCGTACCGGGTGTGGACGGCCTGTCCCTGCGGGCGGGGTCGTGTGAGGGAGAGCACGTCAGTTGTCACCCAGTCGAGCCAGCGCTTGATCCAGGGCCACATCGAGCTCCTCCCCGGCCGGGGCGAGTCGGGCCGCGCACACCAGGCACGCGTCCGCCTTCGGGATGGCGAACCGGTACGGCCGGTACGCCGCGTCGAACACACCCGGAACGACCGACAGTGTGAACAGGAGGCTGGAGAAGTCGGGCGGCGTCCCGCCGAGCACGTCGAGCGTGAGCGTGGCGTGCAGCGACGCGATCACCGAAATACTCGCGCGGCTGGCGGGCACGGTCGTTTCCGGCACCGCGCCGCCGGGGTTGGAGTAGTCGGGTGCGGGAGCCGGCTCTTCCTCGGTGACGGTGCGCCGCAGGTGGGCCGCGACGCAGCCGTAGCAGGCGCCGCCGGGGGCGAAGTGGTGGGCCCAGCCGCCGATGCCGCCGCTCAGGACTTCGCCGAGCGTCCACGGTTTGCCGGCGGCGCGCATCAGGGCGTCGAACGCGAACTTCGCCGGCTCGTTGTCCACTGCGCACACGCCGACATCACACGCTTCCGCGAAGACCCGGAAGACATCGGCCCGGGTTGCGTCGGTCAGGTCGGCAACGACCGCGTCCACGACCACCTCGGGCCGGCGCTCGCGGAGCCACTCCGCGGCCAACTCGGCCTTTAGGCGCCCGACGGCCGCGGGTGGGAACAGGTGGCGGTAGACGTTGTGCGGCTTGAACGTGTCTGGTTCGACGAGCGTGACGTGTGTCACCCGCGGGTCGCGGGCGACGAGGTCGAGGACGACGATGCCGCCGCTGCCGGCGCCGACCTGGAAGACGTGCATGGGTCCATCCGACTACTTCGCTTCCGGCAGAGGCCACTCGCCGGTCTCGTGCCACACCTCGTAGCACGCCAACCACCGCCACGCCGCCTGCACGGCGAAGACGCACGTGAATTGCGCCGGATCCCAGCGACTCGCGGCCCGGGTACTCCCCTGCCGCCACAGGCACATCGTCTGCCCTTCGAGCAGGTGCGGGCAGTGCTTCAGCGGCGTCAGCACCCGCGTCTCGGGCGGCACCGTCGGATAGCTGGAGAGGAGCCGCGTCTCCAGACGGTAGACGTTGTGGCAGGGCTTGAGCTGGTAGCCGAGCACCAGAGCGCCGCCGACGCGGGTCAGCGTGATGCCGAACCCCGGGTCGCGGCCGCGGTTGTACGCCTCGACCGCCGGTACCTCGACCGTCAGCAGCCGGCGCTTGCCGAACTCGGTGTCGAGCAGGCCCATGGGGAATGCAGAGTGCAGAACGCAGAGTGCAGAATGGAGAACCGGACGAAGTCGGGCACTCTGCGTTCTGCACTCTGCGTTCTGCTCTCCTGCCTCAGTAGTGGCACGGTACGGACTTGATGGCGGCGATGACCTCCTCGTCGGGCACCTCCTCGGCGGTGCCGGCGAAGGTGGTGTCGCGGCGGTCCATGAGCAGTGACAGGCCGCGGTCGGCGTTGCCCCGGAGGGCGGTGACGAGTTGACGGCGTTCGACCTCGTTCAGCGGACGGAAGTCCATGAGAGTGGCCTCCAGACACGGGCGACGACGGGAACAGGGACGACGATTCGGATGGAACCATCGTGCGGGCGGCGCGGGGAGAGGTCGCGCCATGTTTCGCTGCGGCTCAGCCGCGGGCGGCCAGTTCGGCCAATATGCGGTACACGCCCTCGTCCGGGGCCGTGACGCCGGGTTCGACCTGGAAGGCCGACTCCCCGGCCTCGTACACGTACCGCGCCTCGGGGCCGTCCAATACCAACCGGACGCTCTGGTCGGGGTCGGCCAGCCCCACGACCACCGCCAGGGCCGGCCCGTACTTCCCCTCGACCACCTCGAACTTCACCCGGCTCTGCTGCCGGGACAGTCGCTCCAGCCGGGCCGCGTGCGCCTCGAACTGCGGCCACACCGGGCGGAGGTCGCGGGCCAGGTCGGGGCCGATCACCAGTTCCAGCGCCGCGTCCTTGTACTTCGCCGCGTCCGAGGCCAGGGTGTACCAGCTGAACCGGAGGCCACCGAGGCATTGCGTACTCGGGGTCGGGTGACACCCCACGGTCGTGCCGTCCGCCTCGGGTTCAGCATCCGCCGTGCCGATGGCGAACACCCCCTCGCCGCCGCGCAGCTGCCGCACCCACTCGCGGTCGCCCTTGTAGTCGCCGCGGCTCGGGTGCCGCAGGCTGCCGGGGTGCGTGTGAACCACCCCGAGCAGCGCGAGGCGTCGGTCCTTCTGCCGCACCGCCCGGCTCGCCACCGCCTGCGCCGCGCTGTTGAACTTCACGTGCGCCTCGCCGGCGTCGCGGTCGGTTCCGGCGGGGAGGGTGGCGAGCACGGTCGCGGTGTCGGGGCCGCGCACGCCGAGCAGCACCCAGCCGATCTCCTCGTCGCCGCGGTCACTGGCCCGGTGGGCCGCGTACTCGCCGAACAGGGTGCGGTTCACCTCGTCGGTCAGGACCACCTTCGCCAGCGGCTCGTAGGTCGTCGCGGCGACCGCCGCCGGGGCGGGCGGCGCGGGCGGGTCCGCGGTCAGCTCCCGGGCCTTGCGGATCAGGTCGCGCAGCAGCGGGGTCCAGCGGATGCCGCGGTCTCCGGTTGTCGGTCGTCGGGGTCCCTGGGCGGAAGCGGGACCGGGTTGTCGGGAGGGGCGGTCGGAAGAGGCCGGTCCTGGCTTCGGGATCGGTCGTTCGCGTTGCCGTCGCCATCCACACTATAACCGCGAGAACGGCGAACTCAAGTGCGCCCGCGCAGCGGCGTGCGCGTGTGGCTGGTGGGAAAGCAAACAGCCCGCCCGCCGCGGCGGGTGGGCTTCGCACTGGGGAGCGTGGCTACTTCTTCTTCCCCGCGTTCACAGAAGTGATGTCGAAGTTGGCCTGGTCGGTGCCGCCGGGGGGCACGTCGAAGTCCTTGCCGCCGACGTCGGAGTACCACTCGGCCGGGATCGGGTCCACCCGGCCGCCCTTCTTCTCCACGCCGGCGGGCCGGTCGCCACTGCCGACGTTCGGGTCGTAAAACGCGGCCGGGTCGTCGCGCTTCGTCTGGATGCGGACCTTGTGTTTGCCGACGACGGCCCCGGTGGTGCCGTCGTCCACGAGCAGCGAGTAACGGCCGTTGGCGTCGGTCAGCGCGCTCGACCCGCGGCCGGGGTTGGTGTTGTCCTTCCCGCCGACCGGCTGGAACGAAACCACGGCGCCCTTGTAGGGCTGGCCGTCCACCTTGACGACGCCGGAGACGGTCACGTACTTCGGCCCGTCGCCGCCGCACCCGGCCGCGGCGACGAGTGCCGCGGCGAGGGCGAACGGCGGAGTACCGCGGGAGAGTAGGGTCATGGGGTGGCCACCTCGCCGTTCATCATCGTCGCGGCGTTCCCGAGTACGGTCATGTCCACGCCGGTGGTGATCGTCCGGACCGACCCGTCGGCCATGCAGAAGTTGACGACGCCGGTGTGGTTGCTGGCGAAGTTGCGTTTGCACAACTGGTCGGCGTACAGCGTCGTCGGCGTGTAACACCCGCTCCCGGCCGTGCCGTTCCCGTACCGGTTCATCAGGTGAAAGCTCTGCGGCCCGACGCTCGACTGGTTGTACGAGGCGTAGGTGTAGGCCCAGAACGTGGCCCGGCGGGTGACGTCGGAGAACGTGCACTCGCCGACCAGGAGGGTGTTGCTCGTCCCGTCGGTGACGGACGCAATCCGCTCCGGTCCGCCCATCTGGGACGCGACCCCGCCCTGGGACCCGCCGGTCTGAGCGGGGACGCCGTTGTACGCGGCACCGGTGCCGTGCAGCACCCCGGCGTACGCGCGGTCGAGCCGGTTGTTCGGCCACAGGGTGGGCTCGAACGTGTCCCAGCACGCATTCGAGATCGCGTACTGCGCCCGCCCGGACACGGCGCGGTAGCTGCCGTGCATCCAGTTCTGCCCCGAGCCCGGCCCACTCGCCGGCATCTCCGACTTGCCCGCCAGCGTGTCGGACGGGCACTCGTAGTTCGAGACCCGGGCGTCGCCGATCGCGTTGCGGTTGGCGGTGTCGGTGTTGAGCAACTGCTGGTTGTACAGGTTGTACAGCGCCTGCTGCTCCATGTACGGCAGCGCCTCGATCGCCCAGTTGGTGTAACACGGGGTGCCGTTGTCGCCGGTCTGCATCCCGCCGGGCGGGAACGTCCCTTTACTGTCGTGGTGGGCGTGCAGTGCGATCCCGATCTGCTTCAGGTTGTTGATGCACTTCGCCCGCGCCGCGGCCTCGCGGACCTTCTGCACGGCCGGCAGCAGCAGGCCGATCAGGATGGCGATGATGGCGATGACGACCAGCAGTTCGATCAGCGTGAACCCGCGCCGCGGGTCCGAATGGATGGACATGACGGCCCCTCGTGGAGAATAGATCAGGGCAATCGGCGGTCGTCGTCACTACCCGGTGATGGGGGTGAGGCTTATCCTCGTGACTGTGGGCGACCGCTTGGAACCGGGTTGCGAGCCCCGGCGGGGTGCGGACGGGTGATATGAACCGCCCGCCTCCCATCTCATCCTCATGTATACATCCCGGGCATGGGCGACGCCAACTCGAATCTGCGAACACTCGTCCTCCCGCTGCCCAACGGCGGGGAGTTGGCCGGGGACTACCTGCCGCGGGCGGCCGGCCCCGCCGACTTCGCCGTGCTCTGGGTCCACGGGTTCGGCAGCCACCGCGGCGGCGAGAAGGCCGCGGCCGTCCGCGACGAGTGCGCCCGCCGCGGCTGGGCCTTCGCCGCCTTCGACTTCCGCGCCCACGGCGCCTCGCCGGGCGCCGTACACGACCTGACCGCGAGCGGGTTGCTCGCCGACCTGGACGCGGCCGCGCACTTCCTCGCGGGGAAGGGGCACACGCGGCTCGGGCTGGTCGGGTCGAGCATGGGCGGGTTCGCGGCGGCGTGGTGGTCGCTCGACAACCCGAACTCGGTCGTCGGCTGCGTGCTACTGGCGCCGGCGTTCGGGTTCGTCCCGAGCAAGTGGGACCGGCTGACGAAGGCCGAACGTGAGGACTGGCAGCGGACCGGCCGGCTGCGCCTCAAGAACCAGTGGATCGACACCGAGATCGGCTACGCGCTGGTCGAGGAGCGCGACCGCTTCCGCCCGGCCGACCTCGCCGCCCGGTGGCGGGCGACGGCGCTGCTGTTCCACGGCTTCGCCGACGACACCGTCCCCCACGCCGGCAGCCTCGACTTCCTGCGCGACGCGGCCGGCTCGGCGGTCGAAGTTCGGTTGTTCAAGGACGGCGACCACCGGCTGACCGCGTACAAGGACGAGATCGCCGCCGAGGCCGGGCGGTTCTTCGCACGACTTCTCACTCCTACTCC
The DNA here is from genome assembly GCA_044220735.1 of Urbifossiella sp. Classification (GTDB taxonomy): domain Bacteria; phylum Planctomycetota; class Planctomycetia; order Gemmatales; family Gemmataceae; genus Urbifossiella. Next base: position 4,250 of record JBGAQM010000131.1, on the reverse strand, counting down.
CGGAGCCCCGACGTGAGACTCGACCGACCCCTGCTCGCCGTCCTGCTCGCGGCCGTGGCGTTCGCCCCGGCGCCGACGCCGGCGCAGCCGAAGGCCGAGCCGCCCGCGCCGCCGGCGGCGCTGACCGACTACGTGAGCCGCGAGGACAAGTCGTTCGCGTGGAAGCTCGCTGACAAGACGGTGACCGACGCCGGCACGGTGTACACGATCGACCTCGTGTCGCAGACGTGGCACGACGTCAAGTGGGAGCACAAGCTGCAGGTGATCGTCCCGGCCGGGATGGACCCGCAGAAGACGATGATGCTGTGGAACCAGGGCGGCCGGCCCGGCGCCGCGTCCGGCATCCTCGGGCTGGAGTTGGCGAAGCGCGTCGGGGCGCCGGTGGCGTTCCTGTACGGCGTGCCCAACCAGCCGCTGTTCGACGGCAAGACCGAGGACGCGCTCATCGCCGAGACGTTCGTCCGCTACCTCGACACGAAGGACGCCAGCTGGCCGCTGCTGTTCCCGATGGTGAAGTCGGTGATCCGCGCAATGGACGCCCTACAGGCGTTCGCCCGCGAGCACCTGAACGTCGAGCTGACCGGCTTCGTGGTGACCGGCGCGAGCAAGCGCGGGTGGACGAGCTGGCTGACGGCCGCGACCGGCGACCCGCGGGTGAAGGCGATCGCCCCGCTGGTGATCGACACGCTGAACTTCCCGGTGCAGGTGCGGAACCAGCTGACGGCGTTCGGCCGGCCGAGCGAGATGGTGCGGGACTACACGAACCGCGGCCTCATCCCGATCCCCGACACCGCGGAGGCCCGGCAGCTGTGGCAGATGGTGGACCCGTGGATTTACCGCAGCCGGGTGCGCGTGCCGAAGCTCATCATCAACGGCACGAACGACCCGTACTGGCCGCTCGACGCGCTGAACACCTACTGGGACGACCTCCAGGGCGAGAAGTATCTGCTGTACGTCCCGAACGCCGGCCACGACCTGCGCGAGACGGACAAGGACGGCAAGAAGGAACTCCTGCCGTCGCGGGCGGTGAACGCGCTGGCGGCGTTCACGAAGGCGCAGGTGTTCGGCAAGGCGATGCCGATACTGACGTGGCAGTCCCAAACGGAAGGCGGTCGGCCGTGGGTGGCGGTGTCCGCGAGTCCGACCCCGAAGGCGGCTCGCGTCTGGACGGCGAAGGCCGAGACGCGAGACTTCCGGCGGGCCCGGTGGGAGTCAATCCCCGGCGGCGAGGCGAAGGCGGAGACAGCGTTCGCGGGCGCCTTCCCGGCGACCGGCTTCGGGGCGTTCCTCGCGGAGGCGGACTTCGAGGTCGACGGCCAACCGTTCTCGTTGACGACGCAGCTCCGCATCCTGGACGCGAAGAAGTGAGCTGGGACTTCGCGCGGGAACTCGCGCGGTGGGGGCCGGATCGTGGGGGG
>JBGAQM010000131.1:0-2787 GCA_044220735.1 Urbifossiella sp. | reverse complement strand
GGCCGGCGATACCCGGCCGGCTGGAAGCCGGCCCCACGTTCCGACCCTGGCGCAGGCCCGCGCCTACTGCGCCCGCGTCGCCCGGTCGCACTACGAGAACTTCACCGTCGTGTCGGCGCTGCTGCCGCGGCGGCTCGTGCGGCACTTCCACGCCGTCTACGCCTACTGCCGCTGGTCCGACGACCTCGCCGACGAGACCGCGGGCGGCCAGGTCGCCCTCGACCTCCTCGCGTGGTGGCGCCGCGAACTCCTGACGTGCTACCGCGGCACGCCCACGCACCCCGTCACGGTCGCACTCCGCGAGACCATCCGCCGCTTCGACATCCCGCCGGAGCCGTTCCTCGACCTGCTGTCGGCGTTCGACCAGGACCAGGTCGTGAAGCGCTACGACACCTTCGCCCAGCTGCGCGACTACTGCCGCCGCTCCGCCGACCCCGTCGGCCGGCTGGTGCTGTACCTGTTCGGCTGCTTCAGCCCCGAGCGGGCGGCGCTGTCCGACGAGGTGTGTACCGGCCTTCAACTCGCCAACTTCTGGCAGGACGTGGCCCGCGACCTCGCCGTCGGCCGCGTCTACCTGCCGGCCGAGGACCGTAAGCGCTTCGGGTACGCGGACGACGACCTGGAAGCGAAGCGGTTCACGCCGGCGTTTCGGGAGTTGATGTGCTTCGAGGTCGAGCGCGCCCGCGGCTACTTTGACCGCGGGGCGAAACTGCTGCCGCTGCTGCCGCGCGACGCGCGGGTGGACGTCGATCTGTTCATCGCCGGCGGCCGGGCGATCCTGCGGGCGGTCGAGCGGCAGGGGTACGACGTGTGGGCGCGGCGGCCCGAGGTGGGGAAGGGCGAGAAGGCGCGGCTGCTGCTAGGCGCTGCGTGGCGCTGGTGGGTGGGCTGAAAGTCGAGTTGCCGATTGCGGATTAGCGTTGGGCAGCGCGAAGCCGCAAGCGGCCAAACCAATCAGTCCTTCTTCAACGAGTTGAACACCAGCCCGGTCAGCAGCTTCGGGTAGAAGTACGTAGACTTCTGCGGCATCTTCTCGCGGTTGCCGGCGATCTCCTCGACGTGGTCCATCGTCGCCGGCGGCACCAGCACGGCCACCTGACACGCCTTCGCCGCCACCGCGTCCGTCACCTCCTTCACGAGGTGCACGAACGTCAGCGAGGGCGTCCCGAGCGCGGCCAGTTGCTTCTCCAGCACCAGCTTGTGCAGGATGCTGACGCCGAGCCCCTGCCACGCGGCCGACTGCTCCGCCGCCAGCCCGGCCATCACCGCCGGGTCGCGCAGCTTCGCGGCGAACCATTTGCCGTCGGCCACGGTGCCGAAGCCGAGCACGTCCTGCCCGCCGTCCATCTCCAGGTGCTCCCAGCACTCCTCGGCCGAGTCGAAGCGGCCGACCACCTCGAAGTGCTCGCCCAGTGCCTTCTCAACCTGCTCCGCCGTGACCGCGGGCATGCCGCTGACGAGCCGGTGCGTCGGCAGGATGATGAGGCCGGGGTCGCCCATGCTCACCAGCATCATCAGGCAGTAGTTCGCCGGCGCCTCGGGGTCGGCCGCGCCTTGCTCCTCGGCGTACTTCAGACCCGTCTCGTAACGGTGGTGGCCGTCGGCGATGAACACCGGCTTCGGCCCCATCAGCCCGATCACGGCGCTGATCGCCTGCGTGTCGGTAATCACCCACAGCCGGCTCGTCACCCCCAGGTGGTCTTTCGCCACCAGCGGCGGCGACTTCCGCGTGAACGGCTCCAGCACCCGGAACACCTCGTTCTCGGGGTCGGGGTACAGGCCGAAGACTGGCGACAGGTTGAACCCGGTCGCCTGGTACAGCTTCAGCCGGTCGGCCTTCGGGCCGCTCATGGTCTGTTCGTGCGGGAAGATGCGGCCGGTACCGAACGGTTCGAGCCGGACGCGGGCGAAGAACCCGCGGCGGGTGTACGTCTTCCCCTCGGCCTCGAACTCCTGCTCGTACACGTACAGCGACCGCGCCGTGTCTTGCCGCAGGGCGTCCTCGGCGATCCAGTTGCGGAGCGTCTGGCCGGCGCGGGTGTACTTGTTCTCGGTCTCGTCGTCGCCGGGCTCGTCCTTCGTCAGTTCCAGGCGGATGGCGTTGTGCGGGCTCAGGTCGTAGAGCTTCTGCTGCAACTCCGGGCCGATCACGTCGTAGGGCGGGGCCACCACGTCGGACAGCGACCCGACCGTGCCCAGGTCGTAGCGAAAGCCCCGGAACCCCCGAATCTCGGCCATCTGAACCCCCGGCAACCACGGACGGATTGGGCGAACCGGGTTAGAATACGGACCCGGCGCCGGGCCGAAAGCCCGTCTGCCGGGGCCGGTGGGCGTTGCCCGACCTTACCAGTGCCGGTGGATGACCTCGATGCGGGCGTCGCGGCCCTGACGTTCGAGCCAGTACACCGCCCGGCGCGCCTCGTAGACGTCGTCGAACACGCGGTAGCGGTCCCAGTGGCCGTGGTGGCGGACCAGCACCTCGTAGTCGTGGCGGTCGCGCTGCGGGTAGCTCGGGCCGTGCGGGTCATTCCGGCCGGGGCCGTGCGGCCCGTGCGGGACCGGGAACGGCTGGGCGGAGGCGGTGGCGGCGGTGGCGGTGCTCACGACGGCGGCCAGGATCAGCTTGCGGAACATGACGAGAATCCTCCCGGGGTTCGTTGTTGTGTTGTGTCCGTCCCTTCCGCTGATGCAACGCCCGCGGCCGGGCGACTTGCGTGAAATCTTTCGACGTCGGAAGCGAGAAAGGGGGCCGCGTGGGGAAGGTATTTGACGGGCTCGGCGACGACC
>JBGAQM010000130.1:0-17125 GCA_044220735.1 Urbifossiella sp. | reverse complement strand
CGCTTCCCGACGCGAAGTCGCAAGCGTTCGCTCGGGTGGTTCCGTTGCCGCTCGCGGCGTCGCGCCGCGGCGCCGGAACGTCACGCCCGCAGCGTGCCGACCACGTCGGCGACGCGCTCGGCGCCCAGTTCCGCGAGCGCGGCCGGCAGCGCGTCGGCGAGGCGGGCGCTGGCCGTCGGGTCGTAGAAGTTCGCCGTGCCGACCTGCACCGCGCTCGCCCCGACCACCAGGAACTCCATCACGTCGTCGAGCGTGGCGATGCCGCCGACTGCGACGACGGGGATCGCCTTCAACTGGGCAATGCGCCACACCGCCCGCAGCGCCAGCGGCTTGATCGCCGGGCCGCTGAGCCCGCCGGTCACGTTCCCCAGGATCGGCTTCCGCCGCTTCCAGTCCACCGCCATGCCGACGAACGTGTTCACCGCCGTGACGGCGTCGGCGCCGCCGTCCGCGGCGGCCTTCGCGATCGCGGTGACGTCGGTGACGTTGGGCGTGAGCTTCGCCAGCAGCGGCAGGTCGGGGCAGGCGTCGCGGCAGCGGCGGACGATGCGCCGCGTCAGTTCGGCGTCCACGGCGAAGTCGGTGCCGCCGGACACGTTCGGGCAGCTCAGGTTGAGTTCGAGCGCGGCCAGCCCCGCGCCGCGGGCGTGGACCTTCGCCGCCATCGCGACGAACTCGTCCTCGGTCTTGCCGGCGATGTTGCCGACTACGGCCGTGGGGAGGGTGCGGAGGTACGGCAGGTGGTGGTCGAGGAAGTGGTCGAGGCCGTCGTTGTCGAGGCCGATGGCGTTGAGCATGCCGCTGGCGGTCTCGACCGTGCGCGGCGGCTTGTTCCCCTCGCGCGGCGCCGCCGTGACCGTCTTGGGGACGACGCCGCCGAGTTTGGCGAAGTCCACGTAGGGGGCCATCTCGCGGGCGTACCCGAACGTGCCGGACGCGACCAGCACGGGGTTGCGGAGGCGCAGGCGGCCGAGGCTGACGGTGAGGTCGGGCATGGGGGTTGTTGTATTCCCGGCTCGGGGTTTCGCGTTGGGCGACGCGAAGCCGCAAGCGTTCGGTCGGGTAGTACCGTAGCCGCTTGCGGCTTCGCGCTTCCCAACGCGAAGCCGCAAGCGTTCGCTCAGGTAGTACCGTTGCCGCTTGCGGCTTCGCGCCACGCCGCGGGGCCGCTCGCCAACCGCGCCGCCCCCCAATATCTTCGGAGGGACCGCGAATCCCTCTCCGTTCCGTTCCCCATCCCGAGCCCCGGAGTCCGCCGTGGCGGTGATCGAGACGCGGGAGCTGCGCAAGACCTACGGCCGCATCGAGGCCCTCAAGGGCGTGTCGATCCGGGTCGAGCCGGGGCAGATCTACGGCCTCCTCGGCCAGAACGGGGCGGGCAAGACCACCCTCATCAAGATCCTCCTCGGCATCGTCCAGAAGACCGAGGGCGACGCCAGCCTCCTCGGCCACACCGCCGGCGACGCCGCCGCCCGCGCGCGCGTCGGCTACCTCCCGGAAGACCACGCCTTCCCGGGGTACCACACCGGCCACTCGCTGATGGACTTCTACGGCCAGCTGTACGGCATGCCCCGCGACGACCGCCGCCGGCTGATCCCCGAGATGCTGGAACTCGTCGGCATCGCCGGCCGCATGCACTCGAAGATCCGCACCTACTCCAAGGGCATGAAGCAGCGGCTCGGCATCGCCCAGTCGCTCCTGCACGCCCCGGACCTCATCATCCTCGACGAGCCGACCGACGGCGTGGACCCGCTCGGCCGCCGCGAGATCCGCGAGCTGATGGGCCGGCTCAAGGAGAAGGGGCACACCCTGTTCCTGAACTCGCACCTGCTCGGCGAGGTCGAGCTCGTGTGCGACCGGGTGGCGATCCTCCAGCAGGGCACGCTCGTCCGCGAGGGGACGATCGCCGACCTGACCCGGCAGGCCGGCCGCTACGACGTCCGCCTCGCCGAGGGCCAGGCGTTCCCGGCCGACGCGGCGGTGAAGCTCGGGTTCGAGGTGCAGCCGGTGCCGGACCGGCCGGGGCTGTTCGCGGTGACGCTCCCGCCGGGCCAGACGATCGACCCGGTGCTGCGGCTGGTCGCCGAGAAGGGGCTGAGCCTGCGGCACCTGGTCGAGAAGAAGCAGACGCTCGAGGACGCCTTCCTGGCGACCGTCGAGGGGGCCGAGCCGGGCGTGGACCGCCGCCCGAAGGGCCGCCGCGGCACCCGCCCGGTCGGCGGCGACGACTAGCAGAGGACAGAGGACAGAGGACAGCGGAGCGAGTTCCTCTGTCCTCTGTCCTCTGTCCTCTGCTGTCTGTCCTCTGTCCTCGGTCCTCTGTCCTCTGTCCTACGGGTGCCCGATGCGCCAGTTCGTCGCCATCCTGAGGGACTCGTTCCGCGAGGCCGTGGACGGGTTCGTCATCTACCTGATGCTGGCGCTGTCGCTCCTGCTCGTGCTGCTCGTCGCCAGCATCTCGTACCGCCCGGCGGCGCCGTCCGACGCGCTCCCCCGGCTGCTCGGCGGGCAGGGCGAGATGAACCGGTTCGCCATCATCTTCCCCGACCGCGGCAAGAGCGGCGCCCCCACCGGCGTGCCGGCCCAGGTGGACTACCGGCCGGCCGACGTCAAGGACGCCCCGAACGGCGGCACGTTCGTCCTCAAGGTCCGCCCGCACCGCAACGCGACCCCGCCGCGGCCGCCCGCGGCCGAGGACGGCGACGACGCCGCGAAGGGCGCGAAGGACGAGAAGGCGAAGGCCAAGCCGAAGGCCGAGGACGACCCGGCCGACGACCCGAAGGGGCCGGACGGGTTCCGGTGGGCGGTGTACGCCTGGAAGCAGCCGGCCGGGGAGAAGATCAAGAACCCGTTCGGCGAGAAGGTGAAGAAGGCCGGGCCGGAGCGGGCGCAGCTCGAACTCGTCATGCCGCCGGTGGCCACCGACGACGACCTGAAGACCGTCACCGACGACGACATGGTCGCGTTCATCAAGTTCCAGTTCGCCACGTTCGTCGGCACCGACGACGTGACCGTGACCCGCCGACCCGGGCCGGCCGAGCCGCGGTACGAGTTCGACGTGACCGTCGCCGGCATCGCCGGCGCCCGCGGGTGGCCGAACGAGGTGTCGGTGCTGTTCGGCCTGTTCCCGCCGCTCAAGCGGTTCAGCCTCGGCGAGGCGCTGTCGTTCATCCAGGACGGGCTCGTCAACGGCCTCGGGGCGGGGATCGCGCTCATCATCAGCGTCGTCATCACCGCCTTCTTCGTCCCCAACCTGCTCCGCAAGGGGAGCATCGACCTGCTCATCTCCAAGCCGATCGGCCGCGTCCAGCTCCTCGTCTACAAGTACGTCGGCGGGCTGACGTTCATCTTCCTGATCGCGACGGTCGCGGTCGGCGGGGTGTGGCTGGCGACCGGCGTGCGGTCGGGGAGCTGGGACCCGAGCTTCCTGCTGGTGATCCCGGTGCTGACGTTCTCGTTCGCCATCCTGTACGCCGTGTCGGTGGTGGTGGCCGTGTACACCCGCAGCGCCATCGCCGCCATCCTGGTGACGCTGGCGTTCATGTTCGGGCTGTACGTGTTCGGGCAGGTCAAGACGTTCTTCGACCTCAACAAGGTGCTCCACATCGCCGACCTGCCGGAGTGGTCGTACACCCTGGTGGACACGGTCAACAACGTCCTCCCGCGGTACAAGGACCTGGACCGGCTGACGAGCCGGCTGGTGACCGACAGCACCCGCACCGTCGGCGACGCCCGCCTCCAGGGGCTGCTCATCGACTACCCGTCGTGGGCCGGCACGATCGGCGTGTCGCTGGGGTTCATCGCCCTGATGCTCGGCGTGGCCGCGCAGCGGTTCGTGAAGCGCGACTACTAGGCGAGTCGCTCGCCCGCCAGCTCGCCGAACCGCTTCTCGTCGATCCGCTCGAACCGCACCGCGTCGCCGACGCGGAGCGGGAAGAACCCGTCGGCCACGTCCACGACGACCAGCGGCGTCCGCCCGATCAGGTTCCACCCGCCCGGCCGCGGCAGCGGGTACAGCCCCGTCTGCCGGCCCGTCAGGCCGACGCTCCCCGGCTCCACGCGCAGCCGCGGGGTCGGCAGCCGACCCACCCCGCACAGCTCCGGCGGCAGGTAGCCGAGGTACGGGAAGCCGGGCACGAACCCGACCGCGTAGACGGTGTACACGCCGGCGGCGTGGCGGCGGATCACGTCGTCGGCGGACAGGCCGGTGTGCTCGCAGACGCGCGGCAGGTCGGGGGCCATCTCGTAGCAGACGGGGATGGTGTGGGAGGCGCCCGAACGTCCGGGGACGGCCGTCCCCGGGCTTTGCGCCTCCTGGGCGTTCAGCCACTGCGTCACCGCCCCAAGCGCCACCGCGTCGGCGTCGAAGAAGACGCCGGCGCTGGCGTAGGCGGGCACCACGTCTTCGAGCCACGGCAGGGCGCGGCGCGGACGGCGGCGGCGAACCGCACCGCGGCGGCCTCGTCGGAGCAGGTAGGCGAGCACCGCCGCGTCGCCGAAGCGGGACCAGGTTCATGCGGCGGCTCGGGTCTTCCGTGGGCCGGTTTCCAGCCGGCCGTGCCTGGACCGGCCGGTTGCCCCCGCAAGACCGTAGTTTATCGCGCCGCGCGGCGTAGAATGGCAGTTCGTCCGTCGCCGCAACCCCCACCGACTACACCCCAGCATGTCCGTCAAGAGCCTCCCGCTGTCCGCCCCCGTTCCCACGGCACCCGGCTCGGGGAAAGGCAGCTTCGCGTTCGTGTCGCTCGGCTGCCCGAAGAACACCGTCGATTCCGAGCGGATGCTCGGCAAGCTCGCCACCGAGGGCTACGCCCTCCGGCCCGACGCCAGCGGCGCCGACGTGGTCGTCGTGAACACCTGCGGGTTCATCGAGTCGGCGCGGCAGGAGTCGCTCGGCGTCATCCGCGAAATGCTGGCGCTGAAACAAGCCGGCAAGCTCGGCGCCGTCGTCGTCGCCGGGTGCATGGCCGAGCGGCAGCGCGACGTGCTGCTGGAGCAGGTGCCGGGCGTCGATCAGATTCTCGGCGTGTTCGGCCGCGAGGAAATCGCCACCGTCGTGGACGCCGTGCAGGCCCGCCGCCGCGGCGGCGACGCCGACCTGTCGGCGCTCGACCTGTTCCCGCCGGCGCCGGTCCGCGCCCTCGAAGACACGGCCCGCCTGCGTATCACCCCGCGGCACTACGCCTACCTGAAGATCAGCGAGGGGTGCGACCGCCTCTGCACCTACTGCGCCATCCCGAAGATGCGCGGCAAGCACGCCACGAAGCCGATCGAGGAGGTGGTGAAGGAGGCCCGCGAGCTCGCCGCCGACGGCGTCCGCGAACTCATCATCGTGGCCCAGGACACGACCTACTACGGCATGGACCTGTACGGCCGCAGCCGGCTCGCCGACCTGATCCGCGAGCTCGGCAAGGTGGACGGCATCGAGTGGGTCCGCACCCTGTACGCCTACCCCGAGCACTTCAGCGACGAGGTCGTCGAGGCACTGGCGACGACGGACAAGGTCATCCCGTACCTCGACATGCCGCTCCAGCACATCAACGACCGCGTGCTGCGCCGCATGGTCCGCCGCGTGGACCGCTCTGCCACCGAGGCGCTGCTCCACCGGCTGCGCAAGAACCTCCCCGACCTGGCGCTGCGGACGACGTTCATCGTCGGCTTTCCTGGCGAGACGGACGCGGAGTACGAGGAGCTGCGGCGGTTCGTGGCCGACTTCAAGTTCGAGCGGCTCGGCGTGTTCCCGTACTCGCCGGAAGCCGACACGCCCGCGGCGAAGCTCGACGGCCACTTGCCCGACGACGTGAAGGCGGCGCGCGTCGCCGGCGTGATGGAGGCGCAGCAGGCGGTGGCGTTCGGCTGGGCGGCGGCGCAGGTGGGGCGGGATCATCCCGTCGTGATCGACGGCCCGGACCCGGAGTTCGCCAGCCACTTCCGCGGCCGCACCTACGCCGACTCGCCGGACATCGACTGCGCCGTGCGGGTGAAGGGGAAGGGGCTGCGCGCCGGCGACTTCGTGAAGGTGAAGGTGACCGCGGCCGACGGGTACGACCTCGCCGGGCGCGCGGTCGGGAAGCCGTGGTGAGGTTCTTCGAGCCGTGGCGCGAAGTCGCAAGCGGCAACCGAACCACCCGCGCGAACGCTTGCAGCTTCGCGTCGGGAAGTGCGAAGCCGCAAGCGGCAACCGAACCACCCGCGCGAACGCTTGCGGCTTCGCGTCGGGAAGCGCGAAGCCGCAAGCGGCAGCGGAACTGAGCACGTTCTACCGCGCGGCCCGCAGCACCTCGACGGCCTTCGCCAGCACCCGGTCCTCGAACGGCCGGGTGTCGTCGATCAGCGGGCGGCCGTCGGCGCCCTTCGGCGTCGCCGGCGGCGGCGGGTTCGGGCCCACCACGTCGGGCCGGCCGGCCACGTAGTCCAGCCGGCGCATCTCCACGGCATAACGCAGCCGCTCCTCCTCCGTCGTCGGCACCTCCATCCCCGGGTTCGGCCGCACGCCCCAGTCGTCGGCCTCCTTCGCGTCCGGGTAGCGGTGGATGTTCTTGCCGCTCGGCCGCCAGTACGTCTCGGTCGTCAGCTTCACCGCCGCCGGCGGGTCGTTGTGCGGCAGCCGCAGCAGCTTCTGCACGCTCCCCTTGCCGTACGTCCGCTCGCCGACCACCACCGCCCGGCCGTGGTCCTGCATCGCCGCCGCCACGATCTCGCTGGCGCTGGCGCTGTTGCGGTTCACCAGCACGACGATCGGCCGCGGGTTGTCGGGCGTCGGCTGGAACAGCGTCCCCTCCTTCTTGCCGGTGACCACCCGCTCGTTGCCGCGGCGGTCCTTCGTGGACACGATCCGCACGTCCGGCAGGAACGTGTCCGCCACCTCGATCGCCTGGGTGAGCAGCCCGCCCGGGTTGTCGCGCAGGTCGAGGACGAGGCCGCGGCCGCCGGCCGCCTCGATCTCCGCCACCGCCGCCCGCAGCTCCTTCGTCGTCAGCTCGCTGAACGTGGAGATGCGGACCAGCGCGACCTTCGCCTGCGGGTCGAGGAACCACTCCCACCGCAGCGGGTCGGCCTTGTTCCGGGCCACGCCCGTTACCGGGTGCATCTCGATGCGGCCGCGGGCGAGCTTCACGTCGAACTCGCCCTTCCCCTCGCGGCGGAGCGTGAGCCGGACGTTCGAGTTGATCGGTCACGCGGCTTGGCCTCGCTCGATCGTCCACCTCGTCGAGTCGCCTCACCTCGCGATGAGTGTCGCCGGCCACGACGCCGGCGGTGTACGCGGGCGTGCCGGGCATCGGGTGATCGACCTTCAGCAGCTTCGTCTTGGCGTCGAGGCCGAGGCTGATGCCGACGCCGCCGAAGCTGCCCTCGGTGCTCGACTCGAACTCGGCGAGGCGCGCGGCGTTGAGGAACTCGGAGTGCGGGTCGAGCTGGTGGAGGCCGCCGTCGATCATGTCCTCGACGAGCTTCTGGCGGTCGGCGTCGGACAGTTCGCGGACGTAGCTGAGCACCCGCGAGCACGTCCAGGTGGACGAGCTTGTAGTCCTTGTCGGGCGCCGGGGCGCTGTACCCGATGGCCAGGCCGATGGCCACGAACGTCGGCACGGCTAGGAGCCAGACCAGGTTGCGGAGGGACATGGGGATCCAGCGCGCGGAACGCGACATAGCCAGCGCCCGGTGGCCGGGAACGCGCCCCCCCACCACCACTGGAGGGGCGCCGGGTTCACAGCCGATTTGTCCGCCCACCCGAGCCATCCTCGTTGCAGCAGGGGCCGCAGGTTCTGCATCTTCTGCGTCACGGGTGGCCGCGATGTACAGCCTGGTCCTGATGACCGCGATGGCCGGGGGCGGCGAGGCCCCCCAGTTCAACGGCTACTTCCGCAACCTGTTCAACGGCGGCAACTGCTCCGGGTGCAACGGCTGCGACGGCGGGGCCGCCCGCTACAGCTGCTACGGCGGCGGGTGCTCCGGCAGCAGCTGCAACGGCTGGAAGGTGGCGGCGACGGGGCACCTCGACTTCGGCGTCCGCGACCGCGTCCGCAGCTGGTGGAACGCCAACGGCTGCTGCGGCGGCACGGTGGCGATGGCTACGCCTGGTGCGCAACGGGTGCTGCGGCGGCACCGCGGCGTATAGCTGCTTCGGCGGGCCGGCGGTCTCGTACACGCCGGTGTTCAACGGCGGCCTGTCGTGCTACGGCGGGCCGGTGCCGTCGGCCCCGCCGCCGGTGTTCGGCCCCGCCCAGCCGTACCCGGCTCAGCCGTTCCCGGCCCCGCCCGCGACCATCCCCTACGCCGACCCGCAGGCGGCGCCACCGTCGGTCGTGCTGAAGGCCTGGTTGCGGCCGGCGGGCGGGTTCGGGCCGCCCGTGGCGACGGTGTCGAACGGCAGCCGGGCCGCGATCGTGGTCCGCCTCCCGGCCGACGCCCGCCTGTACGCCGACGGCGTGCCGCTGCGGCTGACCGGCGCCGAGCGCCGGTTCACGACCCCCGAACTGCCCGGCGGGATGGAGTTCACCTACCGGATGACGGCCGAGTACGACCGCAACGGCGAGGTGGTGTCGGTGACGAAGCGGGTGCCGGTGCGGGCCGGGGCGACCGAGACGGTCGAGTTCTCCGACCTGACCGCGGCCCGCCCGGCGACCGGCGCCCCCGCCCCGACGGTGAGCAACCCGGCGTCCGCGGCCCCGGCCGTGCCGGTATCGAACCCCGGCCCCGCGGCCCCGGCCGCACCGGTCGTGCCGCCGCCGGCCCGCGCCGGCGGGCGACGCCCGGGCGACGATCGTGGTGAAGGTGCCGGCGGGCGCGTCGCTGTACGTGGACAACAACCGCAACCCCTCGACCGAGACGACGCGGCGGTTCACGACGCCGCCGCTGCCGGCCGGGCGGGAGTTCGCGTACCTGCTGCGGGTGGAGGTGACGCGGAACGGCCAGCCGGAGCAGCTGACGCAGAAGGTCGCCTTCCGCGCCGGCGAGCACACGGAAGTGGACTTCAGCTCGCTGGGGCGGTGACGAAATGCCCCGGCGTGCGGGGCGTGAGCGACCGGAGTCCGACGCACATCAAGTCGCGTCGGACTCCGGTCGCTCACGTTCCCGGCTCCCCTGTTGGCCGGTCGTCGCAGGTTCTTTCCCGCCATCGAGTTGTGACGCAACCCGCACCTTGGCGTCATTCCAACAAAGATTCCTACAGTTGACTCAATGCTTCTGGGACGGGGTCCCCGTCTTTCCCAGAACCAAGTGTCGCGATCCGAACGACGCGGGTTAGCGTTTCTCGAACACCTCGGGCAGGTCTTTGAGCGTGTTCAGCCCGAACGCCTGGAGGAACTTCTTGGTGGTGCCGTACAGCTGCGGCCGGCCGAGCGAGTCGTGCCGGCCGGCGATTCGGACCAGCCCCTTCTCCATCAGCTGCCGGACCACCTCGCCGCACGCCACGCCGCGCACCTGCTCCACCTCCGCCCGCATCACCGGCTGACGGTACGCCACCACCGCCAGCGTCTCCAGCGCCGCCGGCGTCAGCCGCATGTCGTGCCCGGTGCGCCGCAGCCGGGCCAGCCACGGGGCTACCGCCGGCCGCGTCAGCAGCTGGTAGCCGCCGGCGATTTCGGCCACCTCGAAGGCGCTGTTGTCGGCGTCGAGGAAGCCCTTCAGCTTCTCGGCGAGTGCCCGCGCCTCGGCGGCGTCGGCGAGTGCGGCGGCGTCGGCGAGGCGGCGCGGGCTCAGCGGCTCGTCGGCGATCAGCAGCACCGCCTCGACGCGCGCCAGCTTCGCGTCGCGGGCCAGTGGGTCGTCCGGTACTTCCGCAGGCGCGACGCGGAAGCGGAGGAACGCGGGGCGTGCGGCGTTCCCGGGCCGGGCGGTGAACGACCGACGGGCGGCGGAGGCGAATTTCAGCGCATGGCGGTCTTTGGTGGGCCGGTTTCCAACCGGCCGGGTCACGCCGGCCGGTTGGAAACCGGCCCCACGGCTCGGTACACTTCCGACATCCGAGTGGTAAACTACCCGCCCCGCCGCCGACGTGGAAGGCAGGTCGCCGTGCCCCCGTTCTGGTCCGACTACCTCAGCCACCCGTGGAACCTCGTCGCCTTCGGCGTCACGGCCGCGGCGGCGGTGTTCGCGTTCATCAGCGGGTCGGCGTTCCTCGCCATCTGGGCCGAGCGCAAGGTGAGCGCCCGGATGCAGGACCGCCTCGGTCCCACCCGCGTCGGCCCGTTCGGGCTGTTGCAGTCCCTCGCCGACGGCATCAAGCTCATCTCGAAGGAAGACCACGCGCCGGAAGGCGCCGACCGGTTCCTGTTCCGGCTCGCCCCGTACCTGGCGTTCTGCGCCGCGTTCTGCGGGTACATCGCGCTGCCGTTCGGGGCCGGGCTCGTGACCCACGAGTTGAGCGTGGGGGCGTTCTTCGTGCTGGCGGTGCTCAGCAGCGAGGTGTTCGGCGTGGTGCTGGCCGGGTACGCGTCGGCGAACAAGTGGTCGCTGTTCGGCGGCGTCCGCGAGGCGGCGCAGGTGGTGAGCTACGAGGTGCCGCGGGCGCTGTGCGTGGTCGTGCCGGTGTGCGTGCTCGGCACCCTGAACCTGAACACGATGGGGAACCAACAGGCCGGCTGGTTCTGGAACTGGACCGTGTTCCACGACCCGTTCACGTTCGTGGCGTTCTTCGTGTTCTTCATCACCGCGACCGCGAGCTGTAAGCGGGCGCCGTTCGACCTGGCCGAGGCCGAGAGCGAGCTGGTGGCCGGCTTCCTGACGGAGTACAGCGGGTTCCGCTGGTCGATCTTCTTCCTCGCCGAGTACGGCAGCATGTTCGCCGTGAGCGGGCTGGCGGCGCTGCTGTTCCTGGGCGGGTGGCACACCGGGTTCCTGCCGTTCGAGCCGACGGCCGAGTGGGGCTTCTGGTGGGGGAACCTCCTCAACCTGGCGGTGTTCGCGGCGAAGTGCTGGGCCGGCGTGCTGGTGATGATGTGGCTGCGCTGGTCGCTGCCGCGGCTGCGGATCGACCAGGTGATGACGACGTGCCTGCAATACTTCCTGCCGATCGCGTGTGCGCTGCTGGTGGGCGTGTGCCTGTGGCAGCTGCTGGCGCCGCCGGAAGTGACGGCCGCGACGCGGTACGTCCTGTCGGTCGGGTCGCTGGCCGCGGTGGCGCTGCTGGCGGTGAGCGTGGTGAAGCCGCCGGCGATGAGCGGCCCGGCGGGCCACCTGCCGGGCGCGTGGGCCGGCCGCGCGACGCCGCTGACCGCGGGACGGAAGTAGCCCGTCGTGGGGCCGGTTTCCAACCGGCCTTGCCTGAACCAACCGGTAACGGAGCGTTGGGCTCAGGCGAGGCCGGTTGGAAACCGGCCCCACGACGCGACACCCCTCGAACACGAAACGCGGCGCCGTGAAGCCCTACCTGCTGCTCGCGCTGCTCTGGGCGCTCTACTTCCACCCGCTGCTGCTGCACCCGACCCACACGCTGTTCGCCCCGTACTCCGACCTGCTCACCGAGCACCTGCCGGCGCGCGTCTTCCTCGTCCGCGAGTGGCGCACGACCGGCGAACTGCCGCTGTGGAACCCGTACCACTTCTGCGGCTCGCCGTTCGTCCACGACATTCAGGTCGGCACGTTCTACCCACCGTACGCGGTCACGTTCTTCTTCCCCGAGTCGGCCGCCGGCGCGGTCGTGAGCTGGGTGATCGCGCTGCACGTCCTCGCGGCCGGGTGCTTGACGGTCGTCTACGCCCGCAGCAACGGGCTGGGCGACGCCGGGAGTCTGGTCGCGGCGGCGGGCTGGATGTTGGCCGGGAAGTGGATGACGCACCTGCTGCTGGCCGGGCACACGATCACGATCGGCCTGGCGTGGCTGCCGCTGGTGCTGCTCGGGCTCGAACGCGGCACCCGCACCGGCGGCGTCGGCCCGGTGCTGGGGACGGGCGCGGCGCTGGCGCTGATGATCCTCGGCACGCACCCGCAGTGGACGTTCTACGCCGGCGTCTTTGCCGCGTTCTGGACGCTCCCACTCGACCGCGGCGGACGGGGTCGCTGGCTCCTCACGGGGGTCGGCGCCGTGGCGCTGGCGCTGGCGCTGACGGCGGTGCAGCTACTGCCGACGATCGAGGCGGCGGGGCTGTCGGCACGGCAGGCGGGGCTCGCCTCGACGGAGGCGCTGCGGGTCGGGCTTCAGACGCTCACGGCGCTGGCCGGGCCGGGTGCGTCGTACGACCCGCCGGCGTCGTGGGAGGCCCGCGGGCTCGTCGGCGTGTACCTGCTCGCCGCGGCGCTCGCGGCCCCGACCCTCGGCGGGACGCGGGAGCGCTACCGGGCGTGGGTGCTGGCCGGGCTCGCCGTGTTCGGGCTCGGCGGGGCGGTACTCGTGGACTGGCTCCCGGGGTTCAACCGCTTCCGCGTGCCGACCCGGATGCTGCTGATCGCCGGCCTCCCGGTCGCGGTCCTCGCCGGTACGGCGACCGACGCCCTGGTCCGCGCGGGGTGGTCGGATGCGGTTCTGCGCGTCGTGCGGCGGCGGGTGTGGCTGGTGCTGGCGGCGGTGGCGGTGCCGGCGCTGCTGTGGGACTTCCCCGGCCTCCGCCCCGGCGCGCGGCCGTGGGGGCGCGACGGCACCTACTGGCTGGTCGTCGCGGCGCTGCTGCTGCCGGCGCTCGGGTGGTTCGCCGACACCCCGCCGCAGCGCACGTTCCGGTGGCTCGCGGTGCTGGTCGGCGAGTCGTTCATGCTGCTGCCGAAGGTGGTCGTCCTGCCGCAGTCGGCGATCTACCCGCCGACGCCGACGCTGGAATTCGCCGCCGCCCGCCTCGAGCCGGGCTCGGGGCGGGTGATGGACTGGGACCTCGGCACCGACTCGGGCGACCGGCAGGCGGTGTTCGGCGGCGGGTCGCCGCTGCCGCTGGTGCGTGGGGTCGAGACGCCGCGGGGGTACAACCCGCTGGACGTGCGGCACTACCGGGAGTTCATCGGGTTCGTGGTCGGCGACCCGTCGCCGGTGGTAGGCATGAGCCCGGTCGCGCAGCCGGTGCTGCCGAACTTCGAGGTCGGGAACCCGTACCTGTTCGACCTGATGATCGTCCGCTACCTCGCCGCGCCGGAATCCCACCAGCCCGGCCCGGGGTGGTTCCCGGTGGCCACCGACCCGGCCCCGCCGCTGACCGTGCCGGTGCCGCTCGACGGGCCGCCGCAGTTACCGCCGCACGTGCTGTACGAACGGCCGGCGGCCTTCCCGCGAGCGCGGGTGGTGCAAAAGGCCCGGCCGATGCCCCCCGGCGACGAGTACGCCGCGCTCCTGGCGACCGACTTCTTCCACTCCGTGCGCCTCACCACCGACCGGGAGCTCCCGCCGCCCGCGGACGCGGTGCCGGCCGCGCGAATCACCGAGTTCCGCCCCAACCGCGTGCGCGTGGCGCTGGCCGGCGACGGCGGCGGCTTCCTGGTGCTGGCCGACGTGTGGTACCCCGGCTGGGTGTGTCGGGTGGACGGTGCCGAGGTGCCGGTGGAGCGAGCGAACCACGCCTTCCGCGCCGTGCAACTGCCGCCCGGGGCGAAGGAAGCCGTCTTTAACTTCGAGCCGCGGTCGCTCCGCGTCGGGTCATGGGTCAGCGGCGCGGCGCTCGCCGCGCTCGTCGTGGCGGGTGGCGGAGTTGCCGCGCGGCGGGTGAGGGCTTATCCCATCCCCACACCCTCCCCGGCGGGCCCCGCCTGATGTCGCTTGCCGTCGCCCTTTTCGCCGTCGTCGCCCTCGCGACCGCGGTCTCGGCCCTCGGCGTCGTGCTGTCCACGAACATCGTCCGCGCCGCCGTCTGGCTGCTGTTCACCCTCATCGGCGTCGCCGTCACGTATCTCCTGCTCGGGGCCGAGTTCGTCGGCGCCGCGCAGCTGATCGTGTACGTCGGCGGCACGCTCGTGCTCGTGGTGTTCGGCGTGATGCTGACCGCGCAGGGGCCGCTGAAAACGCTCGCCGCGCGGCCCGTCGAGTGGGTCGTGGGCGGCATCCTCGCGGCGGCTCTGTTCGGGATGCTGGCGATCCTGGCGCTCGGGCCGTACTCCCCGCCCGCGACGCAGCCGGGCAACGAGCCGCTCCCCGGCGCCGGGCCGCTGGGGCTGGCGTTCCTCGGCTTCACCGACGTGCAGCCGGACGCGCGGATCACCGGCGTCCCGGACGGCGTGGTGGCGAAGCGGACTCAGGTGGCGTACCTGCTGCCGTTCGAGGTCGTGTCGGTTCACCTGCTGGTCGTGCTGATCGGCGCGGCGTACCTCGCACGCGCCAAGCGGAGGGCGAAGGCGTGATCGAACTGGGCCTTCCGCCGTTCCTGCTCCTCTCCGCGTTCCTGTTCGCCTGCGGGGTGGCGTGCCTCGCGGTGAAGCGGAACGCCATCGGCGTGCTCATGGGCGTCGAGCTCATCCTCAACGCCGCGAACCTCAACTTCGTCGCCTTCGCCCGCTACAACCCGGCGTTCCGCGTCGAGGGGCAGGTGTTCGCGCTGCTGGTGATCGTGCTGGCCGCGGCCGAGGCGGCGGTGGCGCTGGCGATCATCCTGAACTTCTACAACAACCACGCCACCGTGGACGTGGACAAGGCCGACGACCTCCGCGGCTGAGGACCCCGATGCCGGAGTGGTTCGACACGTCCCCGGGCCGGCTCTACGTGGTGGCGACGCTGCTGCCGCTGCTCGGCTGCGCCCTGCTGCTGCTCGGCGGCCTCGCCCGCGCCCTGTGCCGGCCGCACCGCGAGCGCGGCGGTGCCGCCGGCTCCCTGTACTGGCTCCTCGGCGGCGACCGCCCCCTCACCACCGGCGCCTACCTCGCCACCGCCCTGATGGGCTGTGCGGCCGTCCTCGCGGTCGCGGGGCTGGTCACGTTCCTCGGCGACGTGAAGAAGGAACTGAAGCCCGACGAGATGGCCGCGCGCTGGTCTGGCCGCATCGACTGGATTCGCGTCGGCAACACCGACCCGAACACCCCCGCGGAGTGGAACACCTCGGACAGCGCCCGGATGGTGCGCGACGAGAGCCCCGCCGCGCCGCCGGTGCCGCAGGCCGGGCGGGCGCTCGAACTCGGCTACCGCATCGACCACCTGACCGCGCTCATGGTGGCGATGGTGACCGTGATCGGCACGCTCATCTTCGTCTTCTCCCTCGGCTACATGCGCGACGAGACGAAGCCGACGGTCGAGGACCACGAGGTCGATCACCAGACGCCGGGGAGCCACCACTTCGCCCGCCGCGGGCGGTACGGCCGGTTCTTCGCGTACCTGTCGCTGTTCGCCTTCTCGATGCTCAACCTCCTCATCGCCGACAACCTGTTCCAGGTGTTCGTGAGCTGGGAGCTGGTCGGCGTCTGCTCGTTCTTCCTGATCGGCTTCTACTACGAGCGGCCGAGCGCCAGCCGGGCCGCGGCGAAGGCGTTCATCGTCAACCGCGTCGGCGACGCCGGCTTCCTCGTCGGCATCTTCGTCGCGTGGACGAGCCTCGGCACGCTGAACATCGAGGAGCTGACGCGGCGCGTCCGCTCCCCCGACCGCGACTCGCACGGCAGCCTGCCGCTCGCCCGCCAGCTCGTCCGCGCCAACCCGGACGGGGTGGACAAGGCGACCGGCCACCCGCAGTACGCGGTCGTGCCGCCGGGTGAACCAGGCTCGCACCTCGCCCTGTTCCCGCTCCTGTGGGACGACCCCACGCACTTCCACGGCCTCGGCTTCAAGACCCCCGGCGGTTCGAAGAAGCACGAGAAGGGCGACCCCGAGTTCGTCACGCCGCCGGAGCAGCGGCTGTTCGACTTCGGGGCGATGCCGTACTGGCTGTTCGTGGTGATGGGCGCCGGCATCTTCCTCGGCTGCGTCGGCAAGAGCGCCCAGGTGCCGCTGCACACCTGGCTGCCGGACGCGATGGAAGGCCCGACGCCGGTGTCCGCGCTGATCCACGCCGCCACGATGGTCGCGGCGGGCGTGTACCTCGTCGGCCGGTGCTACGTGCTGTTCGCGCCGGAGGTGCTGCTCGGCGTCGCGTACACCGGCGCCGTGACGCTGTTCGTCGCGGCGACGATCGCGCTGGTGCAGACGGACATCAAGCGGGTGCTGGCGTACTCGACGTGCAGCCAGCTCGGCTACATGATGCTGGCGCTCGGCGTCGGCGGTTGGGCCGCGGGTCTGCTGCACCTGCTGACGCACGCCTTCTTCAAGGCACTGCTGTTCCTCGGCAGCGGCAGCGTCATCCACGGCTGCCACCACGAGCAAGACCTGCGGAAGATGGGCGGGCTGCTCACGAAGATGCGCATCACCGGCCTGACGATGCTGGTCGGCGTGCTGGCGATCGCCGGGGCGCCGCTGTTCAGCGGGTGGTACAGCAAGGATCAGGTGTTGTCGTCGGCGCTGGGCTACGGGCTCGAACACAAGCAGCACATGGCGCTGTTCATCCTGCCGCTGCTGACCGCGGCGATGACCGGGTTCTACATGTTCCGCCTGTGGTTCCTGGCGTTCACGGGGGCGCCGCGCGACCACCACGTTCACGACCACGCGCACGAGTCGCCGGCGACGATGACGGTGCCGCTGGTGGTGCTGGCGGCGTTCAGCGTCGGCGTGGCGTGGGGCTGGCCGGTGTGGGACGCGGACGCCAGCAAGCTCGGCCACCTGCTCGAAGCGGGCCGTCCGGCGGCGTGGCTCGTCATGTTCGGCCCCGAGGCGCAGGCGGCGCACGAGAACCACCTGACCGCCGGGGCGCTGGCGCTGCTCGCCGCCGTTCTCGGTACGGGGTTGGCCGCGGCGATGTACTGGCGGCCGAAGCTCGACCCGGCGGCGATTCGCGCCAAGGCCGGCGGGGCGTACACGTTTCTGCTGAACAAGTGGTACTTCGACGAGGCGTATGACGCGGCGCTGGTGAAGCCGGCGGTGGGGCTGGCGTTCGCGTCCGCCGCCGCCGACAAGCGGCCGACCGACGGCGAGACCGACGCCGTGCCGCCGCGCCGCTACGACGTGTTCACGCTCGACGGCCTCATCACGACGACGGGCCAGCTGGTCGGCGCCGCCGGCGCCGAACTGCGGAAGGTGCAGACGGGCCGGCTGCGGGGCTACGTGCTGGTGCTGGCCTTGACCGTCGTCGGGTTGTTGGGGATGCTCTTGGGCTTGGGTGGGTAACGGCTCGGGTTTCGCCGCTTGCGGCGT
>JBGAQM010000129.1:0-16203 GCA_044220735.1 Urbifossiella sp. | reverse complement strand
CCTCCAGCTCCGCCGGCAGGTCGCGCTGAAGGTCATGGCCCGCGCCATCGAGGGGAACCCGCGGCTGCTGCACCGGTTCTACGCCGAGGCCCGCGCCGTCGCCCGGCTCCAGCACCCGAACATCATCGGCTGCTCCGACGCCGGCCGGGCCGACCGCGCCGGCCCCGGCGGGGCCGCGCGCGACAACATCGTCATGGAGTTCTGCGCCGGCCAGGACCTGTACCACCTCGTCCGCGAGAAGGGGCCGCTCACCCCGCACCGGGCCTGCGACCTGTTCCGCCAGATCGCCGACGCCCTCGCCGAGGCCCACCGGCACGGCCTCGTCCACCGCGACATCAAGCCGTCGAACGTGCTCGTCACCCCGGACTGGCAGGCGAAGGTGCTCGACTTCGGCCTCGCCCGCGTCCCCGACCGGAACCTCACCGAGGCCGGCACGCTGCTCGGCACGGTCGGGTACATGGCCCCGGAGCAGGCCCACAACCCGCACGACGTGGACGCCCGCGCCGACCTGTGGAGCCTCGGCGCCACCATGTACTGGGCCCTCACCGGCCGCGAGCCGTACCCCGAGAGCGGCAACCCGGTGCGCGACCTGCACCGCCGGTTCAGCACGTCGCCCGACCCGGTCCGCACCGTCCGCCCCGAGGTGCCGGCGGAGGTGAGCAACCTCGTCGCCCGGCTGATGGACACCGACCCGGACCAGCGCTTCCCGTCGGCCCGCACCGCCGCCGCGGCGCTCACCGGGTTCACCCACTGGCTGCCGTCCGGGGCGCCGGCGGCGGTGCAGGCGGTGAAGTCCGACCGGGTGCGCGTGCTGCTCGTGGACGACGAGCCGGCGCTGCGGCGGTGGATGACCGCGGTGCTGAAGAGCCAGTACGAGGTGCGGGAGGCCGGCGACGCCGAGGCGGCCCTGGCCGACATCGCGCGGAACCCGCCGGACGTGATCGTGGCCGACGTGAACCTGCCCGGCCTGAGCGGCCCCGAACTCGTCGCCCGCGTCCGCGAGACCGCCCCGGACCCGGACGCGATCAAGATCCTGCTCGTGTCCGGCGCGCTGCCGACGGAGGCGCTCGGCGGCCTGGCCGTGGACGGGGCCGACGACTTCCTGGCGAAGC
The DNA here is from genome assembly GCA_044220735.1 of Urbifossiella sp. Lineage (GTDB taxonomy): Bacteria > Planctomycetota > Planctomycetia > Gemmatales > Gemmataceae > Urbifossiella. The sequence goes on along the minus strand of JBGAQM010000129.1, from coordinate 15,091 downwards.
CGTTCAGCTCGCCCGACTTCCTGTCGCGGGTGCGGTCGCTGGTGCTGCGGCGCGCCGGCCGCGGCGGGCCGACGACGCAGCCCGGGGCGCCGATGAAGGCCACGGCGGTGATGAGCCGCGGGATGCTCGAGCGCACCCCGCGGCCGGCCGCCCCGCCGGCGCGACCGACGGCCGCGGCCGAGTCGCTGTCGTTCACCGCGTCCCGGCTGCTGACGGAGACGAACCTCGCGGCCGACGGGCACTGGGGCCGCGTCGGGCGGTACGTGCGGGCGCTGGCCGGGGCCGCCGACGGCGCCGGCGAGTACGCCCGGCTGAAGGACCCGACCTACGTGGACCTGCTGGCGGCGGTGGCGCCGGTGTACGACATCGGCCTGCTGGCGGTGCCGCGGAACGTGCTGATGAAGCCGGACAAACTCGACGAGGACGAGCGGAGCGTGATTCAGACGCACACCACGGCCGGGAGCGAGGTGCTGATGGCGGTGGCGGGGAAGTTCGCGGCCGACGTGCCGAGCCTGCCGCTGGCCGCGGAGGTGGCCCGCGGCCACCACGAGCGGTGGGACGGCAGCGGCTACCCGGACGGCCTGACGGGGGCGGAGATTCCCCTGTCGGCGCGGCTGGTGGCGGTCGCGGCGGTGTACGAGGCGCTGCAGCCGCCGCCCGCACCGCCCGCCGCTCGCACGCCCGCGCGTGAAGACGATCTCCACCGAGTGCCCGGGCCAGTTCGACCCGGTGCTGCTGGCGGCGTTCGTCGCCGCGGCGCCTGCTCACGACCAGATTCAGCAGGGCGGGTAAAGTCGTGGGCACACTCCGTGTGCCGTCGCTTCCCACAGCAGACGGCACGGAGTGTACTACGACCTTCCCGCCACCTCACCGCGTCGGGGCGCACTCCATCGTCCGGTCGAACCCGCCCCGGACGGCGTCGCGCACGTCGGCCCACGACGTCTGCTCGCCCGACTCCTCCCAGCCGCGGCGGAGGCTCGCCTCCGCGTCGGCGAACATCTTCCCGGGGTGGCGCGCCTGCGCCCCGCCTGCCCGTACCGGTACGCCCGCCGCTGCGCCGCCAGCTGGTCCTCGCTCGGCTTCGACCCCGACCGGCCGAAGTAGTCGCGGATCCAGTTGTCCTCGGTGGTCGGGTCGATCAGCTCGCCGATCCCCTTGCCGGCCAGCCCGCCGGCCGCCGCGCCGCCGGCGATGGCGCCCGCCACCGCCCCGAGCGGGCCGGCCGTCAGGGTGCCGACCGCCATGCCGCTGGCGACGCCGCCGAGGACGGCGCCGACGCCGGTCTCGATCGGGTGGGAGCCGGGCGCGTCGGTGATGGGGTCGGGGTTGCGCGGCCCGCGCGGCGGCAGGTCCACGGTCTTCTCGGGGTCTTGATTCGTAGTGGTCGCCACGGTGTGTCCTCCGGGTGGTGGGCGGTGGGGCATGGGCAACCGCTGTGCCAACCGAACGGCACCCGATTCGCATTCGACCCGCCGGATGACTCTCACCCGGAGGTGCGTCATGCGGGTCTTCAGCTTTCTGGTGCTGGTCGCGTTCGGGGCGGCGGTCGGCTACTTCGCGTACACCAACGACCACGTTGTGTCGGTGAACCTGGCGGGCCGCCTGGTGGAGGTGTCGGTTCCGGTGCTCGCGCTGGCGGTGTACGTGCTCGGGATGCTGACCGGGTGGGCCGTGGTCGGCCTGCTGCGGCGGTCGTGGAACCGCGTCGTGGAGTACGACCGGCAGTAGACGATCGGTCGGTAGTCGCGGGCTTAAGCCCGCGCCTCCCCTGGGGCGGGGTTCCAGGGAGCCACGCCCCACGGACACCGCCACGCGCGCAGGCTGAAGTCCGCGACTACCAACCCCTCACGCCGCCTTCGGAAGCGACAGCGGCGAGATGCCGCGGTAAATAGCGTCGATCCGCTCCCGCGTCAGCCCGAGTACCTTGTCGAACCGGCTCAGCTTCAGCCCCGCGATGCCGGTGTCGTAGTCGGCCATGTGCTTCAGCATGTCCACATCCGCGGTCACCTCGCGGTCCAGTTCCCGGCGGAACAGCCCCTTGAAGAACCGCAGCCCGCCGACCGGGCCGGGGTAGCGCGACTTCGCGTAGGTCACCGAGATTAGCCGCGTCGTCTTGTCGTCGATGGGCACGAAGAACAGGTACAGCCGCCACCGCACCATCCCCTGGCGGGTGCCGTCCGGGCTCGCCCACCAGTGGTCGTACACCGAGTAGAGGGGCGAGAAGTACGTCGTCCAGTCGTCGTGGAAGAGGTCGCCGCGCTTCACCCCGAGGAGCCACGCGAACACCGGGTTCAGCCGCTTCGTCGGCCCCTCGTTGATCACGCGCACGCTCGTCGGGGTGCTCTCGAACCGCACCTTCACCTCGTGCATCCGCTCGAGGTCGTAGCCGAACGTCGTGTGCACCGTGCCGCTGTGCTCGATCTCGGTGAAGTTGTCCACGGCCAGTTCGAGCGGCGCCGGTATGACGTGGCTGAGGGTGCCGATGTGGTAGAAGCCCTCCGGCGCCAGCCGCGGGAACTCGGGCTTCGACTGCCGCGACTTCAGCCACACCAGGCCGTACTCCTCGCGCACGTCGTAGCTGGTGGCGCAGGCGTGGAGCTTCGGGCTGCCGGGGCTCTCGCCGGCGCCGCAGGCGCCGAACGTCCAGCCGTGGTACTGGCAGCGCAGCTTCTCGCCGACGACGGTGCCGATGCTGAGCTTGAGTTTGCGGTGCGGGCAGGCGTCGGCCAGCGCCCCGAGGCCGGTTGGCGTGCGGAACACGGCGATCGGCTCGCCGGCGACGGAAATCCCCGCCGGCTTCGCCCCCAGGTCGGCGGACCGCAGCACCGGCTGCCAGTGGTCAAGCATCCCCATACGGACTCCGGGCGCAAGGTGGTTCCTTCGTATCGACCCGCCGCGCCGGCGCGGTTGACCCAAACCCCTACAATGCGTCCATGTTCACGGGCCTGGTGCAAACCCTCGGGACGGTCCGCGCGGCCGAGGACGACGGCGACGGCGGGAAGCGGGTCCGCGTGTCCGGCGCCGGGTTCGGCGCCGAACTGGCCGTCGGCGAGAGCGTGGCGGTGAACGGTGCGTGCATGACCGTCGTCGCCCGCGGCGCGGACGGGTTCGCCTTCCAGGCCGGGCCGGAGAGCCTGCTCCGCACGAGCCTCGGGGCGCTGAGCCCCGGCGACCGCGTGAACCTCGAACGCGCCCTGCGCGCCGGCGACCACCTCGGCGGCCACTTCGTGACGGGCCACGTGGACGCGGTCGGCGGCATTCTGGCCCGGGTGGTGAGCGGCGAGTGGGAGACGGTGTGGTTCGGCTTCCCGCCCGGGTGGGACGAGCTGCTGGTGGAGAAGGGCTCGGTGGCCGTGGACGGTGTGAGCCTGACGGTGGTAGACGTGGCCCCGGACCGGTTCAGCGTGATGCTGATCCCGCACACCCGCGAGCACACCACGCTCGGCCACAAGGGCGTCGGCGCGGCCGTGAACCTGGAATTCGACCTGCTGGCAAAGCACGTCCGCAAGCTGATACGGGGCACGAAACCAAATTAGACAGGATAACAGGATGAACAGGATGCCGAACCGGGCGTTCAGTCTTGGTTCGGCATCCTGTTCATCCTGTTATCCTGTCTAAAATCTTCTGACTGAGCATTATGAGCACCCCCGAGAAACCCACGAAACCGACGCAGGCCGAGCGGCAGACGCTCACCTACCTCCGCCGCCTGTTCGACGCCTTCGGCCTGGAGGCCAAGAGCAAACTCGGCCAGAACTTTCTCATCGACCTCAACCTCCTCGACCTGATCGTGCGGTCCGCGGAGCTCGACCGCACCGACGCCGTGCTCGAGGTCGGCACCGGCACCGGGTCGCTCACCGCCCGCCTCGCCGACCACGCCGGCGTCGTCACCACCGTCGAGGTGGACCGGTCGATGCAGCCGGTGGCCAAGCAGATCGTGGGCGACCGCAAGAACGTCCACTTCGTCCTCGGCGACGCGCTGGCGAAGAAGAACGAGCTGAACCCCGACATGCTCGCCGCGTGGGACGCGAGCGCGACCGCGTTCGGCTGCACGCGGCGGAAGCTGGTGGCGAACCTGCCGTACGTCATCGCCACGCCGCTGGTGAGCAACCTGCTCATCGCCGGCCTGCCGATCGAGCGGATGGTGGTGATGGTGCAGTGGGAGATCGCCGAGCGGATGCGCGCGGAGGCCGGCACGAAGGACTACAACGCGCTGTCGGTGCTGGTGCAGGGCGTGGCCGACGTGGAGGTGGTGCGGAAGGTGCTGCCGAGCAACTTCCACCCGCGGCCGAAGGTCGATTCGGCGATCGTGAAGATCGTGCCGAACGCCGAGAAGCGGGCGAAGGTGGGGGACGTGGCGCGGTTCCGGGCGTTCCTGCGCGACCTGTACGTCCACCGCCGCAAGAACCTGCGCCAGGCGCTGACCGGCTGGCCGAGCGGCCGCAAGGACAAAGACGAGGTGGACGCCAAGCTGAAGGAACTCGGCATCGACGGCACCATCCGCTCCGAGGCGCTGGACGTGGAACAACACCTGCGGCTCTGTGCGGCGTTCATGCCGTGATTCGTGGGGCCGGCTTCCAGCCGGCCGTGCCTGACACGGCCGGCCGGAAGCCGGCCCCACGTCGTCAGCCGCCCTTCCTCAACGTCAGATGCACGACCTCCGCCGGCGCGCCGACCCGCAGCGGGAACCAGTTCCCCACGCCGTTCGATACCACCAGCGCCGCCCCGTCGGGCTTGCGGTACAGGCCCGACCAGTAGCGGTACATCATCGGCCCGAACCCGGCCTCCCCCACCATCAACTGCCCGCCGTGCGTGTGCCCCGACACGGTCAGCGGCAGCCCGGCTTCGGCGGCGGCGTCGAAGGCGTGGGGGTGGTGCGCGAGCAGGATCGGGAACGCCCCCGGCGTCACCTTCCCGGCCAGTTCGCGCACCGCGTCCGCGGTGCGCCGCTCGTCGCGCTCCCACGGCAACCCGAGCAACTGAACCGGCGTGCCGCGCACCGTGACCGCCCGCGCGTCGCCGACCAGCAGCGGAACCCGCGCCCGGGTGCGGCGGACGAACTCGGCGCCGTTCTCGATCAGGTCGTGGTTGCCGACGCACAGGTAACAGCCGTGCCGCGACTGGATGTTCGCCACCGCGTCCAGCGCCGCCGCGAGGTCGGCGAGGGCGTTGTCGATGAGGTCGCCCGGCAGCAGCACCAGGTCGGCGTCGAGCCGGCTGGTCTCCTCGACGACGCGCTTCAGGGTCGCGGTGGTGGTGAAGTTGCCGAGGTGGACGTCGGACACGAGGGCGATCCGCAGGCCGTCGAGTTCCGGCGGCAGCGTCGGCACCGGCACGTCGATTTCGCGGACGCGGAAGTCCTGGAGTTGCGAGCGGGCGACGCCCGCGCCGGTGCCGACGAGCAGCGCCGGCGCCGCGGTGGCGATCCGACCGTGGAACTGCCGGCGGGTCGGCGCGGCGGCGTCGGCCGGGGGCGTCGCGCGGGGTACGGCGCGGGCCAGTTGCCGCACCACCGCCGCCACGGTGGTGGTCACGACGACGGCGGGAAGGACGAGGAGGTGCCAGAGGAACGCGACCGCGGCGAGGAGTTGCGGCGGTCGCCCGATTCCGGCCGTGGGCTCGACGCGCCCCCCGATGACCCAGAAGACCAGTGCCATCTGCCCCCCCAGAAACAGGGCGACGAGCAGCCGCCAGGCGGCGGCGCGGGGCCAGTCACGGACCCGGCGGTCGGCGCGCCACCAGCAGGCGGCGTCCGCCGTGAGGATGGCGGCGAGGATGAGGAGGATCAGCGGCGGCATGAACGGCGGCCCTGGGGACGGGGGCGACACCAGTTTACGGTAGCGACCCCGCCCGCCGCGCGGCAGCGCGTCCCGGCTTGCCCGGCGGCACCGTACGGGTTACCCTCCCGCCCCGCTCGCCCGGCGGGCCGTGAGGAGCCCCAATGGTTCGTTCGCACCCAACTCTGACCGCCTGCGTTCTGACCCTGCTCCTCCCCGCCGCGGCGACGGCCGGGCCGCTGAGCTGGGGCGTCCGCGCCGAGGCGCCGGACGGCACGGTCCTCCGCGATGTGACGGGCCTCACCGACCTCGCCTACTCCGCCCTGTTCCTGGCCGACCCGCGGACGCACGGCGTCTACACCGGCGGCGACATCCGCCCGGCCGCGGGGCACTACGTCGAGACGTGGGAGACCGAGGCGCGGGTGACGATCACGGACGAGGCGTCGGGGGCGAGCGGCGGGTTCCGGCTGTGGCGCGGCTGGGTGAAGGAGTTCGAGGTGAACCCGGACGGCGGGGCGGAACTGGTCTACGAGGGCGAGTCGGGCGGTCCGTGGCCCGACGCGGTGCGGCTCACGCTCGGCGGGACCGTGTACGCGGCCCGCGGCCCGGGCGGCGAGTTGCGGGTGGACGTCACCCCGGGGGTGGCCACGCCGGAGCCGGGCACGCTCGCGCTGGCGGGCGTGGGGCTCGTGGCGCTGCGGCTGCGGCGGCGCAGGTAACGCTCGCCACTCACCCCTCCGGCGCCTCCGGCTTCGGCGCCCGCAGGCTCTGCACCACCTTCGCCAGCCCGTACCCGGCGGCCAGCGCCGCCACCACGCCGACGCCGCCGGTCGTCAGCATCAGCATGTCGCGGCGGTTCAGGTCGAGCAGCGACCGGTCGTCCGGCACCTTGATGTACACCGGCTTCGGCGGCGGGGGCGGTGGCGGCGGCGGCGGCGGGGCGGCCGTCACCAGCTCCACGTCCACCATGTCGTCGTCGGCCGGGCGCGGGGGCGGCGCCGGCACCACCCGCGCCGCCGGCTGCCACGCCGGCACCACCGGCGTCGGCGTGTTCGCCGGGTCGGGCTTCGCCGCCGGGGCCGGGGCGGTGCCCGGCTTCAGCGCCGGCGCCTGCCGCGTCCCCGGCTTCGGGGCCGGCGGCGGGTCCGGCTCGAACTGCGACTCGGTGTCGAGCCACTTCTGGTACTCGGGGTTCACCCCCGCCTTCGCCGGCGCCGACCCGCCCGCGGTCTGGAACGGCTTCAGCGCCCGCGACGCCTCGTCCGGCGACTGGAACCGGTCGTCCGGGTTCTTCGCCAGGAACCGGTCGAGCACCGCCTGGAGCCCCGCCGGGGCGTCGGCCGGGAGCGGCGGCGGCGGGTCGGTCGCGTGCCGCAGCAGCTGCGCCGTCACCGACGTCTCGCGGAACACCGGCCGCCCCGCCAGCAGGTGGTACAGCACGCACCCGAGGCTGTACAGGTCCGACCGGATGTCCGACGCCCGCGCGTCCTTCGCCTGCTCGGGGCTCATGTAGTCCGGCGTGCCGACCACCGCCCCCTCCACCGTCAGCTGCGTCGCCGTCTGGTCGTCCGGCCCGAGCAACTCCTCGAGCAGCTCGCGGCCGAGGCCCACGTCGAGGATCTTCAGCGTCGCGTCGAGGGTGGTGTCGGGGCCGTGCTTCGGCGGCGGCACCACCATCAGGTTGCTCGGCTTGATGTCGCGGTGCACGGTCCGCCGCTCGTGCAGGTGGGTGAGGCCGTCCAGCGCCTGCCGCACCAGCCGCACCGCCTCCGGCACCGGGAGCAGCTTGCGGCGGTCGAGCACCTGGTCGAGCGTCTCGCCGTCGAGGAACTCCATGGCGATGAACTGCCGGCCGCCGCTCTCGCCGACCTGGTAGGCGCGGACCACGTTCGGGTGGTCGAGCTGCGTCAGCAGCCGGGCCTCGCGCTGGAACCGGGCCAGCAGCCGCGTGTCCTTCGCCCGGCTCGCCGGCAGGATCTTCAGCGCCACCACCTGGCCCAGCGCGTGGACGGCCTTGTACACGCCGCCCATCTGCCCCTTGCCGAGCTGCTCCAGGATCTTGTACCCCTCGACGAAGAACCCGTCGGCCCGGCCGCGGCTCAGCAGCGCCGCCTGCCAGTGGGTGATGACGCCCTTGCGGCCGGAGATCGACTTCACGAACGCCTCGACGTCGCCGTCGGCGTCCGGGTGCTCGGCCTCCCACCGGCGGCGGACGGCGTCCACCTCGTCGGGCGTCAGAAGTTTGCTCTTGGTCAGCAGCGCGCAGAACTCGCGGACCGACATCACCGGTGTCGCCATGATCTCGTCCGCGCGGGGGAGTTGACGGGGGTACTCTACAAAACGCCGAAAGCCCGGGGACGGGCGTCCCCGGGCTTTGCGGATTCGGGCCGGCCTCACGCCACGCCGAAGTAGTGCTGTAGCTTGCGGACGGCCTTGTACTTCTCGTCGCTGACGCGCTCCGGCGTCGTCCCCAGCTCGGCGGCGATCTCGGGGACGGCCCACCCGGCGGCGGTCAGCTCCAGGATGCGCCGCGGCCGCGGCCCCAGCACCTGCCGGGCGGCGTGCGCCACCGCCTCGCGGTCGTCGCGCACCGTGTTCTCGCCGCCGCCGCGGGCGTCGGCCACGTCCGGGCTCAGCGCCGCCAGCTTCCGCGACCGCTGCACCCGCTTCTTCACCGCGTCGATCGCCCGCAGGAACTCGCGCCGCTCCGTCGTCTCGTCGTCCTTCAGCACCGCCCGCCACTTCTCCGACTCCACCCGCTCCAGCAGCCGGGTGAACACCTCCTGGGTGCAGTCGCCCCAGCGGTCGGCGGGCAGCCGGGCGTTCCGCCAGCAGGCCTGGCAGTAGCGGCTGATGTCCTGCACGGCGCGGGCGTCGGGGGCGGCCTGGGCCTCGCCGGCGGTCAGCGCCGTGCCCAGCACCACCGCCACCATCATCGCCCGCGACCGGCCCGCGGCGGTCGGCACGAACCGTTTCATCCTGCTGCGCCTCCTCGGGGGTGCCGGTACGATCGCATTCTACCGGACGCCGATCCGCCCGCCCCTCGCCAACCCCGCTGAAATTACCCACCCCCGGCCCCACGTTCCAGCCCGGTTCATTGTGTGTACGCCACCCCCACCCCCCTTCGTGGCACGAATTGAGTCTATGCCACAAAAGTATATCAGACCAACGCCCCCGCCACAGGCACCCTCCAGGGAACGGGTTACGCCGATTACGCTGTGGCAAGATTCGCCCCGGCGCGCGAACTCGTTCGCGCCCCAACCGAAACGCCCGCCGGCGGTTGCGGCACGCAGGTGGTGATCTAGGAGTTGCGCGTGCCTCCTCCCATCACGGACGGGCCGCGGCGAGCGATGACCACCCAGACCGACGACCCGCTTCCCGACCTCCGCCGCTTTCCCTCCGCGGCCCGGCGGCGGCCGACCGCGCCCGCGCCGCCCGCGACCTCGGCCGCCTCGGCTGGCTCGCCCGCGACGCCATCCCGGCGCTCGTGCGCGCCGCCGACGACGCCGACGGCAAGGTGCGCGAGGCGGCGGCGCAGGCGGTGGGGCAGATGGGGCCGGACGCGCTGCCGCCGCTGAAGGCACTGCTGCGGCACGACGACAAGTACGTCCGCCGGCAGGCGGTGTGGGCGCTGGGGAAGCTCGGCCCGCTGGCGAGGCCGGCGCTGCCGGCGGTGTGCGAGGCGCTGCGCGACGCCGACCCGCGGACGGCCAGCGGCGGGCAGGCGGCTGGAGAACCTCGGCATCGACGGCGCCCGACGCGGTGCCCGGCATGCTGGCGGAGGCGATGCAGGGGACGAACATCGTGCTGTGCCGGCTGGCAGCGAAGGCAGCTGCAGGCCAGATCGAGCTTCCCGGCGCTCAGCGACGCTGATCGCGCACCTGCAGCACACCGACCCGTTCGTGCGGGGCGAGTCGGCGCTGGCGCTGGGGTGGATGGGGGCGGCGGCGCGGCCGGCGGTGCCGTACCTGGCGAAGCTGGTGCGGGGGCCGGGCGGGCGGTCGATGTCGGACACGCCGCCGCCGACGGGGTCGCTGTCGGCGGCGGGGTACGGCAGCGCGGTGGTGACGCCGACGGCGCCGCCGGCGGCGGGCGACGCGACGGCGGACGAGACGTGTCGGGTGTACGCGGCGCAGGCGCTGGGGAAGATGGGGGCGAGTGCGGCGGCGGCGCTGCCGGAGCTGACGGCGGCGGCCCGGTGCGGCCCCGACCCGCTCCGCGACGCCGCCCGCCAGGCCGCCCGCCTGGTGCAGGAGGCGTGACGTGGGGCCGGCTTCCAGCCGGCCGTTCGCGTCGGCGAGACGGGCTTTGCAACGCTAGCCCCTCGCGCCACGAGAGCCCGCGGGCTGCCACGATCGGTCACTTCGGCGGCTCGTTCTGCTCCCGCCGCTCTCTGTTACGGCGTTCGACCGCCAACCCGCCCAACGTGCCGAGTATCGCGCCGATGAATGTGAACCAGCACGCACCGAACACGAACACGCCGAGCGCCCCGTTGTCGACCGTGAGGGGATGCCAAGAAGCGTAGCTGTAGGACAGGGCGGCAACTGCCCCAGCCCCGAGTAACGACCCGCAGAGTGCGTGGCCGGCTTTCCCCATCTCGCGACCTCCCGCCCCAGCATGACCGATCCGCCGCCGGGTGCAAGGGAACCGGTCGTGCGGCCGTGACGCGTTCCGACGTGCGGTGACTCTCGGGCGTGCGTATCCCCTCGTTCGGCCGCTCCGCGGCGGAACGAGGGGTGGGCGGCGAAACCATCCTCCCGCCGGCTCCGGGTTTGAGCCCGGAGGGCGACGGCGTGTAGCCCCGGGTGGAACCCGGGGCGGGCGTCGGCGTGGGTCGTGGGTCGTCACTCCGTCGAACTTCGCCGCAGGCCGCCCCGGGTTCCACCCGGGGCTACACGCCGACACCCCTCCGGGGTTGAGAGCGGTAGCCGTGGGTCGTGGCTCCAGCGGACTCCGCCGCAGGGCACATCGCGGTCACATCCCGACGCCACGCGGCCGCAACTCCGGCGGCACGTCGCCGGCCTCCCAGCCGGCGGGCACGGCCAGGTCGAACAGCTTCGCGTCCAGCGGCACGTCCCACTCGAACCGGTCGGAGGTCAGCGTGTAGGCGGCCGGCGGCGCCTTCGGGTCGAGGCCGGTCAGGTCCGCCTTCCCCTTCCCCTCCAGCTTCAGCGGCCAGCCGGTCCGCGGGTCGATCCACATCCGGTCCTCGCGCGCCTCGCCCTTCCCGCCCGACGCCACCCGGTAGCGGTCGGCCTTCACCCCGCCGACGAGGTCCACGCCCTCCTTCACCCCGCGGGCGTTCACGAACTTGTTGAAGTGGTCCAGCGGCGGCTCGAACTTCTGCGTGTTCGCCACCCGCATGGCGTACTTCTCCTCCGGGTACAGGAACACCGCCCGGTTCGCGGCGTAGTCGGCGACGCGGACCTGCCCGTCCTCCTCGATGCGCATCTTCGCGCCCTGGTAGTAGACGGTCGAGGTGCGCGGCGCGAAGTCCGGGTGGTGCACGACCATCGTGCTGACGAACTTCACCGACTTCGCGTTCTTCGCCTTCGCCACCGCGGCGTCGAGCGCCGACGCCGGCGAGCCGGTGGCGAGCAGCACGGCGACGGTGACGCAGGCGGCGAGGGCGGCGGTGGCCCCGATCGCGCGGACGAGTCTCATACGGCGTCTCCGGGTGGCGAGGGTGGCGTCGGCCGCCGCCAGGGCCGCGAGCGTCGCGGCGGCGAGGGCCGGGGGTTCCGGCGGTACGGGCGCGGCGCGGAGGGCGGCGGCGGCGCGGTCGAGCGGGTCGGTCATGTGGCGTCCCCCGCGGGGTCGAAGGCGCGCAGTTCGGCGCGGAGCGCCGCCCGGGTGCGGTGCAGCAGCACCCCGGCGTGGTTGGCGGTGATGCCGAGCTCGGCCGCGGCCGCGGCGTTCGTCAGGCCGTCGAGCGCGACGAGGCAGAACAGCTCGGCCGGGAGCGGGTCGAGCCCGGCGAGCGCGGCGCGGAGGTGCGCCGCGAGCTCGCCGGCGGCGGCCGTGCCGACGGGGTCGGGCCGCGGGTCGGCGGCGTCGGTGAACTCGCCGGCGCGCGCCCGGCGGCGCGCCCGCAGCAGGTCGAGGGCGCGGGCGGTGGCGAGGCGGCGGAGCGCCCCGCCCCAGTGGCGGACCGGGCCGGCGGCGGCGAGCCGCACGGCGGCGAGGAACGCCTGCTGGTAGCAGTCGGCGGCGTCGGCGTCGGAGCCGACGAGGCGGTACGCGGTCCGCCACACGAGCGGGCCGTACTCGCGGACGACGGCGGGCCAGTCGGTCATGGGGGGCCGTCCGGCGGGGGCGGTCTGCCCGTACAGTCGCCGGACCGGGAGAAAGGATTACAGGAAACTCGCCGCGCGGTTCGGCGGCCGGCTAGATCACCGCGCCGAACTCGTCCGTCAGGTACACCGGCGGGTCGTCGAGCGCGACGAGGTAGCCCTCGCCGGGCACCAACTGCTGGCGGAACCGCTTCAGCGTGCCCGTCTCCGCCGACTCCGCCGTCACGACGAACTGGCCCGTCTCGGCGTCCTTCGCGGCCCGCACCGCGGCGCCGCCGCGGTCGTCCTCGGCGCCGGCCATCACCCGCTGCAACTCCGCCCCCGTCGGCCCCGCGAACACGGCGATCACCGGCCCGCCGCCGACGCCCGACCCGGTAATCACCTCGGCCTTGCCGTCGCCGTCCAGGTCGGCCGCGGCCACGGTCACGCCGCCGCGGGCCGACTCCTCGTAGGCCATGAACTCGTACCGCAGCATCCCGCCCACGCCGTCGAACACCCGCACCCGGGGGCCGCCGCCCTCACCGGAGCCCACGATCAGCTCGTCCTTGCCGTCGCCGTCCAGGTCGCCGACGGCCACGTTCACGCCGCCGCGGAAGTCGTCCTCGTAGGCGAAGATGTTCGCCAGCTCGGCGCCGGTGGCGCCGTCGAGCACCCGCACCCGCGGGCCGCCGCCCTTCCCGGCCGCCAGCGCCACGTCCAGCACGTCGTCGCCGTTCACGTCGCCGACCGCCACCCACACCTCGCCGTCGAACCCGTCGATGGCGACGGCCGTGCGGAGCACCCGGCCGGTGTCGTCGCGCCACTCCACGAACGACCGGCCGACGCTCGGCGACACGCTGAAGCCGGCGGGGTCGGTGGTCGCCGGCCCCGTGACCGGCGGGGGCGGCGACGCCGGCGGGGGCGGCGACGCCGGCGGCGGGGGCGACGCCGGCGGCGGGCTCGACGGGTCGGCCGGCGGCGGGAGCGGCGTCGTGCTCAGGTTCGCCAGCGTCACCGTCCAGCTGTTGTTCCCCTCGTCGGCCTCGGCGACGGCGCCGGCGGCGTCGAGCTTGACCGTCAGCTGCGTGGCCCACGCCGGGGCGGTGAGGCCGCGGGCCGACACGACGACGCGGCCGGTGTTCCAGTACAGCGGCACGTCCAGGTCGGCGGCCTGGGTGCGGCCGGCGCCGTCGCCCCACACGGCGGTCACCCGCGCGGCCGCGGTCGTGTGCGACGCGGCGGTCATCATCTTCCCGGTCACGCCGACGGTGAAGTTGGCGCCGACGGTGCCGTCGCTCGCCTTCGCCGCGGCCGACGTCTCGAACGCCAGGTCGGTGGCGGCGGTGGCGGTGTCGGTGAGGGTGACGGTCAGTCCGGCCGTCGCCCCGCCGGTGCCGGTGAAGTCGGCGCCGAGGGAGTAGTCGGACACGTCGAACGAGCCGGAGCCGTCGAGCGGGCCGAGGGGGCGGTTGCCGGTGCCGTTGCCCGGGGTGTAGTACGCGGCCCCGCCGGCGAGCGGCGTCGTGACGTTCACGGCGCCGCCGGCGTCCTCGAACCGGAGCTCGGCCTGGAGGACCTGGGCGAAGCTGACGCTGGTCGTCTTGACCGCCCCCGACCCGTCGGCGCGGGGCGGGAGCGGGACGGCGAGGCCGTCGCCGCTGCCGGTGCCGGCGACGGTGACGGTGCCGCTGCTCCCGGCGGTGTTGCTCGTGTAGACGAGCTGGCCGGTGAGGGTGACGGTGTTGGTGGTGGTGACCGGGGTGCCGCCGGCGACGGGGTCGGTGGTGGTGAGGGTGCCGGCGGCGGTGAAGTCGAGCGGGCGGGCGGTGGTGGTGCTGGTGACCGTGCTCGGGACGACGCGGTCGTCGAGGCGGTCGAGGGCGAGCCGGGCGCGGGCGGCGGGGGTAGACATGGCGACCTCACGGGCGGTACGCCGCGCGCGGCGCGGCAATCGGTACCGGTCGTATCGGTCGGGCGGGCGGGCGGAATAAACGGAAAAGTCGGCCGCGGCGCGGGGGGCGGGGTTGCCCAGCCGCCCGCCCTTGCCCCGCCCGCGGGCGTGCGCAACACCTCACATTCGCCTCCTTTCCCCGCCGTCGCGGCCGGTGTACACTGGCGGCGGGAGCGGGCCGCCCGTCGGCGGCCACCCGAACCGAGAGCCACCCATGCGTCTCACCCGACTCCGCCGGGCGGCGGTCGTCACCGCCCTGCTCGCCGGCACCATGCTGATGTCGCCCGGGGCCGGCGGCCAGCCGCCCGCCGGCGGCCCCAAGGTCCAGAGCGGCAAGGGGAAGGTCCAGGTCGGCGTCCACCAGTTCAAGATGGACGTCGGGTACATGTACAAGGTGAAGGTCGAGGCCAACGGGTTCACCCCGTCGGTCCTCATCCGCCCGGGGGCGTTCCTCCGCACCGGCACCGACTACCGCGGCGGCGAGGTGCAGGGCGACGCGTTCGAGGGGTACGTCCTCCCGAAGGAGAGCCGCAGCTACCGCGTCGTGGTCACCCCGAACCTCGACGACGACGAGCTCGACGGCCAGCAGTTCGACTACTCGGCCAGCGTCACGCCGATCCCGATGGCCAAGACGCCGCTGCTGGACGAGAAGGGGAAGACGACGGCCAACGACCCGGTGTACCAGAACCCGGGCGGCGGCGGGAACCGCGGCCCGCACAAGGCGTTCGACGTGAACTTCAAGGCCGGGCAGATCTACATCATCACCCTGGACATGGCCCAGCAGGGGCAGTTCGACCCGTACCTGCTGGTCGAGGGGCCGGGCGGCAAGGTGGTGGCCGAGAACGACGACGGCGGCGAGAGCCTGAACAGCCTGATCGTGTTCCAGCCGAAGCGCGGCGGCGAGCACCGCCTCATCACCACCGGGCTGGGGAACCGCACCGGCGAGTTCCGGCTGAAGGTCATCACGACCGCCGCCGGGGCCGCGGGCGCCGGCCCGACCCCGAACCCGAAGGGGAAGCGCGACCCGATCGACGAGAAGTAAGCCGACCCGACCGCCGCCCGCGGCGGCGCGGCGCCCCAAGCGGTCGTTTGGG
>JBGAQM010000128.1:0-15347 GCA_044220735.1 Urbifossiella sp. | reverse complement strand
GGCCCTCGGCCGACTCCTGCCGCGCGCCGCCGACCCGGACATGGCGCTGAACAACCTCGAACGCCTGTTCGCGCAGCCGGCCGCCCGGCCGCACCTCGCCGGCCTCCTCGAATCCCGCGCCCGCGGGCTCGAAGCCACCCTCACGCTCCTGGCCGCGTCGCAGTTCTTCGCCGACACCCTCGCGCTCTACCCCGAGTTCCTCGAATCGGTGCGCACGCCGCCGCGCCGCAACCCCACCACCGCCGAGCTCGTCGCCCACCTCCGCACCGACGTGGACGCCGCGGCCGACGACCCCGGCGTGCTCCGCGCCCTGCGCCGCTTCCGCGCCCGCCACACGCTCCGCATCGGCGTCAACGACATCCTCCGCGACCGGCCGCTCGAAGAGGTCACCCGCGAGCTCGCCCGCCTCGCCGACGCCTCGGTCGAGGTCGCGTTCGCCCACGCCACGCGGCTCGTGACCCACCGCTTCGGCGCGCCGACGTCCCTGGAAGGCAGCCCCTCCCGCGCCGCGGTGCTGGGCTTCGGCAAGCTCGGCGGCGACGAGCTGAACTACAGCAGCGACGTGGACCTGATGGTCGTCTACGACGCCGACGGCGAGACGACCGGCCGCCGCACCACCATCCCGACGGCCGAGTTCTACGCCCGCGTGGTGCAGGAGGTGGTGCGGCTCCTCTCCGCGGTCACCGACCGCGGGTTCGCCTACCGCGTGGACCTGCGCCTGCGTCCCGAGGGCGCCCGCGGCCCACTCGCACGCAGCCTCGCCGGCACGCTCAGCTACTACGACACGCGCGGCCGCACCTGGGAGCGGCAGGCGCTCATCAAGCTCCGCCCGGTGGCCGGCGACATCGACCTCGGCCGCGAGTTCCTGGCGGCGGTCGAGCCGTTCGTGTACCGGAAGTACTTCAGCTTCGCCGAGATCAACGAGGTGAAGGCGCTGAAGCGGCAGATGGAGCGGCAGGCCGGCCGGCCGAAGGGCGGGTCGGGCGGCGAGTCGGAGGCCGCGACCCGGTGGACGACCCCGGCCGACGTGAAGACCGGCCGCGGCGGCATCCGCGACATCGAGTACACGGTGCAGTTCCTGCAACTGCTGAACGGCGGCGACCTGCCCGCGGTGCGCCAGCGCAACACACTGCTCGCGCTGGAGGCGCTCGAAATCGCCGGCTGCCTCACGCCGCACGAGACGTACACGCTCGCCGACGCGTACCGCTTCCTGCGCAAGACCGAACACCGGCTCCAACTCCTGTTCGACCTGCAAACCCACAAGCTGCCGACGGGTGACGAAGCGCTCCGCACCCTGGCGCGGCGGATGGGCTACGCGGAGCGCGAGGGGCAAGGGGCAAGGGGCGACGGGCCAGACGACGACGGTGGGCCGACTTTCTCCGAGCTTGGCCCTGGCCCCACGCCGCTTGCCGCTCAGCGGCGAAGCCGCCTCGACGAGCTCCCCGAGCCCCCCGGGGTGCGCCACCTCCTCGTGGACCCGCTCGACCAGTTCCTCAAGGACCTGCACGACAAGACCGAGGTGGACCGCGCCGTCCTCAACCACCTGCTCCACCAGTCGTTCCCCGACGCGGGCGGCGGCGACGAGCCCGAGACGGACCTGATCCTCGACCCCGACCCGGACGACGCCACCGTGCGCGCCGTGCTCGGCCGCTACCCGTTCCGCGACGTGCCGAAGGCGTACCACAACCTGTTGGGCCTCGCCCGCGAGTCGGTACCGTTCCTCTCCGACCGCCGCTGCCGGCACTTCCTGGCGTCGATCGCGTCGCGGCTGTTGAAGGCCGTCGCCGACACCCCCGACCCCGACGAGGCGCTGACGCAGCTCGAACGGGTGAGCGCGTCGCTGGGGGCGAAGGCGGTGTTGTGGGAGCTGTTCAGCGTGAACCCGGCGACGCTCCGGCTGTACGTGGACTTGTGCGCCGGGAGCCCGTTCCTGTCGGGCATCCTGATCAACAACCCCGGCATGGCCGACGAGCTGCTCGACTCGCTGGTGCTGAACGCCCCGCGGACCGCCGACGAGCTGCGCGCCGAGCTGGCCGAGCTGTGCCGCGGGGCGAGCGACCCGGACCCGATCCTCCACAGCTTCCAGGACAAGGAACTGCTGCGCATCGGCGTCGCCGACCTCCTCGGCATGGCCCCGGTCCGCGACACCACGGCGGCGCTGTCCGACCTCGCCGATACCGTGCTGAATCAGGTCGCGGAGTTGGTGGAAGCCGAGCTCCGCGCGAGGGTCCCGGGCGTCGTGGCGCCCTACTGCCTGCTGGGGCTCGGCAAGCTCGGCGGCCGCGAGATCAGCTACCACAGCGACCTCGACCTGATCCTCGTCTTCGAGGCCGAGAGCCGCGACGCGGCGGCGGCGGCGGGGCCGTACTTCACCGAACTGGCGCAGCGGCTCATCAAGGCGGCGAGCACGCACGGGCCGATGGGGAAGCTGTACGCCGTGGACATGCGGCTGCGGCCGACGGGGAAGTCGGGCTCGCTGGTGGTGCCGCTGTGCGAGCTCGACCGCTACTACGCCGGCGGCGGGGCGCAGCTGTGGGAGCGCCAGTCGCTCACCCGCGCCCGCGTCGTGCGCGGCGACACGGCGTTCGCCGACCGGGTGATGGCGCGAGTCCGGGCTGCGGCCGTGGGTGGGGGGTGGACGCCGGCCGCGGCCGACGAGGTGCGGCGGATGCGCGAGAAGCTGGAGGCCGGCACGACGCCGCGGAACCTGAAGCGCGGCGCAGGCGGCCTCAACGACGTGGAGTTCCTGGTCCAATTGCTCCAGCTTAAGCACGGCGCGGCGCGGCCGGACGTGTTGGAGCCGAACGTGTGGGCGGCGCTGGACGCGCTGGAGGCGGCGGCGCTGCTGCCGGCGGCCGAGGCGGCGGCGCTTCGGGCGGGGTACTCGTTCCTGCGGCTGGTGGAGGCCCGGCTGCGGGTGGTGACCGACCGCCCGCTGACGGAGCTGCCGGACGCGGCCGACGACTTGGCGAAGTTGGCGCGGCGGCTGGGGTTCGAGTCGGCGGAGGCGTTCCGGGCCGAGCACCGCCGGGTGACCGGCGAGATTCGCCGCGTCTACCTCGCGGCGACGGCGCGGGAGCGGGGGTAAAGAAGCACAACCGCTTGCGGCTTCGCGTTGCCCCGCGCGAAGTCGCAAGCGGCAGAACTAATCAGTCCCGGTTCGGGTCCTTCGGCCGGGGCCGGTCGCCGTCGCGCTTCGGCACCCCGGCCACGACCGCCAGCGCCGCGGTGCCGTCGCTGGTCAGCGTCACGATCACCCGGTCGCCGGACTGCAGGTCGGACGCCTTCGCGGTCTTGCCGTCGAGCGTGACCACCACGTTCGGCGCCAGCGCCAGCTTCCGCTCCACCGGCTGCCCCTCGGCACGCAGCCGCACGGTGAGCGACGTTTTGTCCACGTCGGCGACCATCGCGGCCAGCTTCTCGCCGCTGACGGTTACCTTCGTCGCCGGCTGTCCCTCGCCGGCCCGCTCGACGTCGGCACTCGCCTTCACCTTCACGTCCGCGAGCTTCGCCGACTTGCCGTCCACGATGATTGTCGCGTCCTTCGCCACCGCGATGGTGTCGCGGCGCTCGCCGCCGTCACCCTTGCGGACGAGGGTGATCGTGCCGGCCGCCGCGTCCACCGCCCCGACCGTACCGGTCTGGCGGGCGACGCGGGCCGGCCGCTTCTCGCCGTCCTGCGGGGCGGCGAAGTCCTCGGCCTCGTCCGGCGCGACCCCCTGCGGCTTCCGCCCCTTCGCCATCCCCGACGACACCCCCAGCACCGCCGAGCCGTCCGCGGACAGCTGCACGGTGACCGGCTGGCCGATCGGCAGGTCGGTCAGCTTGGCGTCCTTCCCGTCGAGCGTCACCTTCGCGCCGGCGGTCAGCGTGAAGTCCTGGTCGTTCGGCTTCCCCTTGAGGGACAGGTTCATCCCGTCAACGCGAACGAGCTCGCTCGTCACCCGCCTGCCGGTCGCGGCCACCTTCGTCGCCGGCGCCTTGTCGGTCGCCCGCTCCACCTCGACCGTCGCGCCGGCCTTCAGGTCGCCGAGCTTCGCCGCCTTGCCGTCCGCGGTCACGACCGCGTCCTTCGCCAGCGCCACGACCAGGTCGGCTTCGTTCTTGCGCGTCAGCGTGATGGTGCCGGCCGCGGCGTCGGCCGCGCCGAGAGTGCCGACGAGGCGGGTGCCGGCCGGGCGCGCGGGCGGCTTGTCCTTCTGCTTCGCGGCGGGCGCCTTGTCGGGCGTGCCGGGCTGCTGGGCGCCGGACAGGCCGACGGCCCCGGCGGAGAGGGCGAACGCGGCCACGACGGCGGCGGGGAGCTTCCAGGCGGGTGCGGACATGGCGGCGAGAACCTCCTGAGAG
This sequence comes from Urbifossiella sp., assembly GCA_044220735.1. GTDB lineage: Bacteria > Planctomycetota > Planctomycetia > Gemmatales > Gemmataceae > Urbifossiella. The sequence continues at coordinate 11,000 of JBGAQM010000128.1, read as the reverse complement.
AGTGCGAGAACCGGGGCCGACACCGGCGCGGCCCCGACGGCGGCTTCGACGGTGGACGACAGCAGCGCGGCGGACCCCGGCGCCGGGGCGAGCGCCAGCAGCGCGGCCGCGGGTACGACCACGCCGCGGCGTTCGAGCCGACCGCGGAGCAGGTCGCGGGCGCGGGCCAGGCGGCTCGATACGGTGCCTTCGGGGAGGCCGAGGCGGTCCGCGGCTTCCGCCTTGCCGAGCCCCTGCACGCCGCACAGCACCAGCGGCAGCCGGTACTTCTCCGGCAGCGCGGCGAGCTGGGCGTCGATCAGGCGGAGCAGTTCGGCGTCGGCCGCGGGCGGCTCCGGGCGCGGCCGCGCGGCGTAGTCGGCTTCGACGGCGCGGCGGCGGGCGTCGCGGCCGCGGGCCTTCATGGCGGTGCGGACGGCGACGCCGTACAGCCACGCCCCGAGCCGGTCCGGCGCGGGGCCGGCGCGCTTCGCCAGCACGAGGAACGTGACCTGGAAGGCGTCGGCCGCGGCGTGCGGGTCGCGCAGTACCCGACGACAAACGCCGAGCACCATCGGCCCGTGCCGGCGCACGATCGCGCCGAACGCGGCGTCGCCGGCGTCGTCGCGGACGCGGTCGAACATCCGGCGGACCGCCCCGAGTTGGGCCGTTCCCATCGCCACCTCCGCTGTCGTCACCCGAATGTGCCGCGGCGCCGGCCGGGCGGTCCGCGATTTTATTCCGGATTCTGGACGTCGAGTGTACCCGATTTCCGCCGCTCGTGCCTTCGCGCCGGGAAGCGCGAAGCCGCAAGCGTTCGCTCGAGTGGTTACGTTGCCGCTTGCGGCTTCGCGTCGCGGCACGCGAAGCCGCGAACCGTGTCCTGCGGTACAATCCCCGGCATGAAGTACGCCATCGTCATCCCCGACGGCTGCGCCGACGAGCCGCTCGACGCCCTCGGCGGCCGGACCCCGCTGCAGGCCGCCCGCCTCCCGAACATGGACCGCATCGCCCGCACCGGCGTCGTCGGCCGCGCCAACAACGTGCCGCCGACGCTCACGCCCGCGTCGGACGTGGCGACGCTGTCGCTGTTCGGCTACGACCCGCTCGCCGTGTACACCGGCCGCGCCCCGCTTGAAACCGCGGCGATGGGGATTCACCTCGGCCCGAACGACTACGCGATCCGCTGCAACCTCGTCCACACGCCCGACGGCCACATGCGGGATTTCACCGCCGGCCACATCTCCAGCGAGGACGGCGCCCCGCTCATCCGGGCGCTCCAGAAGGAACTCGGCGGCCGCGAGGTGCTCGGCGGCGTCATCGAGTTCCACCCCGGCGTGCAGTACCGCAACATCCTCGTGTGGCGCGGCAAGGGCAACGCCGAACCCTTCGCGCAGACGAAGTGTCAGCCCCCGCACGACATCCCCGACAAGCCGATCGCCGACTACCTGCCGAGCGGGCCGGGCGGCGAGGTATTCCGCGAGTTGATGGAACTGAGCAAGCCGATCCTGGCGGCGCACCCCGTGAACGCGAAGCGCGTCGCCGCGGGCGAGAAGCCGGCGACGCAGGTGTGGCTGTGGGGCCAGGGAAAGGCGCCGCGGATCCAGTCGTTCGAGGAGACCTACGGCCCGCGCGGGGCCATCATCTCGGCCGTCGATCTGGTCCGCGGCGTCGGGGTGCTCCTCGGGTGGCACCGCATCGACGTGCCCGGCGCCACCGGCTACCTCGACACCGACTACGCCGCGAAGGGGCGGTACGGCGTGGAGGCGCTGGGGGCGTTCGACCTGGTGTGCGTCCACGTCGAGGCGCCGGACGAGGCCAGCCACGAGGGCCGCGCCGACGAGAAGGTGAAGGCGCTGGAGCGGATCGACGCCGACATCGTCGGCCCGCTGCTGGAGGCGCTCCCGGGGTTCGGCGACTGGCGGATTCTGGTGTCGCCCGACCACCGCACGACGATCCGCACCCGGGCGCACGCGCACGGGGCGGTGCCGTTCGCGGTCGCGGGGACCGGCGTCGCCGCCGCCGGGCAGACGAGCTACGACGAGCCGACGGCCGCGGCGGCCGGGCTGGCGTTCGACCCGGGCTGGAACCTGATGCGGTGGTTCCTCGGCTGATTCGTGGGGCCGGTTTCCAACCGGCCTCGTACAGGCAGGCCGGTTGGAAACCGGCCCCACACCGGACACGACACATGAAGACCACGATCGCCATCAACGGCGCCGGCGGGCGGATGGGGCAGCGGCTCGTCGCGCTGGCGAACGACGACCCCGGCCTCCGCGTCGTCGCCGCGCTCGACGCCCCCGGCGCGCCGGCCCTCGGCCGCGACGCCGGCGAGGTCGCGGGCGTCGGGCCCATCGGCGTGCCGATCACCTCGGAACTGCCGCTGGAGCCGCGGCCGGATTGCGTCATCGACTTCTCGGCCCCCGCGGGCACGATGGCGGTGCTGCCGGTGTGCGTGGCCCGGCGCATCCCGCTGGTCGTGTCCACCACCGGCCACACCGACGCGCAGAAGGCCGAGATCGAGGCCGCGGCGCACGAGACGGCGATTCTGTTCGCCCCGAACATGAGCCTGGTCGTGAACCTGCTGTTCAAGCTGGTGCGGCTGACGGCCGAGTCGCTGAACGGGAAGGACTTCGACGCCGAGATCATCGAGCGGCACCACCGCTTCAAGAAGGACTCGCCGAGCGGCACGGCGGTCCACTTCGCCGAGGTCATCCGCGAGGTGCAGGGCGGCCGGTTCGTCCACGGCCGCGAGGGGCTGGTCGGCGAGCGGTAGGCCGACGAGATCGGCGTGCACGCGGTCCGCGGCGGCGACAACGTGGGCGAGCACACGATCGTGTTCACGACGCTCGGCGAGACGCTGGAGCTGGTCCACAAGGGGCACAGCCGCGACAGCTACGCCCGCGGGGCGCTGCTGGCGGCGAAGTTCCTGGCGACGAAGACCGCCGGCCGGTACACGATGGCCGACGTGCTGGGGCTCTAGCTGCCGGTGTGACTCCACACATCCACCACGACGAAGGAAGACACCTCGTCTTGCCTTCGTCATTGGGCGACGCGAAGCCGCAAGCGGCAACACTGGCGGCTGCCCGGCGTATAATCACCAACCATGTCCGACCTGACCACCCGCATCATCCACGCAGTCACCCGCCCGAGCTACTCGCCGATCAAGGCGAAGGTGCTCGCCAAGCGGATGAACGTCACCGACGACGAGTACCCCGAGTTCCGCCAGACGCTCAAGGCGCTGGTCCGCGAGGGGCGGCTCGCCGTCGGCCCGAACCAGACCATCCGCCCCGGCGACCCGCACGGCACCGCCGTCGGCGTCTACCGCCGCGGCAAGTCCGGCGCCGGCTACGTCCGCCCCAACCCGGTGAACGGCGTCGCGGCGCCCGACATCTTCATCCGCGAGGACAAGGCCGCCGACGCCTCCAACGGCGACGAGGTGGTCGTGCGCATCACCCGCGTCGCGGGGAAACTCCGCGACGCCGCCGGCGAGGTCGTGCGCGTCCTCACCCGCGCCACGCGGACGTTCGTCGGCACCTACTTCGAGCGCGACGGCGAAGGCTTCGTGCGGGTCGATGGCACCCTGTTCGCGCACAGCGTGTCGGTCGGCGACCCCGGCGCGAAGGGGTGAAGTCGCAAGACAAGGTCGTCATCGACCTGCTCCGCTTCCCCACCGTGAACGACCGCGGCGAGGGCGTCATCACCGAGGTGCTCGGCGCGCACGGCACGCCCGGCGTGGACACGCTGTCGATCATCAAGGCGCTGGGGCTGCCCGAAGAGTTCCCGCCCGAGGCGCTGGCCGAGGCGCGGCAGGCGGCGGCCTCGTTCTCCGAAACCGATCTGCACGGCCGCACCGACTTCACCGACGAACTGGTCGTGACCATCGACCCGGCCGACGCCCGCGACTTCGACGACGCGGTGAGCGTGACCATCGACCCGAAGACGAAGCACTGGGTGCTGACGGTCCACATCGCCGACGTGGCCCACTTCGCCCAGCCCGGCGGCCCGCTCGACGCCGAGGCCCGGCGGCGGGCGACGAGCATTTACCTGCCGCAGAAGGTCATCCCGATGTTCCCGGAGGTGATCTCGAACGGGCTGGCGAGCCTGCAGGAGGGCAAGGTCCGCTACGTGAAGACGGTGCGGATGGAGTTCACGCCGGGGTTGCAGAAGGGGCACGTGTCGTTCTTCAACGCCGCGATCCGCGTCCGGAAGCGGTTCACCTACGACAGGCGTGCAGGAGGTCTCTCGACGGGCTGGCGAAGGCGATGGGCTGGAAAAATAGCCTCGGATTCTCCCGACACGCGCGACGCCAGGTCCGGGGGCTCACGCCCCGGCCTGCCAGACATCGTTGCCATGCTGAAGCGGATGCGGTGACCTGCCGTCTTGCCCGCAAGAAGCGATCTGGGCTGCAGCGGCTGAACTCGTCGATGCCCGAGGCCGTGCTGGAGTACGACGCCGACGGCCGCATGACCGGCGCCCACTTCGCCAGGCACGACCTCAGCCATCAGGTGATCGAGGAGTTCATGCTCGCGGCGAACGAGGCCGTGGCCGAGCACCTGACGGACGAGGAGATCCACTTCCTCCGCCGCGTCCACCCGGCGCCGAAGGACGAGAAACTGGAAGCGTTCGCGCAGTTCGCCGGCATCCTCGGCTACCCCATCAAGCGGCCGAAGGACCGCGGCGCGAGTTGCAGCGTGTCCTCACCGCCACGGCCGACAAGCCGGAGCGCGCCGCCGTTCACTTCGCGCTGCTGCGAAGCCTCAAGCAGGCGGCCTACTCGCCCGTGCAGGACGAGCACTACGCCCTCGCCAGCACCCACTACTGCCACTTCACGTCGCCCATCCGCCGCTACCCGGACCTCGTCGTTCATCGACTGCTCGACCGCTGGATCAAGACCGGCCGGGCGTCCGCCGACCTCACGGAACTGACGGCGCTGGGCGACCACTGCTCGAAGCTGGAGCGGCGCGCGGAAACCGCCGAGCGCGAGCTGGTGAAGGTGCGCATCCTCACGTTCCTGAGCCGCCGCCTCGGCGAGAAGTTCGACGCGGTCATCACCGGCGTCGCGGAGTACGGCTTCTTCGCGCAGGTGGAGCAGTTCCCGGCCGAGGGATCATCACGTCTCGTCGCGCTGGTGGACGATCAGCCACTACTTCGACGACGCCGGCCACGCGCTGGAGGGCGGCCGGTCGCGGAAGCGGTTCCGCCTCGGCGACCGGGTGCGCGTCGAGGTGGCGCGCGTGGACCTGCCGAAGCGGATGCTCGACTTCCGCCTCGTGCCGGCAAGCGCCTCGAGCGCCCCCACGCCCGCGCCGCCACCGCTGACGCCGCTCGCGGCGACGCACGCCCCCTCAAGTTCCCCCGCCCGCACGACCGATACCACCCGGAGAGTCCGCCGCCGCGGGGGAGGGGTCATGCGCGTGCGTTCGCTGGTCGCCGGGGTCGGGATCGCACTCGCCGCCGGGCCGGCCGCGGCGCAGCCGGCGCCGTTCACGCCGGCGCAGCCGCGCACCCTCCCGACGCCCCTCACGCCCGCGGTGCCGCAGACGCCCGCGCTCCCCGTCGCGCCGCCGTCGGTCGTCGCCCCGCCGACGCAACTCGCCGCCCTGCCGTACCCCGAGAACGCCACGCCGCTGGACCCCGGGCTGCTGATGCCGCGGCGCACCGCGACCGGGTGGCAGGTGGCGAACGGGACGCGCGTCTTCCGCGAGGTCGGCGACGACGAGGCGGCGGCGAAGGAGGTCGTCCGCGTCCTCCGCGAGCAGCGGCCGACCGACTGGGTCGTCGTCGGGGCCGGCCGGCCGGTCGTCGAGTACGGCCTGCAGAACGGCCGGGCCGCCCTCCTGTCGAGCGGGCCGCGGCACGTCGTCGCCGTCGACCTGAAGTCGGTCCGCGTGGACGCCGTGCGCGGCGTGTGGGTCGTCCGCGACGACGCGACGATTCACCTGAACTGCGGGCTGCACCGGCCGGACGCCGAGCAGGCGGCCGCGGCGATCCGCCGGTACGGGTTCAACCGCCTCGGCGTCATCGGGACGAACCCGGCGGCGCCGGCGATGACGCTCCTGTTCGCCGCGTTCGACACCGACAGCGGGGCCGCGCCGACCGTCCCGCCGCTCTCCGCCGCGCTGCAGGAGCACAGCCTGACGCGGGTGGGCATCCCGGTGCCGGGCGTCGGCTACTTCGGCGAGATGGTCCGGATCGACCCGCGGCGCGTCGAGGCCCGGCGCGACGGCACCGAGTGGGTGGTGGCGAGCGGGCCGGAAGTGCTGGCCCGGTTCGGGCCGGCGGAGTTCACCGCCCGGGACGCGGCGCGGGTGATCGCCGACGGGCGGTTCACCGAGTTCTGCAAGGCCGGCGGGCAGACGTTCTTCCTCGTCAACGGCCGGGCGCCGACGCGGGTGCCGTTCTCCGCCGTCGGCCGGCGGTTCGACCCGACGGCGCTGCGGGCGGCGCCGGCCGGCGGCCGCTGGGCGGTCACGGAGAGCGGCCGGCAGCTGCTCGACGCCGCCGACCAGGCCGAGGCCGAGGGGCTGATCCGGCTGGTGCGGCACTACGGGTTCGACACCCTCTGCCAGGTCGGGTCGCCGCCGCGGGCCGGGCTCGCGTTCATGGCGAAGTCGCGGTAGTTCGTCCGCCGCGCGATTCGCCTTCCCCTCCCGTCCGCCGGGCGGTATAGCCCCCGGTTGCGTCCGCGCCGCGGACCGGAGGGAGCCCCGCATGACCGTCCGCGTGACGGCCTACGCCGCCGCCCCGCTCGCCGCCCTGCTCGTCGGGGCGGCGGCGCTGCTGGCCCAGAACGACGGCATCCACCGCCACACGTTCGCCGGCCGCGACCCCGTCCTCGTCCGCGGCGACGCGAACGTGAAGGCCGAGGTGAAGGCGCACACCGTCTCCGACCAGGCGTTCAAGAGCCGCCCCACCAGCGAACACCTGCAACTGATCCTCGACGCCGGCACCGGCGACTCGGCGTTCGTCTACTACGGCTACGACACGCCGCCGGCCCCGGTGACGCCGGCGCTGTCGGCGAGCGTGTGGGTGAAGGCCACGCGGCCCGGCGTGCAGCTGCGGGCGCGGGTGGTGCTGCCGAAGGAGCGCGACCCCGCCCGCCCCGAGGCGCTGCTGACGTTCCTCGTCGTCGGCCGGAGCTACGACAAGACGCGGAACTGGGACAAGCTCACGATCGAGAACGTCCCCGAACTGATGGGCAAACACCTCCCCGCGGTGCGGGCGCGGGTCGGCCGCGAGGTGAACACCGAAGGCGCGTACGTCGACCGCCTCGTGCTGAACGTCTACACCGGCCCCGGCCCCGTGGACGTGTGGGTGGACGACCTGGAGGTCGGCCCCGTCCGCGCCGCCGCGGCGCCGGTGGCGACGGCCCCCGGCGTGCCGACCGCGAACCCGAAGGGGCAACCGCTGCCGCTGCCGACGCCCGCCGGCCGGCTGCGGCAGGTGGAACAGCGCGGCGGCCAGCTCCTCGTGGACGGCAAGGAGCACTTCTTCCGCGCCATCCGCCACAGCGGCACGCCGCTCCACGTCCTGCGGGCCGCCGGGTTCGACGCCGTGTGGCTCCCCGCCGAGTCGCCGCAAGCCCTCGTCGATGAGGCCGGCCGCGAGGGCTGGCTGGTCATCCCGTCGGCCCCGTCGGTGGACGAGGCGCAGATCACGGCCGGCGCCGGCGACGCGCTGTTCGACACGTTCCGCCGCAAGTTCGTCGCGTCCGACGTGCTGTTCTGGGACTTGGGCGGCGGCCTAACCGACGGCCAGGAGCGGAAGGTGAGGTGGAGCGCCGCGGAGGTGCGCCGGGCCGACCGCCGGCGGCCGCTCGGCGGCGACCTGTGGGACGGCTTCCAGGCGTACTCGCAGTCGCTCGACGTGGTCGGCGCCCACCGCTGGCCGCTGTTCACCAGCCTCGAACTGAACCGGTACGGCGACTGGCTGGCGCAGCGGCGGCAGCTGACCGGGTCCCGGTCGGTGTTCTGGACGTGGGTGCAGAACCACGTCCCGGACGACTCGCCCGCGGCCGACGCCGGCGCCGGCCCGCACGCCGAGCAGGTGCGGCTGTTGTCGTACCTCGCCATCGCCGCCGGCTGCCGCGGCCTCGGGTTCTGGTCCGACCGCGCCCTCGCCGACGCCGAGCAGGGCCGCGACCGCCTCCAGGGCGTGGCGCTCCTCAACACCGAGCTCGACCTGCTCGACCGCGTCCTCACGTCGTCCAGCTCGACCGACGGCAAGGCGACGTGGCTGTACACCAGCCACCCGAACGTCCGCGCGGCCGTGATCCCCGGGCAGAAGGGGCTGCTCGTCGTGCCCATGTGGCTCGGGCAGGGCGACCAGTACGTGCCGGGGCAGGGGGCCGTGGCCGGGCTGAAGGTCATCGTGCCGGGCGTGTCCGACGGGCACGACCCGTGGCTCGTCACCCCGGCCGGGGTGCAGAACCTCGCCAACCGCACGAAGCGCACCACGTCCGGCACGGAGGTGACGCTCGACGAGTTCGACACGGTGGCGCCGATCGTGTTCACCGACGACCTGGGGCCGCGCGGGCTGGTGGTCGAGGCGGCAGGACTATCCGCCGGTACGGCGTCATGCCGCCCCGAGGGCGATGACCCTGGCCGCCGCGAGCTACGAAAGACCAAGGCCGCGCACCCAGCGTCACCGGCATGGGGGTGACGGCGACGGACGGCGACCGGCTGCTGGCGAAGACGCACGAGTACTACGCGGAGGCGCAGAAGCACTACCAGAACGAGGTGTACGACCGCGCCTACCAGGACGCGACCCGCGCCCTGCGGCCGCTGCGGGTGCTGATGCGGGCGCACTGGCACCTCGCCACCGGCACCCTCGACGTGCCGACGGCCAGCCCGTACGCGGTGAGCTACTTCACGCTGCCGAAGCACTGTGGGTTCGCTGCAGGTGGCCGGGTGGCCGGCGGGGAACCGGCTGGCGAACGGCGACTTCGAGCTCGGCGCCGCCGTGCCTGCGTCCGGGGTGCCGGTGGCGAGCCTGCCGGGTGGGCCGCCCGCACCAGCAGCCTCGAATCCGACCGCGTCCAGGTCGCCGCCGGGATCGTGCCGTCGGACAAGCTCGAAGACCCGACGCCGCAGCGGGTGACGCCGCCGGACCCGAAGGGCCTGTTCGCCCCGAGCCGGCCGATCCCGCAGCCGGAGGAGGCGCAGCGCCCCAGCGTGAGCCTCGGCAAGTCGGTGCTGAAGCTGGAGGTGCGCCAGCCGCCGCGGACGGACGCGAACGGCAAGCCGTTCCCGTACCAGCTGCCGCTGGAGCGGACGTGGCTGGCGGTGGACAGCCCGGCGGTGAAGCTGCCGCCGGGGACGCTGGTGCGCGTCAGCGGGTGGGTGAAGGTGAACGCCGCGATCGCGGGCACGGCCGACGGGGCGCTGCTGTACGACGACGCCGGCGGCGAGCCGCTCGGGGCGCGGGTGCTGAGCACGAACGACAAGTGGCAGCGGTTCCAGCTGTACCGCACGGTGCCGGCGTCGGGCCAGATCGGGCTGACGGCGGCGCTGACGGGCGCCGGCGTGGCGTGGTTCGACGACCTGCGGGTGGAGCCGATCCTCGCCGGCGCGCCGCCGCGGTGCAGCCCGCGGCTACCGGGTGTTTCAATGCCGGAGCCGGGCCTCGTAAGGGCCGGGTGCGTCCAACCCACCCGGCCCCTTACGGGGCCCGGCTCGCCGGCTCCGCGCGTCACGGGATCAGCCTCAGCTTCTTCCGCAGCGTCCCGTCGCGCTCGTCCTCGGTGAGCGGCCGGAATTCCACCTTCACGTTCGGCAGCGCCGCCTTCACCGCCTCCACGTCGGCGGCCGAAATCTCCGTCGTGTTGATCGCCAGCACCTTGAGGTCGGGCAGCGCGTTCAGCGGCGCCAGGCCGCGGGCCGTCAGCACCGCCTCGAACAGTTCCAGCCGCTCCAGCGACTTCATCCTCGCCAGCGTCGGCACGGTCGATTCGTCGAAGCTCGGCGGCTCGTCCTTCCCGTACCGCGGCAGCCGCTGGCCGAGCTTCAGGCTCGTCAGGTTCAGCTTCAGCAGGTGAGCGTTCCCGGCCTGCGTCTGCCGCGTGTGCCAGGTGCTGAAGCCCTTCAACTGCGGCACCTCGGCGAGCGCCGCGAACGCCTCGTCGCCGGCGGTGCTGCCGGCGAACGTGAGTCGCTCCAGCTTCGGCAGCGCCTTCAGGTGCGCCAGCCCGCGGCCGGTGAACTCCTTCATGTCCCACGACGGGTGGAACAGCGACAGCTGCCGGAGGCCGCGGAACTGCGCGAAGTGCTTGTAGCCGTCGTCGCTGAGCCGCGTCTGGTCGGTCGAGAGTTCTTCGAGCCCGGTCAGCCCCGCGAGCAGCGGCAGCGTCGCGTCGGTGACGCCCTTCCCGGACGTGCTGAGGCGCTTCAGCGTCGTCGCGGCGCCGAGCGTGCGGAACTGCTCGGGTGTGAGCGAGTCCGTGTTCACGCTCGCCTGCGTGACGACGCCCTTCACGACGGTCACCTTCGCGCCGAGCGCTTCGAGCTGTGCCTGGGTCGAGGGCGGCCGCGCGACGGCGGCGAGCCCCGCGAGTACGAACGCGGCGGCGAGTGCGGGTCGGACCATCGGGCGGCCTCCGGGGAGCGGCACGACTGGTTGTACTCCGCGGCCGCGGCAACGGCGGCGGTTGCCGTGGGGCGAACGCGGTGGGATAATGCTTCCACCTGTCCTCGCGTCCGTTCGCCTCCGATCTTTGCGGCGGGACTGCCTCATGGCGATCGAGTTCAACTGCCCGCACTGCGCCACCCCGTACCGGCTCAAGGACGAGCTCGCCGGGAAGAAGGCGGCGTGCAAGAACCCCGACTGCCGCCAGGTGCTCACCATCCCGCCCCGCGGCGCGACCGTGCCGCCGACCAGCGACCCGCCGCCCGCCAAGCCCCCCGCCGCACCGCCCGCCAAGCCGCAAGCGGCTGCGAAGCCCCCCGCCGCGACCAGACGCCCGCCTCCTGCCGCCGCCGCCGAAGCCCGAGGACGTCGAAGCCGCCGCCCTCGCCGCCCTCGCC
>JBGAQM010000127.1:0-17092 GCA_044220735.1 Urbifossiella sp. | reverse complement strand
AGGGGCCGGGTGACGTTGCCATCACCCGGCCCCTCACGGGAGTCGGCTCGCCGGGCGGATGTTACACGACGTCCGCCAGCTTCCGCAGCTCGGCGCGGATGGCGGCCAGTTCGGCGTCCGCGGCGGCCTTCTCCCGGCGGAGCGCGGCCAGCTTCGCCGCCGCGTCCTCGTGCGCCTGCTTCCGGGCCGTCAGCGTGCGGGCCGCGTCGGTCGCGCCCTGCTCGGTGTAGCACGCCTCCTGCTCGGCCTCGCGGATCGCGGCCGGCATCTGCCGGGCGCGGTTCTCCAGGCCGATCTGGTCGGCGACGAGCTGCGTCCGCGCCGCGCGGGCCTTCGCCCGCGTCAGCACCGGGCTCTCGTCGCCCGCGGCCGGCGCCGGCTGCGGCACCGGGACCACGGTCACGCGGGTGGCGGCGACCTCGACCGACTCGCGGAGCGACTTCCCGCGGGCGGCGTGGTACAGGACCGTCAGCAGGAACGTCGCGAAGGCCACGACGACCGGGCCGGGGTTGGCGGTGACGCCGGTCCACGCGCGCTCGGCGGGCGGCCGGGCGGCGTCGAGGAGGCGGTCGAGGCTGGCCGGGTCCTGGAGGTACCCGGCGGCGGCGGCCGCGGCCCCGAGGGCAGCGGTCGCCAGGAGGATGCGGCGCTTCATGGTGTCCGTCCTGGGGGTTGGCCCGGCGGGCGCGCCGCGGCCGCGGCCGCCTGGTGGCGGCGTGCGGCGATGGCTCGCTCGGCGGGGGTGTGTGGGCGACCGATAACAGTTGCGACGAAGGGAGCGGCCGCCCCGGGCGAAGGTTCGCGCGCGGGGCGGAACGCCCCACCCCTTCCCACGCCGCGGCCGGTCGGCGACAATCGACCCGGCCGGCGCGACGAATTCCGCGACCATTTCCGAAGCCCGCGCCGGCCGGCGGGAACTCCTCTCACGACGGCACCCGGCGGAGGGCGTATGGGCGCGACGGCACGCGGGCTGTTCGGCATCCTCGGCCGGGTCGCGCCGCCGGCCGACTCCGACGCCGCCCTCCTCGACCGCTACGCCCGCGCCGCCGACGCCGAGGCGTTCGCCGCGCTCGTCCGCCGGCACGGCCCGATGGTCTACGCCGTGTGCCGCCGCCGCCTCGGCCAGAACGCCGACGCCGAGGACGCCTTCCAGGCCGTGTTCCTGGCGCTGGCGAAGTCGGCCGGCCGCGTCCGGGCGCTGCCGGCGTGGCTCTACCGCGCCGCGTACCTCGTCGCCCTGAAGGCGGCGGGGCGGCGGGCGCGACGGCCCGCGGAACCCTTGCCCGTCGAGGTGCAGATGCCCGACCCGCCGCCCGCCTGGGAGACTGCGGAGGTGCGGGCCGCGGTCGACGCCGAGGTGGCGGACCTGCCGGAGAAGCTGCGGGCCGTGGTGGTGCTTTGCCTACTCGACGGCCGCACCAACGCCGAAGCCGCGGGGGTGTTGGGCATCCCGAGCGGGACCGTGGATTCCCGGCTGCACGCGGCCCGCAGGACGCTGCAAGCGCGGCTCACGCGCCGCGGGCTGGCGGTGGGCGCCGCGGTGGCGTTCGACCAGATGCTCGGCGGGCCGGTCGGCGCCGCCGGGCCGCGGGTGACGAAGCTGATTGACGACACGATTCCGGCGGTGCTCGCCGAGGCCGCGCGGCCCGGCAGTGGGGCGCTGTCCGCCGCCGTCTCCGACCTGTCCCGGGGGATCACGACGATGACGACGAACGTTCGCGCCCTGGCCGCGCTGGGGCTGGCGGTGGGCCTCCTCGGCACGGCCGGGGCGGGGATGTACCTGACCGCGGCGCCGGAGCCGACGCCGACGGCGGCGGCCGCACAGGAGCCGAAGCAGGACGCGCTGCCGGGGAAGAAGGTCGATCCGCCGAAGCAGAAGCGGCCGACGCCGGACGGGGCGCTGGCGGCGGCCGCGGTGCTCGACGAGAAGTTCGGCGTCGAGTTGCCCGCCAACGCCACGTCGATGCGCGAGCTGCTCGACGTGGTCGAGGACAGCACCGAGCTGATCGTGCGGGTGGACGTGGCGGCGTTCCGCCGGCTGGAAGGGGGCGTGGGCGGGCCCGACGACAGCGGGTTCAGCTCGGAGTTCCTGCTCAACACCCTCTACGACACCAAGCTCATCCTGCCGCGGCGCCACGACAGCCTGCCGATCCGCGACGTGCTCGGCGACGCGCTGGCCCAGGCGAGGCTGAACATCCCGTGCACCTACCAGGTGCGCGGCAACCAGCTCGTGATCGTGCCGGCGTACCAGCCGCCGAGCCGGCCCGGGGCGAACCCGCTCGTCACGTCGGACGACGACGCGGACACGCCAATCATCGAGGCCCGCCGGATGCACGAGCAGATTTACGGCGGCGTGGTGGCGGTGAACGCCGAGCAGAAGTCGCTGGCGGAAATCCTGGCTGACCTGCGGAAGCAGACGGGGGCGAACATCGTCCTCGACCCGCGGACGAAGGAGGCCGGCGGCAAGGCGGCCCTCACGCTGACGCTGAGTGACGTGCGGCTCTACGACGCACTGCGGGTCATCGCCGACATGGCCGAGTTGAAGCTGGTGTACGCCGGGAACATCTACTACGTCACGACGACGGCGAACGCCCGCACCTTCCAGCCCGCCCGCCCGGCGCCGGTGCTCATGAACCCGCCGGGCACCGTGTCGCCGCCGGTCACCCCGTGAGCGGTGAACCGCGCGCGGGTACCCCGTCGGGCCGCGGGTGGTACACTAAGGCTGCCGCGACCGCGGGCGGGGGCGCCGGACGACGCCCCCCGCGGGCCGGTACTACGGGGACGTGCGATGGCAGTGCCGACGGGTGAGGTGGTGGCCCGGCCGATGGTGGCGCGGGCGTGCGGGTGCGTGAAGGAGTTCCAGCACTACAAGGTGGACAAGTACCGGGCGCAGCGGCTGGCGAAGTTCCAGGGCACCCGGTGCGAGGACTGCGTCGCCAAGCTGAACGAGCAGCAGAAGCAGGCGGCGGCGGTGCTGCCGAAGAAGGGCGAGGCGTTCCAGGCGCTGCCGGCCGCGACGCAGATCAGCCTCTCCCGCCAGGCCGACGGCTCCTGGGGCGGCACCCTCACCGCCGAGGGCCGGACCGTCACCGGGTCCGGCGAGAGCCCGCACGGGCTGACGATCGCGCTGGCCCGGCAGTGGGTGCTGGAGGCCCGCGGCCCCGCCGCACCGGCGCCCGCCGCGGCCCCCGCACCGAAGCCGCCGACTCCCGCGGCGAAGCCGGCGCCGCCGCCCGCCCGGAAGCCGTGAACCCAGGGTGCGGAATGACCAATTCCCAATGACCCGCCAATGACCAAGGAACCCCAACGGTTTCTTCCTTGGTCATTGGCGGGTCATTGGGAATTGGTCATTCCGTCTGCGTGATCGCGTGCCGCACCGCCGCCGGCGGGAACTACCCTCACGTCCCCACCGCCGCGGCCGGGAGGTCCGCCGTCGATGGTCAGCCAGGCCGGGACCGGCGGCGTCCGCCCGTTCCTCCAACTCCTCGAAGTCCAGGCCCTCCGCGGCGCCGCCGACCGCGACCTGCTCGGCCGCGTCGCGGCCGCCGACGAGGCCGCGTTCCGCGTCGTCGCCGAGCGGCACGGGCCGATGGTGTTCGGCGTCTGTGCCCGGCTGCTCGGCAACCGGCACGACGCCGAGGACGCGCTCCAGGCCACGTTTCTTGTTCTCGCCCGCCGGGCCGCGGCGGTTCGGAAGTCCGAGTCGCTGGCGAGCTGGCTCCACGGCGTGGCCCGGCGGGTGGCGCTGCGGCTCCGCCGCGCCGACCGCCGCCGCACCGCCCGCGAGCACGCCGCGGCGACCCCGGACGCCCACGCCCCGGCCGACTCGCTGGCGTGGGCCGAAGTGCGGACCGGGCTCGACGAGGAACTCGCCCGCCTCCCGGCCGCGTACCGCGACGTGTTGGTGCTGTGTTACCTCGGAGGGCTGACCCGCGACGAGGCGGCGCAGCGGCTCGGCCTCGACCCCGGCGCCGTGAAGGGCCGGCTGGAACGCGGCCGGCGGCTGCTCGGCGAGCGGCTGGTGCGGCGCGGCATCGGCCTGTCGGCCGGGCTGGCCGGCGTGGCGGTGGCCCCGGACGCGACGGCGGCGCTGCGGCTCGGCCGGCTCGCCGCCGACCCGGCCGCGGCGAGCCACCGGGCCGCGGCCCTTTCCCACGACTTCCTGAAGGGAGTGGCGATGTCCAAGATCAAACTCGTGACCGCCGGCGTGCTGGCCCTGGTCGTCGGCGTGGGGGTGGGAACGGCGCAGCCGCCGAAGCCGGCCCCGCCGCCCGCGCCGCGATCCGGCGAGATTCCGCTCGGGAAGTTCGGGGCGGCGCCGGACAAGGACACCGACGAGGCGTTCATCCGCCGCGTCAGCAAGGACCTCCGCGGCACCGACCCGACGCCGGCCGAGGTCCACTTCTTCCTCGCCAGCAAGGACGCGAACCGGCGGACCACGCTAGTCGATCTGTTCGTCAAGGAGCGGACCGCGAAGGAGGCGGGCCGGGCGGACAGGCTGGGCGAGCGGGTCAACGAGCACGCGCATCTCGACGCGATCCGGCGGTACGCCGAGACCCTTCAGTTGGCCCGAGCCCGGGAGGAGGAGGCGCGGGCGCTGGCCGAGAAGGCGGCCGCGGTGCAGGCCCGGGCGCGGGCGATCGAGGCCGAGCGCGCGGCACTCGACGCGATCGAGGCCCAGCGGCGGGAGGTGTTGCGGCGGGCCGAGGCCGAGCGGGCCGAGGCGGAGAAGGCGAAGGGGCAGACCCCCGCGGCCCCTCAGCCGGCGCGGCCGACCGAGAAGGGCTTCCGTTCGGGCGACCCGAAGGCGCCGCCGACCGCCGAGCCCAAGGTGCCGCCCGTCACCGTGCCTGTCCCGGCGCCGCAGCCGGGCCTGCCCCCGCCGATCACCACCGGCGGCACCCGTAACACCGTCCCCGCGCTGCCCGTGCCGGCGCCGCCGGCGGCCCCCGCCGCGGCGGCGAACGTCGAGGTGCTGAAGGTGCGGGTGCAGTTGGCCGAGCTGACCGTCCGGGAGAAGACGCTGGCCGCCCGTCAACTGGAGGAGCAGGTGAAGCGCGGCGTCGTGCCCGTCGGCGAACTCGACAGGGCGAAGCTGGACGTGGAGCGGTCGCAGCTGATGCTGCGCGAGGCGCAGCTGTTACTCGAACAGGCCGACCGCGCCACCCCGCGGTCGGTGCCGCCGGCGACGCGGCCGTAAGCACACGAGCTCGGGTTCCGCCGCTCGCGGCGGAGCCCGAGCCCCTTTTCCGTTCGCCGCCGCCGCGTACACCGGGAGGGTTCCCGCCCCGGAGCCCGCCGCATGTCCGCCCCCTCTCCCGTCGCCGCCTGGCGGTGGTCCGTCGTCTGGCTGCTGTTCCTCGCCACCATGTTGAACTACATGGACCGGCAGGCGCTGAACAACACCCAGCGCCACCTCCTCGCCGAGTTCGAGCCCGACCCCGCCCGCCGCAACGCCGTCTACGCCGACGTGCAGTTCGCGTTCGGCATCTCGTTCGCGCTGTTCCAGGTCGTCGCCGGGCTCCTCATCGACCGGTTCAGCCTGCGCTGGCTGTACCTCGGCGCCATCGTCGTGTGGAGCGGCGCCGGGGTGCTCACCGGGATGGTTCCCGCCGGGGCGGTGGGGGCGCTGATCGCCTGCCGGGTGATGCTCGGCATCGGCGAGGCGTTTAACTGGCCGTGCGCCGTGGCGTGCGTGCGGCGCGTCATCCCGCGCGAGAGCCGCGGCCTGGCCAACGGCATCTTCCACAGCGGCGCCAGCATCGGCGCCGTGGCGACGCCGTTCCTCGTGCTGGCGCTGGTGGACGGCAAGACCGGCGAGGGCTGGCGGACGCTGTTCGTGGTCGTCGGCGCGGTCGGCGCGGTGTGGGCGGCGCTGTGGATGGCGCCCCGTCACCGCCGCGTTCGGGATGCGGGCGTTCTGGGTGTGCCTGACGACCGGCGTGTGCGTGAACCTGTGCTGGCACTTCTACAACCAGTGGTTCCCGCGCTACCTCACCGAAGACCTTCAGGTCTCCGCCCGGACCGAGCTGTACATCCTCGCCGGGTTCTACGTCGCCGCGGACCTCGGAAGTCTGGTCAGTGGTTGGGCCTCACGCCGCCTCGTCCGCGCCGGCCGCACCGTCGAGCGCTCGCGCCAGCTGGTGATGACCGGCCTCGCCGTCGTGGTGCTGGCGGCGAGCGTCCCGGCGGCGCTGCTGCCGGCCGACGACCGGTTCGACGTGAAGGTGATGATGTTCTTCGTGGTCGCGGCCGGGGCGATGGGCGGGTTCGCGGTCTTCTTCTCGCTGGCGCAGGACGTCGTCCCGCGTCACACGGCCACGATCCTGGGCGTGTGCGGCTGCACGTCGTGGCTCGTCATCAGCGGCGTGACGAAGACGATCGGCGTGTTCGGCCTCGCCGGCCCGGGGAAGTACGCGACCCTGTTCGTGGAGATCGGCTGCGTGCCGCTGCTCGCCGCGGCGGCGGGCTGGCTGTGGCCCCGAACCGAGGCCGGCGGCGCCCCGACGTCGGATTCTCACGGCGGATGATCGTGGCCGGCCGGGCGAGGGGCGGCCGTCGCCTCAGCCGCCCGCCCGCAGCACTTCGACGACCGGCGGCCGGGCCGGCAGACCGAATCGCTTCGCGACCTCGGCGCCAATCGCGCGGCCGCAGCGGAGCCGGCGGTGCTGTCGAACCGCCAGTGGATGCCGCCGAAGATCTTCGACTCATCCCCGCCTCTTCCATGCCGAGAACCGGCGGAACGCCCGGGTCGGACCCGGGAGCCCGTCCGACGCGGTCGCGAACGCCACCTCGTCGGTCCCGGCGCATATGCGGCCAGGGCGGCGGCCGCCGCCCCGCTGAACGAACTGTGCCCGGACGTGTACGCGGGGAACGGCGGGGTCGGCAGCAGCGAAGTGTCCAACCTGGTCGGCCTCGCGGATCGCGGTCACCGGCCGCCACACGTCGAAGTGGTACTTGCACTCCCAGCACACGACCGCCGCGTCCGCCATCGCGGCGTTCAGCACGGCGAAGAGGCGGGCCGCTTCGGCGATCGTCAGCCCGCGGTCGGCCGCGACGGCCTGGGCGATGCGGTTCCAGTGCCCGGGCGGCGTCACGGTCCCTTCCCCGTCGGCCCAGAAGTACGCGACGTCGGTCTGGTCCCGGGTGCGTGTCGCGCCGTCGGCCCGGCCGGTTATGGCGACTTCGGCGTAGGCACACGCTGGTATCTATGTCCTGACGGCCGGCGGCGGCGGGCGGAACGCGGCCGAATCGGCGAGGGCGAAGCACGGTACGCGGTTCTACCCGGCAGGAGCGGCGGGCGTACCTCGCCGGGGTCGGCCGCTGGCTGTTCGACACCCTGCTTCTGGGGTCGGTAGTCGCTCCGCCGCGCGACGCCGCCGTCACCCGCCCGCCACCGCAGGACGGCTTCGGCCGTGGCCTTGCCGAGGGCGACGCCGCGGGCCTTGGCCGGCCCGTCGGGGATGGGGTCGAGGGTGTCGTCGAGGGCGGCGTCGAAGTCGGCCACCCGCGTGGGGTAGAGCTCGACGAGTACCCGGTGGGCGGCGACGGCCGCCGCCGCGGCCGGGTCGGCGTCCACGACCGCGACGTACCGGACGCGGAACGGGGCGTCGGTCGCGACGGTGGCGGCGGCCGCGTCGTGGACGGCGAGGTGGACGGTGGCGAGGTTGCGGGCGGCGACCGGCGGCGGCGTCCGGCCGGCCCGGACGGCCTGGAGGGCGGCCTCGTTCCACCGGCAGATTGGGTTCGGCGGGCAGTGGGCGGGGGCCGTGTCGGTTGAACGGGCGGGTGCCGTCCCGGCCACGGCCGCGAGTACTGCGAGCACTGCGAGCACGAGCCCCCTCATCGATCGCCCCCAAGGCCGAGCGCGCCGAACGCTCCGGTCCTTACTTTTACGCCGGTTGGGAAGCTGGCGCGGTCGCGCCCGACGGAGAGGGCTCGTCGATTCGATCCCGCGGGTCAATCTGTACCGGTCGCGCAGGATGTGCGGGGCCTCGCCCGTCAACGCCGCTGGGTCGCCGACATTCCCACGAACTGGGTCTTGCTGTCCCGGTCGTCCCCGGCAAGAACGGTGTCCGCCAGGCCGGGGTCGCACACAACCCGGTTCCGGCCCCGCTGCTTCGCCTGGTACAGCCGGGCGTCGGCCTCCCGCAGCAGTGCCGTCGGGTCCGCCGCCCCCTCCTCGCCTTGGGTCGTCGCCACCCCGACGCTCACCGTCACCCGGACCGGCTCGCCGTCCCACAGGAACGGCTCTGCCGCGATCAGCCGCCGGAGCCGCTCGGCCGCCGCGACCGCCTCGGCGTGCCCCGTCTCGACCAGTGCCACGGCGAACTCCTCCCCGCCGTACCGCGCGAACAGGTCCTCCCGCCGGACGGTCGGGCGGACGCGCTCGGCCAACCCCCGCAGGACGAAGTCGCCGCACAGGTGGCCGCGGCCGTCGTTGACCGCCTTGAACCGGTCGACGTCGAGCAGCAGGGCCGACAGCGGCCGGTCGTGCCGCCGGCTCCGGGCCACCTCGCGGTCGAGGAACTCGTCGAGCGCCCGCCGGTTGTTCGCCCCGGTCAGCCCGTCGAGGACGGTCAGCCGGTAAATCTCCTCGTGGTACTCGGCCTCGATGTTCCCGCCGGCGAGGTAGCGGTAGATAGCCCCGCCGACCCGGAGGTAGTCGCCGTCGCGGAGCGGCCGCGGGCCGGCCGCCCGGTCGTCGTTGACGTACGTCCCGTTGGTACTCCCGAGGTCGGCGATCTCGTGCCCGCCGGCGGCCGCCGGGCGGACTTCGGCGTGCCGGCGGGAGGCGGCGTTGTCGGACAGCCGCACGTCACAGTCGTCGGCCCGGCCGAACCGGACCGCGGCGCCCGACAGGGGGAAACGGCGGCCCATCTCCGGCCCGGCCGGGTAGATGTGAACCAGGCACGCCTCGCGGGCCGTCGCCGACCGGGAGGACTTTTGCAGGGAGAGTTGCGTATCCTCGATGGAGTCGGGCATCGGGCACTCCGGGACCGCGAGCGGGGAGAGGGTGACGTGGGCCAGCGGACCCGGCGGCGGGAGGTTCGGCCTGGGCAACTCGACGGCGGTCGGCCTCGCCGTGCCGAACGCTAACGCACGGACCTGTGCGAGGCAACCGGGTGGGCCGGATTCGGCCGCGGGTCGGGCCGGACCCGAGGGCGGGTCAGGCCGGGCCACAACTCGGTGGGCTCGGACGCCGCCGGGTCGTTCAGGCCGCAGCGCAATGCCCCTCGTGCCAGCCGGCGCGAGAGTCGTTTCGACGGTGGTGAAGCGTCTGGCCTCCGCGAGAGCACGCAGATGGGTGTGAGCCTGTGCGAGTCCTGTGACCGGGTCCGGGAAGTGCTGACCCCGCGGGGGTCGCGGTTCCTCCTCTGCCGGCTCTCCGCCGCCGACCCGACCTACCCGAAGTACCCGCGGCAGCCGGTCGTGCGGTGCCGGGGATACCGGCGGGGCGAGGGTTCACCGGCGGAGCGGGGGGCGAGCGGCGACGACCCGGACGACCCGGACGACCCGGGAGTGAGCTGCCGGACCGGCCGCCCGCCGCAGGAATAATCCCGGCCCGACCGAAGGACCGGCCGCCGGCGGCCCAATACTGTTAGGCCGGCGCGGTGCCGGCCGTCTGGAGTTCGACCGATGCCCCAGCCCGGGCTCTCCGCCGCCGTCGCCCGCGCCCGGCGGGCCGTCGTCCCCGCCGACCCGGCGTCCGACGGCGCCCTCCTCGGCGCCTTCGTCGCCGCCCACGACGGGGCGGCGTTCGCGGCGCTCGTCGAGCGGTTCGGGCCGATGGTGTTCGCCGTCTGCCGCCGCGCCACCGGCCACCACCACGACGCCGAGGACGCCTTCCAGGCGGTCTTCGTCGTCCTGGCGCGGAAGGCGGCGGCGGTGGTGCCGCGCGAGGCCGTGGGCGGGTGGCTGTACGGGGTGGCGGTCCGCACCGCCCGCGAGGCCCGCAAGATGGCCGCCCGCCGCGCCGCCCGCGAAACGCCCTCCGCCCACCTGCCGGAAGTCGCTTGCGGCGCCGCGGCCCCCGAGCCCGACCTCGCCGCCGTGATCGACGCCGAGCTGGCGGCACTGCCGGAGAAGGACCGGACGCTGCTGGTCCGGTGCGACCTCCGCGACGAGTCGCAGGTCGCCGTGGCGGCGGCGCTCGGCGTGCCGGTCGGGACCGTGTACAGCCGGCTGGCAGCGGCGCGCAACCGTCTCGCCGCGCGGCTGTCGGCGCGCGGCGTGGCCCCCGGCGCGGCGCTCGCGGTCGGCGCCGCGGTCCCGGGCGGCCTGTCGGCGCGGGCGGTGGCGTCGGCGCTGACTCCGGAGCCCGCCCCGGCCGCGGTCGCGGCCCTGTCACACCGAGTCCTGCGCGCCATGTACCTCCACAAACTCAAACTCGCCCCGGTCGCGCTCGCCGCGGTCGCGTCCGCCGCCCTCGCGGCCGGCCTGTTCGCGGCGGCGGCGGCGGACCCGCCCGCACCGCCGGCCCGCGTCGCACTCGTGGAAGCCGATCCGCCAGCGCCAAAGGCCGCGCCGCTGCCGAAGGGGCCGGACCGGATCGTCTTCTACCACGACGGGCGGCTCACGCTGATCGACCCGAACGGGAAGAACGCCGTGTCGATCACCGCGGCCGAGGGGAAGCACCACCCCCTTCCGTCGCCGCTGCTGTCGCCGGACGGGTCGCGGGTCGCGTACCTCGTGCAGACCCGCGACACGCCGACCACCAAGCCCGGTGAGGCGCCGCCCCCGGCCGCCGACCCGGAGTACCGGCTGTACGTCCGCAAGACGACCGGCAACGACCCGCCGACCGACCTCGGCGTCCACGCCCGCACGTTCGCCTGGTCCGGGGACGGCACCCGCATCGCGGTCACCAACTTCGTCGCCGCGGGGGACAAGCTGAAGGGTGTTCACAAGGTGGTGGCCGTGGCGACGAAGGCGGTCGAGGCGCTGCCGCTGCCGGACGACCACGTCCTCACCGACTGGTCGCGCGACGGCCGGTACTTCGTCACCCAGCAGGCGGTGTTGCCGAAGGAGAAGGGGGCGATGCCGGTCTTCCGCCTCCGCCTGCTGAACCGCGACGGGTCCGAGCACAAGGTGGCGAACGCCCCGACGGACATCTTGATGAACGGCCGGCTGTCGCCGGACGGCAAGCGGCTGCTGTGCGAGCAGTACCTGATTCTGAACGCGGACGGCAAGCGCGTGATCCGACTGCCCGTGGTGCTCGACCTGTCGACCGGCGCCGTCGCCCCGCTGAACGGGTTCTCGCCGAACGCGGAACTCCAGGGCTACTGCTGGTCGCCGGACGGCAAGCGGGTCGCCTACGCGTGGCGGGAGAAGCAGCCGCGCGAGGCCGCGCCCGTGCCGACGACGGACATCGAATCCTTCCTGGTCGTGTGCGACGCCGACGGGCTGAACGCGAAGACCGTGGCCCGCGCGACGGGGGACAGGCCCGGGCTCGTCACGCTCGCCGGGCCGGACTGGCGGTGACACGGGCGCCCCGGCCGGCGACAATTTCCGGGAAGCCGACCGACGCGCCCGCCCTCGTGCCGTGAAGAACGGGTGGGCGGCCGCGGTGGCCGCCCGGAGGTTACCGGATGACCCGCCTCGCCGCCCGGCTCGGGCCGCTCGTCGCGGCGCCGACCGACGCCGAGCTCCTCGGCCGGTTCGTCGCCGGCCGCGACGACGCCGCGTTCGCCGAACTCGTCCGCCGCCACGGCCCGGCGGTACTCGCCGTGTGCCGTCGGTTCACCCGACACACCCACGATGCCGAGGACGCCTTCCAGGCCGTCTTCCTCGTCCTCGCCCGCCGCGCCGATGCGGTCCGCCCCGGTGACCCGCTCGGGGCGTGGCTGTACGGGGTGGCCGTACGGGTGGCGCGGCGTGCGGCTGAGCGGCCGTGGCGGCGCGAGGCGACGGGGGACGTGCCGGACGTGCCGGACCGTACGGCGGAACCGTTCGACACGGACGCGGCCCGCGCCGTCCTCGACGAGGTGGGGCGGTTGTCGGCGAAGTACCGCGCCGCCGTGGTGCTGTGCGAGCTCGAAGGCCGGTCGCGCCCCGCCGCGGCGAAGGAACTCGGCATCGCCGAAGGGACGCTCAGCAGCCGGCTCGCGGCGGCGCGGAAGCAACTCGCCGCCCGCCTGTCCGCCCGCGGGTTCGCCCCGGCCGCGGTCGCCGTCCTCGCGGCGGTGCGCGTCCCGCGGGTGCTGGCGTCCGCGACCTCCGCCCTCGCCACCGGCGCCCCGGCCCCGGCCGCGGTCGCCGCCCTCGCCCACGGAGTCGGTCCCGCCATGATCCGTCCGCCGCTGTTCCTCACCGCCGTCGTGTCGGCGGCGCTCGCCGCCGGCCTCCTCGCGGCCCCGCCCGCCCCCGACGCGCCGCCGCCGCCCGCCCCCGGCGCGCCGCCGCCCGCGGCGACTGCCGCTCCGCGGCCGCTCCTGAAGGGGCCGAACAAGATCCTGATCCACAAGGGCGGCAAGCTCGTCCTCCTCGACCCGGACGGGAAGACCGCAACCCCCGCCTTCGACGACCTCCCCGAGTCGCCGCCGGTCGAGGACGCCAAGCTGTCGCCGGACGGGACGCGGGTCGCGTTCCTCCGCATCATCCCGCGGGTCGAGGGCACCCCGTCCGGCTCGCTGCAGCGGCAGAAGCTGGTCATCCGGACACTCGGCGGGAAGGGGCCGGTGATCGACACCGAGGCCGCGTGCCACGTGTTCGCCTGGTCGGCCGACGGGGCGAAGCTGGTCGCGTGCGCCAACGCCCGCGCCGGCGAGGGGAAGGACTTTTTCGTCTGGTCGCACTTCCTGGTGGACGCTGCGACCGGCACGACCACGCCGCTGAAGCTGCCGTCGAACCACCTCGTCACCGGCTGGCTCCCCGGCGACAAGCTCCTGACGACCAGCATCGCCGGCACGGAGGACGCCCCGCGGCTGTGCCTCCACCGGATGAGCCTGGACGGGACGGGCGAGAAGGAGCTGACCGGCGAGAACGCGCGGACCGCGTTCGGGCTGCCGTCGCCGGACGGCACGCGGGTGCTGTGCCACGAGTACAGCCGGCCGGGGAAGGACGACTCGCCCGAGGCGCGGCGGACGCTGGTGCTGCTGGACGTGGCGACCGCGAAGAGTACCCCGGTGGACGGGTTGCCGCTCAACGGCGAACTGCAGGGGTTATGCTGGTCGCCGGACGGGACGAAGATCGCCTACACCTGGCGGCAACTCCACGAGGGCACGACCGAGGAGCGGATCCGCAAGGAGACCGAGTGGCACCTCGTCGTGGCCGACCCGGACGGGCGGAACCCGCGGACGATCCTGAGCGAGAAGGTCGCGGGCCAGTGGGCCGACGGCCTCGGCTCCCCGGACTGGCGGTAGCCCGCCCGGTGGCGAGAATGCGGCAAAGTTGCGCGACGCGCCGCGGCGGTTCGCGGCGATAAGGGTGGGTGGCCGCGGGCCGCCCGGAGGTTCACGGATGACACCGACCCGGGCGGGCCTCGCCCGCCTCGTCGCCCCGCCCGACGCCGCCCTGCTCGCGCGGTTCGCCGAGACCCGTGACGACACCGCGTTCGCCGAACTCGTCCGCCGCCACGGCCCGGCCGTGCTCGCCGTCTGCCGCCGCCTCACCCGCCACGCCCACGACGCCGACGACGCCTTCCAGGCGGCGTTCCTCGTGCTCGCGCGGAAGGCCGACGCGGTCCGCCGCGGCGAGCCGCTGGCCGCGTGGCTGTACGGCGTCGCCGTGCGCGCCGCCCGGAACGCGGCGGCGCGCACGGTGCGTCGGCGCGAGGTGCTGGTCGCGGCCGTCCCCGACGTGCCCGAGCGAACGGCCGAGTCGTTCGACCCGGACGCGCGCGGGCGGTCGTCGAGGAGGTCGGGCGGCTCCCGACCCGCTGCGGGCGGCGGTGGTGCTGTGCGAGTTGGAGGCCGCCGCGCGCGCGCCGCCGGCGAACTCGGCATCGCCGAGGGGACGCTCAGCAGCCGCCTCGCCGTCGCCCGCCGGCGGCTGGCGCGGCGGCTCGCGGCCCGCGGGTTCGGCCCGGCCGCGCTCGCGGCGCTGGCGCCGGTCGTCGTCCCCCGCCGGCTCGCCGCGGCGGCCCTCCTCGCCACCGCCGACCGGGTTCCCCCGGCGGTCCGCACCCTGGCCCGTGGAGCGCTGCCGAACATGACCCTGCGCCGCCTGTCCGTCGTTCCCGCCCTGACCGCACTCGTCGCGGTCGCGGCGCTCGCCGCCCAACAACCGAACGCAACACCCCCGGTCGCCCCCGCGCCGCGGGTCGTGGCGCCGCACGTCGCGGGGCCGAACAAGCTGTTCTTCTGTGCGGGCGACGACTTCTACCTGTGCGACCCCGACGGCCGCAACGGCCGCGTCGTGTCGCACCCGGACTGCCCCGACCCGCACCCGGACGCCTTCTCGCTCTCGCCGGACGGGAAGACGGTGGTCTACGCGATGAACTCGGGGAATCCCGGCGCCCGCGTCCAGAAGCTCCTCGTGTTCGCGGCCGACGGCACCGGCCCGGCCAAGGACATCGGCGACGGGCGGGCGACGATGGGCTACCACTGGTCCGGCGACGGCACCCGGATCGCGGTCATGAGCGCCGACGCCGACGCGAAGGACCCGGCGACGGCCACCATCCGGCACGAGGTCGTCGAGGTGGCGACGGGCCGCCGCACCCGCCTCCCGGTCCCGACGGACCACTACGTCTCCGACTGGTCGGGAGACGGTGAGCGGTTCGTGACGACCCAGTTCGTCGCGGCGAGGGAGGGTTCCGGCGAGACGTGCCGCACCTGGCTTCTCGACCGCGCCGGCAAGGTCGTCCGCGAGATCACCGCGCCGGGGAAGCTGATGGCGGGCGGCGGGCGCCTCTCGCCCGACGGGCGGCGGGTTCTCTGCGGCGCCCACCGGCCGGACGACCCCCACGACACGGGTGTCATGTTCGTCTTCGACCTGACCACCGCGACTGCGACGCCGGTGGTCGGCGTGGCACCCGGCGGACATGTCGCCGGCTGCTGCTGGTCGCCAGACGGGCGGCGGATCGCCTACACCTGGCAGTCGAACCGGATCGAGCCGAAGCCCGGCCACCTCGACACGAACCAAAAGATCGAGCTGCGGGCGATCGTGTGCGACCCGGACGGGCGCAACGCGACGGTGGTGGCCACCGACCGCTCGACGGCGGGGAACTGGTCGTTCGGGTCGATCGACTGGCGGTAGCGCGCGGCCGAACGCCGCCCCGGCGGCCGGGGCGGCGCGAAGACGTTACTTGCGGCGGGGCTCGTCGCGCGGCGCGGGCGGCGTGGGCGGGTCCCCCTTCTGGCCCCGCAGCGACGCGTTCCGCCGCCGGAGTTCCTCGATGAGGTGGTCCAGGCCGGCGGCCTGGTCCTCGGCCTCGCCCGCGTCGGCTGCCCGGCCGACCACTCCGCCCAGCAGCTCGACCTGCTCCTTCATCAGCCGCTCGACCTCCGCCACCTTTGTCTTGTTCCGGGCGACCACGTCGCGGAGCGCCGCCCGCTCCTCGGGCGTGTCGGCCGGCGTCGCGGGGCGGAGCTTGCGGAGGTCCGGGACCGGCTGACCGTCGTCCATCTCGATCAGCTTGCGGAGGTCCGCGTCCGAAACGCCCGGCCGGACGGCGAGCGCCGACCCGTCCATCATCGCCGCGTGGAACCGTTGGTGAACGGCCACGCCAGCTTCGGCATCGGCCCCTTCCGGCTGTACGCCACGTCGGCCGGCTTGCTCCACGGCACCGCCGGCCCCACCTCGACCACCCCGAACGTGTTCGACGTGCCGTCGGCGATCTGGGTGAGGCTGATGGGGCGTGGCCCGCGGGGCGCAACGCCCGGCATCGGCCCGCCCGCGGCCGGGCAGCGCCCCGCCGACCCCGCCCGCCGGGCCAGTCGCGCCCGCGCCGCCCGGGGCCGGCTGGGGGGGACCGAACGGCGTGCCCGGCCCGGCGAACGCCTGGTAATGCGTGTGCGTCGTCCCGTCCGGCTCGAACCCGACGCGGAACGTCCGCGGCATCTTCGCCAGCAGCTTCAGGTTGTTCTCGCTGTCCCACGGCTCCGTCAGCTTGAACTGCCGGTACAGGTGGTCGTGGTCCATGTACGGCAGCAGCGCCACGCGCCAGCTCAGCAGCGCCTTCCCGCGGGGTCGCGGATGTCGGCCGGGAGGTGGCCGTACGTCGCCTCGTAGTTGTGGACCGCCAGCATGATCTGCTTCAGGTTGTTCAGGCTCAGGCGCGCGCCGCGGTCGCGGTCCGCTCGGCCGGCGGTTGCGCGCGGCGGCCGGCAGCGCCGCCGCGGCCGATGGCTGCGCTGCCGCGGCCGGTAGGCGCGCCCGTCCCCACCCCCGGCGGGCGGTTGCCCGCCCACACCCCGCCTGCCGCCAGCGGAAGGCGACGACCACCACGGCCGCCCGCTGGAGTTTCGACACGATCATGGTTCGCACCGCTCCCTTCGCCAGTTCGAGTACCGGGTCCGACACCCCGGGTACGGCTCCCGCGGCGAACGCCGCCCCGGCCCGCGTCGTGGCCGCGGCGAACGCCGGACCGACGACCGACACCGCCCCGACAAGCCCCACGACCCCCGCCGCCGGCACGCCCACGCCGCGGCCAATCAGCCGGGCGCGGAGGCGGTCCTTCGCCCGCGCCACCCGCCCGGCAACCGTGCCGACCGGCCACCCGAGCCGCCGCGCCGCGTCGGCGTAAGTCAGCCCTTCGAGGAAGCAGAGGAGCACCGGCACGCGGTACTTCTCCGGCAGCCGGTCGAGCTCGTCGTGCAGCGCGGCGACCGCGTCCGGGTCGGGCTCCGCGCCGGCCGCGGGCGCCGGTAGTTGATCGAGCGCCTCGACCGGGACGGGCGCCTTGACGCCGCGCCGGCGCGCCGCGCGGGCGGCGGTGCGGCGGGCGACGCGGTAGAGCCACCCCGCGGCCGTCCCGCGGTCGCCCACGGCGTGTGCCTGCCGCGCGAGGGCGAGGAAGGTGGCCTGGCAGGCGTCCTCGGCCGCGTGGTGGTCGCGCAGGACGGCCCGGCACGCGGCCAGGACCATCCCCGCGTGTCGCCAGACGAGCAGCTCGAACGCGCCCTCGTCGCGGTCCCGGGTGAACCGGGCGAGG
>JBGAQM010000126.1:0-15390 GCA_044220735.1 Urbifossiella sp. | reverse complement strand
CGTTCTCCATGTCGTCGCGGATCGAGTGGAAGCCGGTCGCCGTGCGCCCCTTCAGCGCCGGCGTCGAGCAGAGCACCCACGGGCCGTGGCAGATCGCCGCCAGCGGCTTCGCCCGCGCGTGCAGCCCGCGCACCAACTCCAGCATCGGCCCGCAGCGGCGCACGTAGTCCGGGGCGAACCCGCCGGGGATCACCACGCCGTCGAAGTCGGCGGCCTTCGCGTCGGCGGCGGCGAGTGTCGTCTTGGCGGGGTAGCCGAGCTTGCTGGGGTACACCTTGCCGACCTCGGGGCCGACGAGCTCCACGACCGCCCCCGCCTCGCGGAGGCGGAGGGTCGGGTACCACAGCTCCAGCTCCTCGTACTTCTGCTCGACGAGGACGGCGACGCGCTTGCCGGACAGGTTCATGAGACGGCCTCCGCGGGCAGGACTGGGCGGAGGCCGATTCTACGGACGGGGCGGGAAACGGAGCGGCCCCGGACGGACTCGCCGCCCGAGGCCGCGTGAATCAATCGGTTACTTCTTCTGGTCGAGGCGCCGGAGGATCTCGGCGAGCTGGCGCCGAATCTCGGCGTTCTCGGCCTCCAGCCGCCGCAGCCGGTCGTCCACACTGGACCCGCCGGCCGTGACCGGCGGCGAGGCGGTCGTGGCCGGCGTTCCCGCGGTCGGGTACTCCGTCCCGTCGGCCATGAGCCGGACGATCCGCACGTTCACGGACCCGACGTCCTGCGAGTGGATGGTGATCCGGGCGGCCCGGCCCGGCAACCCCTCGCGGACGGTCCAGTCGATCTTCGGGCCGCTCGTCGACGACTCGTGGTGAACGACCGGGGTCCGCCAGGCCTGGGCGAGGAGGGTCATCTTGACGCCCCCGACCGGGTCCATCTGCACCCGGAACCGATCCCCCTGCTGGATGGGGAAGTCGTAGGCGATCTGGAACCCGGCCTGGTTTTTGGGCTCGCGCCCGGTGAACTCGATCTGCGTGGTCTTCCCCAGCACGGGGGTCGGCTGGGCCGGGGCGCTCGTTGCCGCGACCAGGGCGAGCCCGGCGGCGAGCAGGTAACGGGTCATGTCGGTTCCTTGGCGGGTCGGGCGGGGGTTACTTCTTCTGGTCGAGCAGCCGGCGGAGTTCGTCGACTTGTCTGCGGAGCAGGGCGTTTTCGGCGCGCAGTTGCTCGACCAACGCGTCCGCGCCGTCGCCGCCGGGGGCGGCGGTCGGGCCGTTCGGCCCGACCTTTGTGACCAGCAGGTTCACCTTCCCGAGGCTGTACCCGACGATGTTGACCTTGAGCGGGGCGGACGCCGGGTCGGGCATCGTCCAGTCCTGGGCGACCTGGTTCGGGCTCGTCCCGATCAGCTTGTACTTCCCGTTCCCCGCGCTCTGGTGAACGAAGATCGTGGTCTCGATCTTCGCCCCGCCGACGGGCTGGAGTTGGAACCGATACTTGTCGCCCTGCTGGACCGACAGGGGGAACTCGTAGACTCGCCCCGTGCCGCGCTTCGGCTGGGACTCGGTGAACTCGAACTGGGTGGACTTGCCGAGCACCGGGGTCTGGGCCGTCGCGGGGGCGGCAGCCAGCCCGGCGAGAGCGGCGAGTGCTGTAGCGATCCGGGTCATGGGCTAGCTCCGGGTCCGGTCGTTACTTCTTCTGCTCCAACAGTCGGCGAATCTCGGCAAGCTGGCGCGAGATCTCGGCGTTCTGTTCTTCCAGTCGGCGGACCCGGGCGTCCAGCCCCGGGGGTGGTGTGGCAGGAGTTCCCGGGTCGGCCGCGGGGCCGGGTTCGGCGGCCCCGACCTTGGTGATGCGGACGTTCACCAACCCGGCCACGTTCGACCGGACCCTGGCCCTCGCCTCCCGCCCGGGGAGCCCCTTGGTCGTCCAGTTCACGGTCCCACTCCCAGGTCCGCTGGTACCGAGCGGGTAACTGGCCGGGGTTTCGATCTCGACGTACAGCGTCATCTCCGCCCCGCCGACGGGATCGACCTCGAACCGGAGGCGTTCGCCCTGCTTGAACTCCAACGTGGGGAGGACGAACTCGAGACCCGCGCCGGCCCGCATCGATTGCTGGGTGATCTCGACCTCGAACGATTTCCCGTAGGTCACGGTGGGGGGGCGTGCGACGGCGACGGAGGCGGTCAGAATCGCCACGGCGGCGAGGAGGCAACTGCGAGTCATCGAACGCTCTCCGTGAGGATTCGTGTGCCGGTCACTCGAACGTGGTCAGGTCTCGGCCGTCGAGCCAGCCGGTGTTGCTGCCCCAGGTCACCCGGACCCGGTTACCACGGACCTCGGCGAGCCGGACCTCGGTGCCGCGCTCCAGGTCCGGGACGCCGAGGTTGGCCCCGCCCACGGCCTGGGCGTGGGACGAAATCACGTCGGCGCCGCCGGCGGGGGTCACTCGGGCCTTCGCGCCGACCACGAGCGGCGGGGGCGGCGGCGGGGCGACCGTCAGGGTGAACGTCTTGCGGTCCTCCCGGCCGTCGCTGCTGGCGGCGATCACCGTCACCGTGGCGGCGCCGAGGGCGTCCTTGACCGGCGCCAGCACGACCCGCCCGTTCTCGACCTTCACCCCGTCGGCCTTCAGCACCGACCCGCTGACCAGGGCGGTGAACGTCACCTTGCCGGGCACCGGGGAGTCGTCGGCCACCACCAGCGCGACCGGGGTGATCGACTCGCCGCGCTTGACCGTCACGTTCGCGGGGGCGGCGAGGGTGAACGCGGGCGGGGGGACGGTGACGCGAATGACCGCCTCGCCGGACAGCCCGGCCGCGTCGGTGGCGGTCACCCGGAGGGTCGCCTTGCCCCACTTCCCCGCGGCCGGCGTGACGGTCAGCACGCGGCTCGACCCCACCCCGTCGGCCCGCAGGCCGGCGGCCGGCACCAGCGCCTCGTCCTGGCTCGCGACCACGACCTTCACCCCCGTCGGGGCCTCGTCGGCGACGCGCACCTCGACGACCTTCGTCCGGTCGCCGCCCCCGAACACCACCTCCGACTCGGCGGTGACTTGCGGGGGCTGGTTCGGCGGGGGAACCACGACGACCGGCGGGACTACGGGGTCGGGATTCACCCCCGGCGGCCGTCGCATCGTCGGCGGTGGCGGCGGATCGACCCCCGGGGCGGGAGCGGGTGCGGGGGTCGCGTTCGCCACCGGCTCGGCCTTCCGGCCGTGGAGGAGTTCCGTCACCTTGTCGAGCGTCAGGACGCCGGAGACGTGGAGGCCGACGGCCAGGAGCAGCAGAAACGGGGTGGACGCCAGGAAGTACAGGACGGCGCGGACGGTGGCGCCGCGGCCGGTCCCGGGTTCGTGTGGGGGCATGGCAGGGCTCGACCGGGTGGCGGTGGGTGCGGGGGTGGGCATCAGCTTATCCTCCGCCGGAATCCGCGGGAACCCGGAAAGTCGAACGGGATGGCGAGTCACGAAGCGGTCGGGGTGTGCTTCGCCCGCCGCGGCGGGAGATTGCGCCGGGGGCGGAAAAAGTCCGGCGGCGGGCGGGCCGGCTGCTATGAGTACAATGCCCCCGTCTGCCCCGGCCCGCCTCTCCCCCGGCCGACCCGGAGCGCCCGATGACCGACCCGTTCGCCGGCCCGTACAACCGCGACCTGCTCGACGAGGTGTACCAGCAGTACCGCGCCGACCCCGGGTCGGTCGATGCGACGTGGCGGGCGTTCTTCGCGGGGATGGAGTTCGCGGGCGGGGCGCAGAATCCGGGGGCTAACGCCCCCGGCTCGCCCGACGCCCCGGACTTGCGCCTGCAAACCGGCGTCGTGCGGCTCGTGTTCTGGTACCGGCAGGCCGGGCACCTCCAGGCCCACATCGACCCGCTCCGCACCGACGCGCCGCCGCCGCACCCCAGCCTCCGACTCGAAAACTTCAACCTCTCCGACGCCGACCTCGACCGCACGGTCGATGCGTCGATGCACTTCGGGTTCAAGGGGCCGGCGACACTCCGCGACCTGATCGCGGCGCTCGAGGAGACGTACTGCCGGACGCTCGGCGTCGAGTACATGCACATCGACTCGCTGGACGTGCGCCGCTGGCTCGGCGAGCGGATGGAGCCGACGCACAACCGGCCCGAGTTCCCGCACCGCAAGCAGTACCGCACCCTGTTCACGCTCCACCAGGCGGAGCTGTTCGAGAAGTTCCTGCACACCAAGTACGTCGGCCAGAAGCGGTTCTCGCTCGAAGGCGGCGAGACGCTCATCCCCGTGCTCGACGCGCTGGTCGAGCAGGCGCCGGGCCTCGGCGCGAAGGAGTTGGTCATCGGCATGGCCCACCGCGGCCGGCTGAACGTGCTCGCCAACGTGCTGCGGAAGCCGTTCGAAGAAATCTTCAACGAGTTCGAGGACAATTTCCTTCCCGACTCGATCAGCGGCGACGGCGACGTGAAGTACCACCTCGGCTTCTCGGCCGACATCCCCACCGCCGACGGCGGCACCGTTCACCTGTCGGTCGCGCCGAACCCGAGCCACCTGGAGATCGTCAACCCGGTGGTCGAGGGCCGCGTCCGGGCCAAGCAGCGGCTCCACGGCGACACCGAGCGCACGACCGGCGTGCCGATCCTGATCCACGGCGACGCCGCGTTCGCCGGGCAGGGCGTGGTGATGGAGACGCTGAACCTGTCGAACCTCGCGGGCTACAAGACCGGCGGCACGATTCACCTCGTGGTGAACAACCAGATCGGGTTCACGACCAACCCGCGCGACTCGCGCAGCACCGAGTACTGCACCGACATCGCCAAGTACATCCAGGCGCCGATCTTCCACGTGAACGCCGAGGACCCCGAGGCGTGCGTGTACGCCGCGGAGTTGGCGTTCGAGTTCCGCCAGCGGTTCAAGCGGGACGTGGTGATCGACCTGGTGTGCTACCGCAAGTGGGGCCACAACGAGGGCGACGAGCCGGCGTTCACGCAGCCGCTGGAGTACAAGAACATCCGCGCCCGCGACCCCATCAGCAAGGTGTACAGCCGGGCGCTCGTGGAGGGGCCGAGCGGGTTCACCGAGGAGATGACCACGGCCATCGAGACGGAGTTCAAGGAGAAGCTGGAGCAGGCGGTGAAGGACGCCGACCGCGCCGCCGCGGAGTACCGCAAGCAGCTGGACGCGGCGCTGAAGGCGGTGAAGGCCGGCCCGCCGCGGAAGCGCGGCATGGAGGGCTTCTCCGGCCGCTGGAAGGGGCTGACGAAGGCGTACACCCACGACCCGATTCCGACCGGCGTCCCGGCCGCGACGCTCGACCGCGTCGCCGACGCCGTCGGCACCTTCCCCGACGGCTTCACCCCGCACGAGAAGCTGCGGCCCATCCTGGAGAAGCGGCGCGACACCATCAAGGGCCGCAAGCCGGTCGATTGGGGGACCGGCGAGTCGCTGGCGTTCGGCAGCCTCGTGCTGGAGGGGATCGCGGTGCGGCTCAGCGGCCAGGACAGCCGCCGCGGCACGTTCACGCACCGGCACGCCGTCGTCATCGACACGAACACGGGGGCGCCGCACTACCCGCTGGCGAACCTCGACCCGAAGCAGGCGCCGTTCGAGGTGTTCGACTCGTCGCTGTCCGAGATGGCGGTGATGGGGTTCGAGTTCGGCTACGCGATGGACGACCCCGGCTCGCTGGTGATGTGGGAGGCGCAGTTCGGCGACTTCGCCAACGGCGCGCAGGTGGTCATCGACCAGTTCCTCACGTCGTGCGAGTCGAAGTGGAACCGCTCGAACGGCCTCGTGCTGCTGCTGCCGCACGGGTACGAGGGGCAGGGGCCGGAGCACTCCAGCGCCCGCCTCGAACGCTTCCTGCTGATGTGCGCCGAGGACAACATCCAGGTGGCGTACCCGACCAACCCCGCGCAGGTGTTCCACCTTCTGCGGCGGCAGGTGAAGCGCACGTTCCGCAAGCCGCTGATCGTGATGACGCCCAAGAGCCTGCTGCGGCTCCCGGCCGCGGTGTCGCCGACGGAGGACTTCACGGGCGGCAGCTTCCGCGAGGTGATCGACGACACGCTGTCGGACCCGGCCGCGGTGACGCGGGTGGTCGTGTGCTCGGGGAAGGTGTACTACGACCTGCTCGCCCAGCGCGAGAAGCTCGGCACGAAGGCGGTGGCGGTGGTGCGGCTCGAACAGTTCTACCCGTGGCCGGAGGAGCAGCTGCGCGCCGTGCTGGCGCGCTACAAGCGCGCGACGGAGTGGGTGTGGGCGCAGGAAGAGTCGCAGAACATGGGCGGGTGGCTGTTCGTGGAGCCGCGGGTGCGGGCGATGGGGTTCCCGTTCGAGTACGTCGGCCGCGACGCCAGCGCCAGCCCGGCGACGGGCTCGCACCACGCCCACGACGTGGAGCAGCGCGAGCTGGTGGAGGCGGCGTTCGGCGGCGAGGTGCCGCACCTGGTGGCGCTGAGCCGGCCGGCGGCGAACGGCCGCAACGGCAGCCACGCGGCGTCGAAGGGACAAACACAGGGCGGGGGTGTGTGATGCCGGTCGAGCAGGTGCGGGTGCCGCGGGCGGGCGAGTCGATCGCCGAGGGGACGCTGAACCGCTGGCTGAAGCCGGACGGGGCGTTCGTGAACGTGGACGACCCGCTGTTCGAGCTCGGCACCGACAAGGCGACGCAGGAGGTCGCCGCGCAGGTCGCCGGCGTGCTGAAGATTCTCGTGAAGGAGGGCGAGACGGTCGCCGTCGACGCGGTGGTCGCGTCGATCGACACGGACGCGAAAGCCGAGCAACCGCTCGCGGCGTCGCGTTCCGCGGCAGCAGAACCGCCACGCGAAAGCGCGAAGCCGCAAGCGGCAACTCAACCAGCACCCGGCCCCGCGGCGTCGCGGCTGCTCGCCGAATCGGGCGTGAGCGCCGCCGCGGTGACGGGCAGCGGCCCCGGCGGCCGCGTCACGAAGGGCGACGTGATCGCGCATACCGAAGCGCCGAAGAAGCCCGCGAACGGCGCCGCACCACCACCGAAGCCCGCGGCGCCCACGCCAACCCCGGGGTCGCGCTCGACCCGTCAGCCGATGTCGCCGATCCGCAAGCGGATCGCCGAGCGGCTGCTCGCGTCGCAGAACACGACCGCCACGCTGACGACGTTCAACGAGGCGGACATGACCGCCATCCAGGAGCTGCGGGCGAGGTACAACGAGCGGTTCGAGAAGAAGCACGGCGCCAAACTCGGCTTCATGTCGGTGTTCGTGAAGGCGGCGGTCGAGGCGCTGAAGGCGTTCCCCCTCGTCAACGCCCGCATCGACGGGAACGACGTGGTGCAGCAACACTTCTACGACATCGGCGTCGCGGTCAGCACCGAGAAGGGGCTGATGGTGCCGGTGCTGCGCGGCGCCGACGGGCTCGGGTTCGCCGACATCGAGAAGCGGATCGGCGAGCTGGCGAAGAAGGCGCGCGACGGCAAGATCAGCGTGACGGACCTGGAGGGCGGCACGTTCACGATCACGAACGGCGGCACGTTCGGGTCGATGATGAGCACGCCGATCCTGAACCCGCCGCAGGTGGCAATCCTGGGGATGCACAGCATCATGAAGCGGCCGGTGGCGGTGAACGACGCGGTGGTGATCCGCCCGATGATGTACCTGGCGCTGAGCTACGACCGTGCCTTTTTGCGGCCATTCTCGGGAGCGCGTTCATGGCGGACGAGTACGACCTGGTGGTGATCGGCGCCGGACCGGGCGGGTACACGGCCGCGATCCGCGCCGCGCAGCTGAAGATGAAGGTGGCGTGCGTCGAGAAGCGGGCCGGGAAGGCGCTCGGCGGCACCTGCCTGAACGTCGGCTGCATCCCCAGCAAGGCGCTGCTCGACAGTTCCGAGCACTACGAGGCGGCGCTGCACAAGCTCGCCCGCCACGGCGTGAAGGTGAGCGGCGTCGAGCTCGACCTGCCGACGATGCTCGCCCGCAAGGACAAGGTCGTCAAGGAACTCACCGGCGGCGTCGCCTTCCTGTTCAAGAAGTACGGCGTCACGCCGGTCTACGGCGCCGCGAAGCTGCTGAAGGGGAACGCCGTCGAGGTGACCGGCGAGGACGGCAAGACGACCACGCTGAAGGCGAAGAACGTGCTGCTGGCGACGGGTAGCGAGAGCGTCGAGTTGCCGTTCCTCAAGTACGACGGCAAGCACGTCGTCAGCTCGACGGAGGCGCTGAACTTCAACCCGGTGCCCAAGCACCTCATCGTGGTGGGTGGTGGTTATATCGGGCTCGAACTCGGCTCGGTGTGGAAGCGGCTCGGCGCGAAGGTGACGGTCGTCGAATTCCTGCCGCGGATATTGGCGATTAGCGACGGTGAGATCGCGGCCGAGGTGTTCAAGCTCCTCAAGAAGCAGGGGATGGAGTTCCACCTCGACACGAAGGTGACCGGCGCGAGCATCAAGGGCGACGCCGTGACCGTGACGGCGCAGGCGAAGGACGGCAAGGAACTGACGTTCGAGGGCGATCGGGTGCTGGTGGCGGTCGGCCGGCGGCCGCTCACCGCGGGGCTCGGGCTCGAAGAAGCCGGCGTGACGTTCGACCCCAAGACGCGGCAGATTCCCGTGGACGAGTCGTTCCGCACGAACGTCCCCGGCGTGTACGCGCTCGGTGACCTGATCGCCGGCCCGATGCTCGCCCACAAGGCGAGCGAGGAGGGCGTCGTGTGCGTCGAGCGGATGGCGGGGATGAAGCCTCACATCAATTACGACGCCATCCCGGCCGTCATCTACATCTGGCCCGAGGTAGCAAGTGTGGGCCAGACGGAGGAGCAGGTGAAGGCGGCGGGGAAGCCGTACAAGGTGGGCCGGTTCAAGTTCGCGGCGACGGGCCGGGCGAAGGCGATGGACGAGCCGGACGGGTTTGTGAAGGTCATCGCCGACGAGAAGACGGACCGGGTGTTGGGGGTTCACATCCTGGGGCCGCGGGCGAGCGACCTGATCGCCGAGTGCGTGACGGTGATGGAGTACCACGGCAGCGCTGAGGACATCGCCCGCTGCACCCACGGCCACCCGACGCTGAGTGAAGCCGTCGGCGAGGCGGCCCGGATGGCGTACGCGGGGCTGCCGCTGAACTCGTAGGCGAGGCGGGGGCGTCAGCCCCCGGATTCTCGGCTCGGGGCTTGAGCCCGGAGGGCGACGGCGTGTAGCCCCGGGTGGAACCCGGGGCGGCCTCGGCAGTGTCACGAACAGTGGAGCATCACGAACTCCGCCCGACGCCCGCCCCGGGTTCCACCCGGGGCTACACGCCGTCGCCCTCCGGGCTCAAGAATCCGGGGGCTGACACCCCCGCCTCGCCGGTCACTTCAGCGACCGCACCCACTCGCGCATCAGCGCCGCGCCGCGCTCGTCCACCTTCGTGCTTGCCAGCGGCGGCATCTGACCCGGGCCGCGCGTCCCGAGCCGATGCACCAGCACGCTCCGCTCCGGGTGGCCCGGCACCACCAGCTTCGCGTCCGGCAGGTCGAACGCCTGGTGCAGCGGCTTCGTGTCCAGAATCCGCATCTTGTCCAGCTCGCGGGTGAACTCCAACTCCATCGCCGCGTTCCCGCCGCCGGCCTCGACGTGGCACGACGAGCAGTTCACGTGCAGCCACGACCGCGCCCGCGCGTCCAGCGGTTGCTTCGCGTCGTAGGGGTCCACCAGCGCCTTCATGTCGGTCGGGAAGCGCGTGAACAGCGCCGACGACCGCGACTCGCGCTGGTTCGGCTGCTGGCCGTTGTCGGCGCCCTTCACGCGGCCCTTCGCCTCGCCGGCCCAGTCGTGGCGGAACAGGCCGAGTCGCTCGAAGGCGCGCACCTGGTTCTCCGTCTTGCCGCCGCCGTAGTCGTGGGTGCGGTTCAGCTGCGACGTGCAAAGGCCGAGCACGTACTCCTGCGCCCGGCTGTGGCACACCATGCACTCGGCCCGGCTGGGGTAGTGCCACGACACCATCTCCCCGCCGGTCACCGACCGCCGCATGAAATCGCGGTCGCGGCCGGCGGGGCCGACCAGCGTCGCGTCGGTCCCCTCGGCGTTCCACTCGTAGCTGTAGCCGTACCACTCGCCGCCCTGCCGCGTCAGGAACCGCGTTTCCACCCACTGGCGCGTGGTCGGCCCGCGGTCGCTGTGCTCGATGGCGAAGCTCTTGACCAACACCGTGCCGTCGGGGAATCCCCAGCCGCGGTTCCCCTTGTAGGTGACGCCCGTGCCACCCGGTAGCGCGAGGTAGCGCACCTTGAACAGCCCGTCGGACCAGAACGGCGCGTTAACGGAATACGGCAGCACGCCCGGGGCCATCGTGTGGTCGCGGACCGACGCGAACAGCCCGCTCGCGGACAGCGTGCGCGGGAAGCCCGTGTCCGCCGGCGCGGGGTTCGGTTCGAGCGTGAAGAACCCGCCCTGCCCGTCCGCGGCGTGGTCGCAGATCAGCAGCTCGCCGTGCGCGTCGAGCGCGAACGCGGTGATCTTCATCGTCGTGATGGCGATCTTCTTGTGCCACAGGACGCGCGTGCCGTCGTGCTTCACCGCCCAGATGTGGCCAGTGCTGTAGTCGCCGTAGATGTACGCGCCCACCAGTTCCGGCAGCTTCGTGCCGCGGTACACGACGCCGCCGGTCAGCGACCGCGCCTCGGCGTGCGAGTGCTCGACCGTGGGCGGCGTCACCGGCGTCGGCCCGGCCTTCCGCTCCTTGAAGAACGGGTGGCTCCCCTCCGTCACGCTCCAGCCGTAGTTGTCGCCCTTCCGCACCAGATGCGCGTACTCCCACAGGTCCTGCCCGTTCTGGCCGAGCCAGATTTGGCCGCTCACCGGGTCGCAGGTGATGCGCCACGGGTTGCGCATCCCGTAGGCCCATGTTTCCGGCACGAACCGCGGGTCGTTCACGTACGGGTTGTCGGCCGGCACGCCGTACTGCTTCCCGGCCGCGGGGCGGTCCACGTCGATGCGCAGCAGCTTCGCCAGGATGCTGTCCGTCTTCTGGCCCACGTCGTGGGTGTCGGAGTCGGACGTGCCGTCGCCGCTGGTCACGTAGAACATGCCGTCGTTGCCGAAACACATCGCCAGCCCGTTGTGCCCGTCGGACTCCCAGTCGATGATCGTCGTGGCGCTCGCGGCGTCGAGCCCGAATGGCGCCTTCGTCTGCATCGTGTAGCGAGTGACGTGGCACTTCTTCTTCGTCCCCTTCGCGCCGCCGTTCCAGCCGACGTACACGTAGCCGTTCTCGGCGAACTTCGGGTGGAAGGTGAAGTCCGTCGCCGTGCCCTCGTGCGGCGTGTCGAGGAGCTTCACGGCGTCCTTGTCGGTGGCGCCGGGGCGGTGCGTGAAGCGCCACAGCGCCGTCGGGCCGTAGCTCCGCGGCTGCGTCAGCAGCAGCATCTGGTCGGTGCCGGGGACGGGCTTCACCTGGATCGGGTAGCCGGGGCGGTAGTCGGCGATGGCGCGCGTCGCGCGGTACGGCGGCGGCGGGTCGGGGAAGCCGACGACGGTGCTGGTCGTCAGCGGCGGCAGCGCTTCGAGCCCCACCGGCTGCGCCGACGTGCGGGCGTCGGGGCCGACGAACTTGAGGTCGGCGAAGTCGTCGGTCTGGTGGAAGAAGGCGCTCAGCTTCTTCTCGCGGATCGGGGCCACGCACGACAACTCGGGGCCGGTCCAGCCGTCGTGGTAGTCGTACCGGCACAGGTTGAACGCCCAGCTCTCGCCGGGCGCGGGCCGGCCGCCGGTCTTGAGGAAGTCGGTCCACGGGATGCGCCCCTCGACCGCCCACCCCTTCGCCCCGCCGGCCTTCGCCGCGTTCAGCGGGCCGTCGAGTTTCACCCGCGAGTCGATGTGGAAGTCGCCGGCCTTCTTCTGCTTCTGAAAGTCGTCGAAGTTCAGCCGCGGGAAGAAGGCGTCGAACTTGGTGTTGAGGGCGTTCACCTGGAACTCGTAGTAGCCGGTCTTCGCGCGGTCGGGGCGGAAGAACAGCTCGAACACGTCGTCGTCCCACGTGTCGCCGTCGTGGTCCTTCACCTTGGCGCGGAGGTCGGTGTCCTCCATCTCGGCGAAGAAGTACAGGTATTCGCGGTCCCACAGGAGCTTCGCCTTCGTGAAGGTGCGGGCCATCCGCGCCTTCTCCTTCAGCCACGGCAGGTGGAACGTGTCGATCGGTTGCGCGTGCGCCCAGGCGGGGTCGTCGGCCTTGCCGTCGAGGGTGACCGGCGTGTCGGCCCAGCGGCACTCGAAGCGCGTCGGCGGCGGCGCGGCGAGCGGCGCCGGAATCGGATGATCCGCGGCCGGGGCGTCGGTGCGGACGGCGAGCATGCCGGCGGCGAGGGCGAGGAGGCCGGCAAGGGGGACGGCGCGGCGGATCATGCGAGCGGCCCGGCGAGTGGGAGTCGGTGGGAAAGCTATGATACCCCGGCCGTCCGCGGGGGAACACATGCCGCTGCCGTTCGAGGTCCTGAACCCGCGCGTCCGCCGCGGGCCGTTCCGCGCCGCCCTGTTCGACTTCGACGGCACCCTGTCGCTCATCCGCGAGGGCTGGCCGCGCGTCATGGTCGGCATGATGGTCGAGCGGTTGAACGGGCTGGGGTTGGCCCGCGAGCCGGCCGACGAGTTGTGGGGGCTCGTCGAGCGGTTCGTGATGGAGCTGAACGGCCTCCCCACGGTCGTGCAGATGGCCCGCTTCGCCGTCGAGGTTCGGGCCCGCGGCGGCACCCCGGACGCGGCCGACGTGTACCTCGCCGACTACCTCGACCGGCTGATGCGCGTCGTGCGGCAGCGGTGGGACGTGCTCGAGCGCGGCGTCGCGCGGCCGGCTACCTGGGTGGTGCCGAACGCCCACGCCGTCCTCGAACACCTTCAAACCCGCGGCGTGCCGCTGTTCCTCGCCAGCGGCACCGACCGCGACGCCGTGCTGTACGAGGGCGCCCTGCTCGACGTGCTGGCGCCGTTCGGCCGGCACGTCTACGCCCCCGACCCGTCCGACCCGACGTTCTCGAAGGGCCGCGTCGCGGCCGACGTCCTCCGCGACCTCGACCTCGACGGCGACGAACTACTCGGCTTCGGCGACGGGGTCGTCGAGACGCAGGAGGTGAAGCGCGTGGGCGGGGTGATGGTCGGCGTGGCGAGCGCCGAGCCGGGCGAGAGCGGGGTGCATCCGGGGAAGCGCGACCGCCTCGCCGCCGCAGGCGCGGACGTCATCGTGCCCGACTACGACTGCCAACACGCGCTGCTGCGGTGGCTGTGGGGGGACGACTGACCCGCCGCCCGCGGCGTCGCGGCCGCGGCCGCTACGCCGCAAGCGGCGAAACGCGGCGCCTTGAGGTGCGGGCGGCGACCTGTCACACTGACGGGGCCGGCTTCCGCCCGCCGGCCCGGAGCCTCGCCGATGCCGATGACCAACTGCCCCTCGTGCGGGCTGCCGCGGGCCGACGAGCTCCTCGCCTCCACGCCGTGCCCCCTCTGTGGGTCCGACGGCAGCCCCCCGGTTGCCGACGACCTCCCGCCCCCGGACCCGGAGCCGGCCGCACCGCCTCCCGCACCACCGGCCGCGGCGGGGCCGCGCTTCGGCGTCGGGCTGGTGCTCGGCCTCGCGCTCGGGTTCGCGGCCGGGGCCGGCGCCGTCCTCGGCTGGCAGTCCCGGCCGGGTCCCACGCCGGACGCCGACGCCGTCGCCGCGGCGCCGCCCGCGGACGAGCCGGCGCCGCCGCCGACGCCCGCACCCAAGGCGCCGCCGCCGCCGCTGGTCGTGCCGCCAACCGCGCCGACGGCGAAGGACAAGCCCAACCCGTTCCGCCCGACCGGGCCGGCGCCGATGGTCCTCGACAACCCCGACGGCGAGACGCGGTCGCTGGTGCGGCCCGGCGGGCACCTCGTCCTCGGCGGCAAGGTGAACCGGCTCGTCGTGCCCCGGCTGACGGCCGGGGCCGTCCTCGACGCCTCGCAGCTCGACGCCGCCGAAGTCGTGGTGGAGGGGCCGATCGACGGCGCGTCGCGCCTCGTCGCGCGGACGGCGGGCGGGACGGTGACGGTGCGCGGGCCGGTCGAGGGCGGGTCGGTGGTGGACGTGAGCGGGCGGGCGGTGACGTTCGGGCAGCCGATCGGCGGGGCGAAGACCCGCGTGACGGTGACGCTGTCGAGCGGCGGCGTGCTGTCGTACGCGGCGGTGACCGGGTCGGCGCGGCTGGAGTACCGCCGGGCGAACCCGGCCGACCCGCCGGTGCGGCCGGCCGGCGGCGCGGTGACGCCGCCGGCGGTCGTGGTCGAGGTGCCGTGAGCGACTACGACCGCGGCGGCAGCGCCTTCATCGCGCCGGCGTCGTGCGCCGCGCCGACCGGGGCGGCCTTCCCCTGCATCGGCGGCAGCGGGGCGGCCGGCGACTGGGCCTGGGTGGGGCCGCACCCGGCGGCGGCCCCGGCGGCGGCGGCGAGCGCGAGGAGGAGGGCGAGGCGTGTCATGGCGGGCTCTCGGGGTTAGTTCAGGAGGGCGGACGGGTCCACGTTCACCCCGTCCTTCCAGCCGGACAGGTAAACCATCGTCGTGTACGGCGTGCCGCCGGTGACGTACTTGCGGGCCGCCCGCACGGCCCCGTCGCCCATGGCGAACAGGACCACGCCGGGGTGCTTGCCGCCGAACCCGTTCCAGCCGTTCGGGTCGGTCGCGGCCGGGATGCCGCCCCACGCCGTCGGCAGCGGGCCGGCCAGCGCCCAGCTCCAGGCGTACTGGCGGGCGCCCGTCTCCGGGTCGCCCAGCGCCTCGCCGAACATCAGCGTGTTGCTCGTGCCGTCGGCCGCGGTCACCTGCCCGAGCGCGGCGGTCGAGCGGTTGGTGAAC
Organism: Urbifossiella sp.; assembly: GCA_044220735.1. GTDB lineage: Bacteria > Planctomycetota > Planctomycetia > Gemmatales > Gemmataceae > Urbifossiella. The sequence continues at coordinate 659 of JBGAQM010000126.1, read as the reverse complement.
ACGCCGGCGTACTGCGGCATGACCGCGTCGGCGTACCCGCCCACGGCCAGGTAGCTCGTCTTCCCCAGGGCCGCGCCGTACGGCGGGCCGAAGTACCACCGCGACAGCCGGGCCGACGTGCCGGCCACGTCCACCACCGGCCAGGCCGCGTTCGGGGCGCTCTCGACGTCGCCGTCCGAGGGGCAGATGAAGGTCTTGATGCGCGTCTGCGCGGCGGTCGCCGGGCCGGCGTTCCACAGCACGTGCGAGTACTGCTTCTTCGGCGACAGGTAGTCCGAAGGCACGCCGCTGGCGAACGCCGTCGCCACGTTGCCCTGCTCGACGTAGGCGAGGAGGTGCGGCAGCGTGCCGGCGCCCTGGTGCGTCGCCACGCTCGCCGACGTGTACGTCCCGGTCGGCGCCATCTGGTTCAGCGCCCCGGGCGCGAACACGCCGGCGGTGGCGTCGTAGTTGTGGGCGGCCAGCGCGACCTGCTTCAGGTTGTTGGTGCAGGCGCTGCGGGCGGCCGCCTCGCGGACCTTCTGCACGGCCGGCAGCAGCAGGCCGATCAGGACCGCGATGATGGCAATGACGACCAACAGTTCGATGAGCGTGAAGGCTCGGCGGGTCATGGCGGGGGGAACCAGCGGGGCGCCGGCGGGGCGGGCGGTCGGGCGGGG